>NZ_JAUSYQ010000002.1:8040477-8349116 GCF_030816965.1 Streptomyces canus
TGCCGGGCGTACGGTCCGCAGCCACAGCCACAGCCCGAGTGGCAGGAGCAGCGCCGCTACGAGAAGGCGGAAGATGCGTGGGCCGGGAACGGCGAACACGCGGATGACGGCGCCCATGACGACACCGGGAACGGTGCCCGCGACGAGTAAGCGGGTCAGCGGCCCACCCAGTCGCCCGGCTCGCCGGTACCGCAAGAGGGCACCGGGGCCGGCCATGACGTTGTAGAGCAGGTTCGTAGGCGTCACGGCCGGGCTCGGCACGCCCAGCACGCTGACCTGGATGGGCAGCAGGAAAACCGCCCCCGAGACGCCGACGGGCGCGGTGGTGACCGATATCAGCAGCCCGGCGGCGAACCCGAGCAACCCCGTCGACCACTCCACGACAATCCCCTCAGCACTCTTCAACCGACACCCGTAACAGGCTCTGCCTCAGGTGCCTCCCGTTCTCGTGAACGTCGACCCCGCCCCGATCCAACCGCCTCCCGAGACGGTGAACAACTGCTGTCAAAGGATCGGGCAGGCGTCACTCGACACCACTGGCACAGCTGGGACACGTCACAAGAGCGACAAGGGATACGGGTAACCCGCAAAGTCGCCAGTCACCTGCTTGACGGGTGACGGTGGCGGCTGCCATGCTTGCGTCACCGTCTCAACCGGTGATGCGAAGGTGTCCTGGTCGGCAGGTGCCCGAAGACGTTCGATCCAGATGGGGAGCACAGTCATGGCAGTCCCCTGCACCGCCGTTGCCGACGTCGACGGAGAGGGCCGCAACGGCGGTCACGTCCGCTCCTCCGACGGTCTTCTGGAGACCGGCCTCGCCCTCCCCGAGGAGCTCGGGGGTGCCGGCACCGCGACCAACGCCGAGCAGCTCCTGGGCGCGGGCTGGGCCGCCTGCTTCCCCGGCGCCCTGCGCCGTGCCGCCACCCTCCGCAAGCTACGGCTGACCAGCACCACCGTCACTGCCGAGATCACCCTGACCACATTCCCTTCGCGCCGGTCTCTGCGGTTTTGGCGGCCGGAGTGGCCTTGGTCGGCGGGGAGCGTCGTGCGCCGTGCGGCAGACGTACAGGACGTCGAGCACGACATCGGTCGTGCCGAAATTGCGGCCGAGGTGGACGCGGTCGGCGCCGGACGGCCCGGTGAGACTGCTGCCGGCCTGGTGGACGCCATCGGATGCGCAGTCCGAGCCGAAGTGGCTGAGTGTGCCCTGCTGGACGAAGCCGAGGAGGGTTCCCTCGTGGTAGTGCCAGCCTGTGCTCCGGCCCGGTGGGATGGTGACCTGGCGGGGAGGAGCAAGTTCCGCAGGACCTCAAGGACCCCGCCGCCGACCGAGCCCCACTTTCGCCGGAGCCGCGCGCCGCCCAGGTGAGGGATCAGCGGGCGGCTGCCGCCGGCGCGGTCTTCTTGCGTGCGCGGTACGCGGCGGCCTTGATCTTGTTGCCGCAGGACTCCATGCCGCACCACTGGCGCCGCATGCCCCGGGAGCGGTCGATGTAGACCCGGGTGCACTCGGGGTTGCCGCACTCCTTCATCAAGGGGACGTCCGGACCGCTGAGCAGTTCCACGGCCTGCCGGGCGACGGTCGCCAGTGCCTGCTCCGGCGTCGCCTCGGTGTGCCGTCCGGCCAGGGTGAGCTGCGGCGTCACGGGAGGCTTGCGGGCGGCTGCGTTGACCACGGCGAGCGCCTCCCGGTCGAACTCCTCACCGAGACGGCGGTTCGTGACGAGCCGGTAGACGGCCTCGCGTACGGTCGTCGCCGCCCGGACGTCGTCCTCCTCGCCGGGAGTGATCGTGTCCACCAGCCCGGACTCCACGTACCAGGCATTCAGCCGCTCCGGCGTCACGAACATCTCGAACCGCGTCGAGCGCCGGGCCCGGAGGGTGGCCGCGAAATCGAGAGCAGGGTGTCCGCATACGAATACATGGTCAGGATTCACATCACCATCTTGACAGGTGACTCGAGTCGAACGCAAGGAGCGTCACCGCTTCAGACGGTTCTCCCTGGTCACGGCAGGCTCGAGATCGTACGGGACCCACTTCTGCCGACCGCGTCCCGGTTCCAGGCGGAGCTCGCGGCCTGCCGGCGTCGGCGCAGCCAGCGGTCGTGGCTCGCCACGACGATCGCGCCGGGGCCTGGGCCGAAGGCGGCTTCCAACTCGTCGTCACCTACAGCGGGTTCACGCAGCTGCTCCAGGTCACAGGCCGAGTACGACCAGGTCATCGGCACGGAACGACCCGGACCTGTCCGGCTTCCGTGGGTCCGGCGGCACGCTGCTGACCTGGCACGGGCTGGCCGACCGGTACATCCACGCGCCAGGGCACCGTGAAGTAGCGCGAGCAGGTCGAGCGGGAGCTGGGCGTAACCACGCGGGTCGACGACTTCTGCCGCCTTTTCCTCGCCCCGGGCACCAGCCACCGCGGTCTCAACGGCGGTGACGGCGCGGCCGACGGCCTCGCCGCGCTGACCGCATGCTCTTCAGTGCCATGCCGTCGCACCGGGGGCGGCACATGTGCGGGGGGGGGGGGGGGGGGGGCAGGTTCTTTCCCAGGCAGAGATCTGACTCTCCCGCGGACCGGGCGGGCGGCGGATGGTGGATGTGTGCCCGGCCCGGACCGGGTGTTCCACGGCATCGTCCGTCACCGCCTTCAGGGAGTGTTGTTTTCATGGCCAGGACCCGTGTCAGTTTCGACAGCGCCGGTATCGAGATCGCGGCACACCTCTACACCTCCGACAGACCGGCTGCCGGCCGCCGTCCGGCGCTGGTGGTCGGACACCCCGGGACCGGGGTGAAGGAGCAGACCTCAGGTACCTACGCGCAGCTGATGGCCGAGCGCGGCTTCGTCACCCTCGCCTTCGACGCCGCCTACCAGGGTGAGTCCGGAGGCCTGCCCCGCGGGCTGGAGGACCCCGCCCAGCGCGTGGAGGACTTCAAGGCCGCGGTGTCCTACCTCACCACCCGCGACGATGTCGACCCCGACCGCATCGGCCTGCTCGGCATCTGCGCCTCCGGCGGCTACTCGCTGGCCGCCACCGGCGGCGACCACCGGGTCAAGGCCGTCGCCACCGTCTGCACCGCCGAACCCGCCCGCCAGTTCCGCTACGGCGCCGACGGCTCCCAGGACCCGGCCGTCTTCCAGGCCCTCCTGGACGCCGCCGCCCAGGCCCGCACCCGCGCCGCCCGCGGCGAGGACCCCGGCGTGATGACGATGTTCCCCGAGACCGCCGAACAGGCGGGCACACTTGGCGGTGAACACGGCGTCGAAGGCTGGGAGTACTACTGCGGCCCCCGCGGCCACCACGAGCGCTCCGCGAAGTACCTCGCGTGGGACAGCATCGACAGGATGGCCTCCAGCGACGTCTTCCGTGCCGTCCCCCTCATCGGCCCCCGCCCCATGCTGCAGATCATCGGCGAACGCGCCGTCACCGCCTGGATGGCCCTCGAGGCCCACCAGGCCGCTACCGGCCCCAAGGAACTCCACCGCATCCCCGGAGCCAGCCACGTCGACCTCTACGACAAGCGCGAATACATCGACCCCGCCGTGGACAAGCTCACCGACCACTTCACCACCCACCTCGACAAGTGATCGACCCGGGCCACGTACGCAAGACATGACGAAGGGGCCGCCAGTCACGCTGTCGGCCCTCGTCGTGTGGGTCGTGCCGCACCGACGGCCCCGCGGATCAGTGGCCGGGAGCAGGCGGCGAGCATCTTGCCCTTGACTGTGCTCGGCTGCCGCGTCAGCTCGATGTCGCCCCGGGTGCCGTCGCCCTCGGGTGTCACAGGTCCTTGGTCCAGGAAGTACCCGTAGGTCCGTTCATCGGATTCGGATGAAGACCTGCCAGGACATGGACACGTGGCACATCGACGACGGGCAAGGGACACGCGTCAGCCTGCGCGCCCTACGCGACGGGCCAGGGCTTCGGGCCTCCTGGGACGCACCCGACGACACGTCCCCGGCCGTCGAGCCTCACGGGCGGCGGGCGGCGACGCCACTGCGGGTGGCTCCAGGCCGAACTGCCTCGCCCCGCGACCCAAGGCGTGGGGGGTGGGGTGCGCGGGGCGAGGGGCTGGGCGTTCAACGGACGTAGCCGACAGCGAACCGCCTTGCGCGCGCACGGAACCGCACGCTGGGTGGTTCGTGTAACGCCGACAGCGTCCCTGGCCAGGAAACACGCGGATCATGATCTGGCCCGTGCTGGTGGAGAACCGGAGTGTCAGACCTCAGCAACCGAAGTCGACGAGATCGAACGTGGCGTAGTGGTCGGAGGTGTAGTAGTCCTCCTGGGTCTCCTCGCCGGTGACGATGCGGCGCGCGCCGCGGGTGGAGGAGCCCGGCGTGATCACGGTGTACTCGTGATAGTAGCCAGAGGACTGTGAGGGCAGGACGCCTTCCCGGTTCTGGAAGACAGTGCCGTCCTGCGAGTACGGGTAGGGGCCGCCCGCGTCGATCAGGTCGAGCGTGTCGTACGCCTGGGAGGGCAGGTCGCTGTAGCAGATGCTGCCGACCGCGGCGGCCGCGGGCGTGGCGGTGGCGACGGTGCCGCCGACGAGGAGAGCGGACAGGACGGCGGCTGCCGTACCGATACGAGCGATTCGTGGGGGGAATCTCATGACCACATGATGACGCGCGTAGACAGTGGCATGTCAATGACAACTCGAGGGATTTTCCCGTCAAGTCCGAGGAGTTTTCGCGGAGTTAACCTGCGACCCAGCGTCACCACATTGTCTCCGGCCGCTCGAGGGGGCCGGGGTCGTTCAGCCGGACCGCCGGCTCCCGGCGGCGGCGAACAGCGCGAACGCCAGCACGATCAGGGCGACGCTTGCGTAGACCTCGTAACCGTCGAGGAGACCGATGCGCTGGACGAGGCCGATGTGCCAGTCGGTGAACTCGTGCAGCAGACCCGTCCCGCCCTGCACCAGGGCGAGAAGACCGAGCAGTTCCAGGAGTTGCTTCATGGAGGGACCCTCGCCCCGCGGACCCCCCACGGGCATCGGCCGCGGGGTGAGCCTCCTCGCGCGAAAGCATCGGAACCACGGGGCCGCCCACGCCGAAAGTCTGCGGTGTCGCGACTTTGGTCGCGGATGCCGTCCACGGACGGGTGCGGCGGGCCCACGCTGCGTAGATTTGTCGACCGTGAGCGGTGACAAGACGGTTCCCGAACCTCCGGCCTTCCCCGGCCGACGCTGGTTGCTGCCGTCCGCGGTGATCCACGAGTTCGACCCGTCCGCCGTTCGGCCCGGACGGCGGCCCCGGCGTACCGCGCGCGACTGGATCGTCGACTTCTCCTGCTTCCTCCTGGCCGTACTGATCGGCTTGATGGCCGCGGACGCGGTGGGCAACAACCCCCATGTGTCGCACACCGCGGCCACCCTGGACCAGCTGCTCGGCGCGCTCGCCTGCGCCGCCGTGTGGCTGCGCCGCCGCCGGCCGCTGGGCCTCGCCCTGGCCACGATCCCGCTCGGGGTGCTCTCGGACACGGCCGGCGGCGCCTGCATGATCGCGGTCTTCACCCTCGCCGTACACCGCCCCTTCCGGTACGTCGCCTGGGTGGGCGGCATCAACATCGCCGTGGTCCCACTCACCTTCCGGCTGCGGCCCGACGCGGACCTGCCGTACCTCGTCTCGGTCCTCCTCTCCGTGGTGCTGATCGCCGCGATGGTCGGCTGGGGCCTGCTGGTGCGGGCCAAACGGCAGCTCATGTTCAGCCTGCGTGACCGCGCCCGGCGCGCCGAGACCGAGGCGCGACTGCGGGCCGAGCAGGCGCAGCGGCTCGCCCGCGAGGCCATCGCGCGCGAGATGCACGACGTCCTCGCGCACCGGCTGACGCTGCTGAGCGTCCACGCGGGGGCCCTGGAGTTCCGGCCGGACGCGCCTCAGGAGGAGGTCGCGCGGGCGGCCGGCGTCATCCGGGAGAGCGCGCACGAGGCGCTCCAGGATCTCAGGGAGATCATCGGGGTGCTGCGGGCGGCGGACCACGACGACACGGGCCGGCCCCAGCCGACCCTCGCCGCGCTGGACACCCTGGTCGCCGAGTCCCGCGAGGCCGGCATGAAGGTCATCCTCGACAGTCGCATGTCCGACCCCGCCGCCGTGCCCGCGTCCGTGGGCCGCACCGCCTACCGCATCGCCCAGGAGAGCCTCACCAACGCCCGCAAGCACGCCCCCGGCACGGAGGTCACGGTCACCGTCGTCGGCGGCCCGGGCGAGGGCCTCGTCGTGACCGTGCAGAACCCCGCGCCCGAGGGCGAGGTGCCGCACGTCCCCGGCTCGGGGCAGGGCCTGATCGGCCTCACCGAGCGTGCCACGCTCGCCGGTGGCCGGCTGGAGTACGGGGCGGAGACGGACGGGGCGTTCGGGGTGCGGGCGTGGCTGCCGTGGGGGTGACGTCCCCTGGTGTCGTCGGTAGTGCAACTCGCCCGGCCACAAGGGTGATTGCGCTCCGCCTCCGCGTGATTACGTAGGCCCATGACTGTGATCAGAGTGCTCCTCGTCGACGACGACCCCCTCGTGCGGGCCGGTCTGTCCCTGATGATGGGCGGCGCCGAGGACATCGAGATCGTCGGAGAGGCGGCGGACGGCACCGAGGTCGAGGCGGCTGTGGACCGGACCCGCCCGGACGTCGTCCTCATGGACATCAGAATGCCGTCGGTGGACGGCCTCACGGCCACGGAACGGCTGCGCGGCCGCCTCGACGCCCCCCAGGTCGTCGTCCTGACCACCTTCCACGCAGACGAGCAGGTCCTACGGGCCCTGCGCGCGGGCGCCGCCGGTTTCGTCCTCAAGGACACCCCGCCCGCCGAGATCCTCGCCGCCGTACGACGGGTCGCGGCCGGCGAACCCGTTCTGTCGCCCACCGTCACCCGCCGGCTCATGGAGCACGCGGTCGGCTCCGCCGCCGACACCCGAAGGGCACGCGCGCGTGAGCGCGTCGCCGCCCTCAACGACCGTGAACGCGAGGTCGCCGTCGCCGTCGGCCAGGGCCTGTCCAACGCCGAGATCGCCGCCGCCCTCTACATGAGCGTCGCCACGGTCAAGACCCACGTCTCCCGCGTGCTGGCCAAGCTCGACCTCAACAACCGGGTGCAGATCGCGTTGTTGGCGTACGACGCGGGACTGCTGGAAGGGTCCGCGGAATCCGAGCCGGACGGGCACTAGGCACGGTCACCGGGCGTTGAGAGTGTGAGGGGGAGTTCATGACCGAAGCAGTGATCGATCTCGGCGAGTACGGCGACGCCTTCCGTGTCGAGCCGCACCCCGTCTACGCCGAGTTGCGCGGCCTCGGCCCCGTGCACCGGGTGCGACCGCCCGGCTCCGACGCCGGCTACTCGACCTGGCTCGTCGTCGGGCACGAGGAGGCGCGCGCGGCACTCGCCGATCCGAGACTGTCCAAGGACGGCCGCAGAATCGGCGCGGTGTTCCACGACGAGGAGCTGATCGGCCGCCATCTGCTGGGCAGCGACCCGCCCGAGCACACCCGGCTGCGTGGGCTCGTCTCCCGCGCCTTCACCGTGCGCCGGGTCGAGCAACTGCGGCCCAGGATCCAGGAGATCACCGACGAGCTCCTCGAGACGATGCTGCCGCACGGCCGCGCCGACCTGGTGCAGTCCCTCGCCTACCCGCTGCCGATCACCGTCATCTGCGAGCTCCTCGGCGTGCCCGAGATGGACCGCACGGAGTTCCGCAAGCTGTCCACGGAGGTCGTGGCACCCACCAGCCCGGAGAGTTCGTACGACGCCGTCCTGCGCCTCGGTGAGTACCTGACGGAGCTCATCGAGGACAAGCGCTGCGCCGGACCGAGCGACGACCTGCTCGGCGACCTCATCCGCACCACCGCCGAGGACGGCGACCGGCTCTCCCCGTCGGAACTGCGCGGCATGGCCTTCCTGCTGCTGATCGCGGGCCACGAGACCACGGTCAACCTCATCTCCAACGGCGTGCACGCCCTGCTCACCCATCCGGACCAACTCGCCGCCCTGCGCGCCGACATGAGCCTCATCGACGGCGCGGTCGAGGAGACGCTGCGCTACGAGGGGCCGGTGGAGAACGCGACGTTCCGGTACGCCGCCGAGTCCCTGGAGATAGCGGGACGGGCCATAGCCAAGGGCGACCCGGTGATGATCTGCCTGAGCGCGGCCGACCGCGACGGCTCCCGGTACCCGGCACCGGACCGCTTCGACATCCGCCGCGACCCGCGCGGCCACCTCGCTTTCGGCCACGGTATCCACTACTGCCTGGGCGCCCCGCTGGCCCGCATGGAGGCCCGCACGGTGATCCGGACCCTGCTGGACCGCACTCCCTCCCTCGCGCTCGCCGGGCCCGCGGGGGAGTGGCTGCCAGGAATGCTGATCAGAGGAGTGCGGAGCCTGCCGGTGCGGTGGTAGGGCCCGGCGGGTCCGGCAGGTACGGCGTGGCGGGTTCGACGGGGGCTCTGCTCGTTGACGGGGTCAGGTCGGTGGGTGTGCCGGAGTGAGGTCGGCGAGCGAGGCCGGCTGGGTGGGAGGGTTCAGAACGCGGCCGCGCTCGCGCCGCCCGGGATCTCCGCCAGCCGCACGGCCCTGCGCTCACGCCGGGACACCTCGCACGCCTCGGCGACCCGTAGCGCCTGCAACGCCTCGCGCCCGTCGCAGGGGTTCGCTCTCTCGCCCCGGACCACCTCGATGAACGCGGCCAGCTCGGCCTCGTAGGCCGGACCGAAGCGCTCCAGGAACCCCGTCCAGGGCTTGTCCGCCGCGGGCGGCCCCGTGGGCTCGGTGGACGCGATGGGCGTACGGTCGTCCAGGCCCACCACGACCTGGTCCAGCTCCCCGGCGAGCTCCATGCGCACGTCGTACCCGGCCCCGTTGAGCCGTGTCGCCGTGGCCGTCGCGAGGGTCCCGTCGTCGAGGGTGAGCAGGGCCGCCGCGGTGTCGACGTCCCCCGCGGCCCGGAACATCGGCGGCCCGGCGTCGGACCCGGCCGCGTACACGTCGACTATCTCGTGCCCGGTCACCCAGCGCAGGATGTCGAAGTCGTGGATGAGGGCGTCCCGGTACAGCCCGCCGGACAGCGGCAGCCAGTCGACCGGCGGCGGCGCCTGGTCGGAGGTCAGCGCCCGCACGGTGTGCAGCCGTCCGAGCCGTCCCGAGCGCACCGCCTCGCGCGCGCCCCTGTAGCCCGCGTCGAAGCGCCGCTGGAAGCCCATCTGGAGAACCGTCCCGGCGGTCTCCACCTCGGCGATGGCGTGCAGCGTGCCGGGCAGGTCGAGTGCGATGGGCTTCTCGCAGAACACGGGCAGTCCCGAGCGCGCCGCCCGGCCGATCAGCTCGGCATGGGCCGAGGTCACCGTAGTGATCACCACGGCGTCCACGCCCCACTTGAAGATCTCGTCGACCCCCGGGGCCGCGGTCTCCCCGAGGCGGTGCGCGAGCTCCTGGGCCCGTGCCCCGTCCGCGTCCGTGAGGATTAAGGAACCGACCTCCCGATGGCGGCTGAGCGTGTTCGCATGAATGGTGCCGATGCGGCCCGTCCCTATGACCCCGATGCGCATGTGAACAAAGTGTGGTCGAGAACCCCCTGCTGTCAATCTGTATGTCCGGACAATCTGACTACACGACTTCCCGTCAACAGCGCACGGAGCTACGCTCGGGCCCGTGCCGAAACCAGGAGTGGACCCGACCGTGACGCTCGAGCTCAGTGTGGACCGCAGCAGCCCGGTGCCGTTGTACTTCCAGCTGTCCCAGCAGTTGGAGGCCGCGATCGAGCACGGAACGCTCACCCCCGGCAGCCTGCTGGGCAACGAGATCGAGCTCGCCGCCCGGCTCGGCCTGTCCCGGCCCACCGTGCGCCAGGCCATCCAGTCGCTCGTCGACAAGGGCCTGCTGGTGCGGCGCCGCGGAGTCGGCACCCAGGTCGTGCACAGCCAGGTCAAGCGCCCCCTGGAGCTCAGCAGCCTCTACGACGACCTGGAGGCGGCCGGTCAGCGCCCCGCGACCAAGGTCCTCGTCAACACCGTCGTCTCCGCCACCGCCGAGATCGCCGCGGCGCTCGGCGTCGCCGAGGGCAGCGACGTACACCGGGTGGAACGCCTGCGCCTCGCGCACGGCGAGCCGATGGCCTACCTGTGCAACTACCTCCCCCCGGCCCTCCTCGACCTGGACACCGCCCAGCTGGAGGCCACCGGCCTCTACCGCATGATGCGCACGGCGGGAATCACCCTGCACAGCGCCCGCCAGTCCATCGGCGCGAGAGCGGCCACAGCGGCGGAGGCGGAACGCCTGGCCGAGGAGGCGGGCGCCCCGCTCCTCACCATGCAACGAGTGACCTTCGACGACACGGGCAGGGCGGTCGAATACGGCACGCATACATATCGCCCGACTCGCTACTCATTCGAATTCCAGCTCCTGGTGCGCCCCTGAAGGGGCGCGGGGCTACCGATGTGCGGCTCCGCCGCGCGGGCGCGACCAGCCACGAACCACCCGCACCCGGCATGACGCGCGCACTCCCGTCGCTCCCCCGTTCGGCACTGACCCAGGGGGTGCGGCAGAATCAACGCCGATGAGCACCTACGGCAACTTCAGCGCCCCCATAGGCTCCCGTCGCGCCCCCGCCCTGCGGACCGTCGGCACGCGGGAACGCCGCTCACACCTGACCGCACCCCGCGTGCCGACGGTGGGCATCGACATCGGCGGCACCAAGGTCATGGCGGGTGTCGTCGACGCCGACGGCAACATCCTGGAGAAGGTCCGCACCGAGACCCCGGACAAGTCCAAGAGTCCCAAGGTCGTCGAGGACACCATCGTCGAACTGGTCCTGGACCTGTCCGACCGCCACGACGTGCACGCGGTCGGCATCGGCGCGGCCGGCTGGGTCGACGCCGACCGCAACCGTGTGCTGTTCGCCCCCCACCTGTCCTGGCGCAACGAGCCGCTGCGCGACCGCATCGCCGGCCGCCTCGCGGTCCCCGTCCTGGTGGACAACGACGCGAACACCGCCGCCTGGGCGGAGTGGCGCTTCGGCGCGGGGCGTGGTGAGGACCATCTCGTCATGATCACGCTCGGCACCGGCATCGGCGGCGCGATCCTGGAGGACGGCCAGGTCAAGCGCGGCAAGTACGGGGTCGCCGGCGAGTTCGGTCACATGCAGGTCGTCCCCGGCGGCCACCGCTGCCCGTGCGGCAACCGCGGCTGCTGGGAGCAGTACAGCTCCGGCAACGCGCTGGTCAGGGAGGCCAGGGAGCTGGCCGCCGCGGACTCGCCGGTGGCGTACGGGATCATCGAGCACGTCAAGGGCAACATCGCCGACATCACCGGTCCGATGATCACCGAGCTGGCCCGCGACGGTGACGCGATGTGCATCGAGCTGCTCCAGGACATCGGCCAGTGGCTCGGCGTCGGCATCGCGAACCTCGCGGCCGCCCTGGACCCGTCCTGCTTCGTCATCGGCGGCGGCGTCAGCGCGGCCGACGACCTGCTGATCGGCCCGGCGCGGGACGCCTTCAAGCGCCAGCTCACCGGCCGCGGCTACCGCCCCGAGGCCCGCATCGCCCGCGCCCAGCTCGGCCCCGAGGCCGGCATGGTCGGCGCCGCCGATCTCGCCCGCCTGGTCGCCCGCCGCTTCCGGCGTGCCAACCGGCGCCGGGTGGAGCGGCACGAGCGATACGAACGGTACGTGGAGGCCCGCCGTACGTCCCGGGACACCGCATGACGGCATCCCTGCCACACCAGGTCTCGGCGCCCCCCGGCGAGCCGGAGCGACCCACCGAGGACCGTCGTCACAAGATCCGCCGCCGGGCGATCACGCTGCTCATCATCGGTCTGCTCATCGGCGTCCCGGCCGGCTACCTGGTGATCTCCGCCAACCAGAGCCGCGACAGCGGCAAGGACAAGGAGGCGAAGTACTCGGCGACGGGCCTCACGCCCGACTGGCCGTCCAAGGTCCAGCGCCGCCTCTACCAGGTGCCCGTCCCGCACCCCGCGGACCTGGTCGCCTCCTACGAGACCAACAACTGGAAGACCAGCCGCCTCTACGTCAAGTTCCGGACGACCGACGCCGGTCTGGCCGCCTTCCTCACCGGCATGGGTGTCAGCCGCGCCGACCTGAAGAAGGGCGACGTCACCATCAGCGAACGCGACCAGAAGGTCAGCGGCTGGCGGTTCGACGGACCGCGCTCCTGGTGGGGGCTGACCCACTCCCAGAAGGACCCGGCGCCCACGCAGGATGTCATGGTCAACCTGACCGTGCCGAACGCCCCGAAGGTGTACGTCGTCTCGCGCACGGTCCCCTGACCCGGTCGCCGGAGCCGATTGTCAGACCCCGCCCGTAGAGTCGAAGACGAGTGATCCGACATGCGGGGCGGGAGGTGACAGGACGTATGAGCGACAGCGCCGTGGTGGCCGAGCGCACGGGCGAGCAGCAGGGGGCGGCCGTTCCCGTCCGGCTCGCAGCCGTCTTCCTGCCCGCACCACTTCCCCGAGAGGGGCGGATCGCCTTCTGGGATCCCGAGGGCGCGCCCCTGCCGGCCGGGAGCCCCGAGGTCGACGCCGCCTCCCTCGAGCGCGCCGAGCTCACTGTCGTACGACCGCACGGAGCGGGAGTCCGACGTCGCACCGCCCCCGCCCTCTCGCTCCCGGTCGGCGCGGCCCTTCCGCTGCTTGTCCGGGCCCGGCGCGATCCCGCCGCCCATCCCGCCACGGCCTGCTGGGGCGCGGCCGCCCTGCACGCGCTGCGGTTGACCGCCCGCGGCCGCCTGCTGCCCGGACTCACCGCCACCGGCCACGACGCCTGGCGGGCGGGGCCGCTGGACCCGGACGACATCGCCCACCTTCGCGCCGTCGCGGCCGCCCTGCCCCACGAGGGCCACGCGGTCCCGCTGCCCGGCCCCGGCCCGCTCCGGCTGCCGGAACCGGAAGCACTGATGCGCTCCTTCCTGGACGCCGTCGCCGACACGCTGCCTCGCACCCCCGCCGCACCGTTCGCCTCCGGCAAGCCCTTCGCGGCCCGCGCACCGCAGCGGCTGCCGCATGCCCACGACTGGGCCGCGGAGGTCGCCGCCGGCATGGACGCGGGCGTGCGGATCTCGCTCCGCCTGGACCTGTCGGCGTACAACCTGTTCAACGCCGACGCCGACGGTGCGCGCAGTGCGGGTGCCGCGATCGTCCAGGTGCACAGCCTGGCCGACCCGACCCTCGTGGCCGACGCGGCGGCCCTGTGGGCGGGGGACGCCGACGCCGTCTTCGGACCCCGCGCACGCGTCGACGCGGCCCTCGCGGTGCGGCGCGCCGCCCGGGTGTGGCCGCCCCTGGACCGGCTCTCCGAGCAGGACGCACCCGATGTACTGGCGCTGTCCGACGAGGAGTTGGGCGACCTTCTCGGCGTGGCGGCGCCCCGGCTCGCGGCTGCCGGAGTCGCGGTGCACTGGCCGCGGGACCTGGCGCAGGACCTCACCGCGGCGGCGGTGGTACGACCCGCGCCGGGCTCGGCGACCGACGGCACCGGCTTCTTCGAGAGCGAAGAACTCCTCCAGTTCCGCTGGCAGTTGGCGCTCGGCGGTGACCCGCTCAGCGAGGCCGAGATGGACGCGCTGGCCGAGGCCCACCGTCCCGTCGTACGCCTCAGGGACCAGTGGGTGCTGGTCGACCCGGCCCTCGTCCGCAAGGCCCGCAAGCGTGAACTGGGCCTGCTCGACCCGGTCGACGCGCTCTCCGTCGCCCTCACCGGCAGCGCCGAGATCGACGGCGAGACGGTGGAGGCGGTCCCGGTCGGCGCGCTCGCCGCCCTGCGCGACCGCCTGACGACCGGAGTCCACCCCGCCGAACCGCCCGCGGGCCTGCACGCCACCCTCCGCGACTACCAACTCCGCGGTCTGGCCTGGCTGGACCTCATGACCGCCCTGGGCCTCGGCGGCTGCCTCGCCGACGACATGGGACTCGGCAAGACGATCACCGTCATCGCCCTGCACCTGCGCCGGGCACGCCGTGAGCCGACCCTCGTCGTCTGTCCCGCCTCGCTCCTGGGCAACTGGCAGCGGGAGATCACCCGGTTCGCGCCCGGCGTCCCCGTCCGCCGCTTCCACGGCGCCGACCGCAGCCTGGACGACCTCGACGGCGGCTTCGTCCTCACCACATACGGAACCATGCGGGCGGCGGCGGCGAGGCTGGCCGAGCAGCGCTGGGGCATGGTCGTGGCGGACGAGGCCCAGCACGTGAAGAACCCCTACTCGGCGACCGCGAAGGCCCTGCGCACCATCCCGTCGCCCGCACGCGTGGCCCTGACCGGCACACCGGTCGAGAACAACCTCTCCGAACTGTGGGCACTGCTCGACTGGACGACCCCCGGGCTCCTCGGTCCCCTGCAGTCCTTCCGCGCCCGGCACGCGCGCGCGGTGGAGAACGGCGAGGACGAGGAGGCGGTGACCAGGCTGGCGAGGCTGGTGCGGCCCTTCCTCCTGCGCCGCAAGAAGTCCGACCCCGGCATCGTCCCCGAGCTGCCGCCCAAGACGGAGACGGACCATCCGGTCCCCCTCACACGCGAACAGGCCTCGCTGTACGAGGCGGTGGTGCGCGAGTCGATGCTGGCGATCGAGACGGCGGAGGGCATCGCGCGCAGGGGTCTGGTGCTGAAGCTGCTGGGAGCGCTGAAACAGATCTGCGACCACCCCGCGCTGTATCTGAAGGAGGAGGTCCCGCCGACGGCCGGCGAGCGGCTGGTCGCCCGCTCGGGCAAACTGGCCCTGCTGGACGAGCTGTTGGACACCCTGCTGGCCGAGGACGGCTCCGCGCTCGTCTTCACTCAGTACGTGGGAATGGCCCGTCTGATCGCCGCCCACCTCGCCGCTCGCGCGGTCCCGGTGGACCTGCTGCACGGCGGTACGCCGGTGCCGGAGCGCGAGCGCATGGTGGACCGCTTCCAGAGCGGCGCGATTCCGGTCCTCGTCCTGTCGTTGCGGGCGGCGGGGACCGGCCTCAACCTCACCCGCGCGGGCCATGTCGTCCACTTCGACCGCTGGTGGAACCCGGCCGTCGAGGAACAGGCCACCGACCGCGCCTACCGCATCGGCCAGACCCAGCCCGTCCAGGTCCACCGCCTCATCACCGAGGGCACCGTGGAGGACCGCATCGCCGAGATGCTCGAGTCCAAGCGCGCTCTCGCCGACGCGATCCTCGGCTCCGGTGAGTCCGCCCTCACGGAACTCACCGACCGTGACCTGTCCGACCTGGTCTCCCTCCGGAGGCCGTCATGACCCCCGGCCCCGCCGACGAGGCCCGCCGTGCCCTGCGGGCGGCGCGGGAGCGGGCGAGCCGGGAGGGGACGGGGGATGCGGGCGGGCAGACGGTCACCGGGGCGGACGGCGGGCAAGCGCAGGAGGCGGGCAGCTCTGCGGCGCAGGGTACGGGGGGTCTCGCTGCCGAGGCGGTCGGTAGTTCCGCGGTGCGGGGCGGCGGGGGCCCTGAGGGCGAAAGGGCCGGCGGTCCCGCGGCGAAGGACGCTGGTGGCTTCGTGGCCGAAGGGGCGAACCGCTCGACGGCCGAGAGCACGGCTCACCGAGCGCACGCAGAGGCCGATGAGCCGAAGACACCTGGCGGGCAGGACACTGAGCGGGCGGCGCCCGAGAACGCCGTGCCCGACCCGGCCCCGTCCGAGTCTCGGCCAGGTGACGCGGCCCGCGCGGCCTTGCGGGGAGCTGTCGCGGCCCGGCGTGCCCCAAGTGCGGGTACGGACGTCGACTCAGGTCGGTTCGACACGGGCGCCCCCTCCGCGGCTTCCGCCGACTCCCCGGGTGGGGAAACGCATCAGGTCGTCGAGCCGGCCCCGCCCGCTCCGGCTGTCGACGACGCCACGGCCGGGAGTCCTGAGGCGCGCCCTGCGGATGCCGCCCGCGAAGCGCTGCGTGCGGCACGCAAGAGGCGAGCGGCCGCCGCGACCGCCGAGGCCGCACTCGCGGGTCGGTCGCGTCGTACCGCCCCGGCCGCATCCCGGGACCGAAGCCCCGCACCGCGTCCAGCCGCCGGCGCCCGGGCGCGTGATGTACGGGAGTTGCTGGCCGACGCGTTCCGGATGCCCGACGATGTGGCCCTGCCGGGGGAGGACCCCGAGGACCCCGAGGACAACGACGGTACGCGGCAGGGGAGTTCCGTTCCACGGCCATCCGCCGCCGACGACAGCTCTCCGAGCACCGGCAACCGAGCCGGCTCGGCTCCGTCGAGCCCGCTGGGCGGCGCCTCCGCACGCCCCGACACCAACTCCCCGCCACTGCCCGGCGAAACCCCCACGGACACCGGCGCCGACAAGAACCGGCTCCTCCCGGCACCGGCGTCCTCGACAACCCAGGCCTCCCCCCACCGCCCGCACTCCATGGCCGCCCCCAACCGGGACAACGACCTGCGTCGCACCTTCCCGGCCTTCCCTCCCCGGACTTCCGAGGACGCCCGGTTCGCCGCCACCTGGTGGGGCAACGCCTGGGTCTCCGCGCTGGAGGAGGGCGCGCTGGACGCCAAGCGGCTGGCCCGGGGCCGGAGTTATGCCGAGCAGGGGCATGTGGACGCGATCACCGTGACGCCGGGGCTGGTGCTCGCCTATGTGCAGGGGAGCCGCCCCCGGCCGTACCGCGTGCAGGTGCGGTTGCGGACGCTCGGCGACGCCGACTGGGACCGCTTCCTGGACCTCGCCGCCGACCGGACCGGACACATCGCCGCACTCCTCGACAAGGAGATGCCTCAGGCACTGGCCGAGTGCGGAGTGCCCTTGCTCCCTGGTCCGGGCGATCTCGAACCGCAGTGCAGCTGCCCCGACCGCGGTCACCCCTGCAAGCACGCCGCCGCCCTCTGCTACCAGACGGCACGCCTGCTCGACGCCGATCCCTTTGTCCTGCTCCTGCTGCGCGGCCGGGGCGAACGCGAACTGCTCGACGCCCTGTCCCGCCTCAGCGCCGCCCGCGCGGCCCGTGCCGCCCAGGAACAGGAACCGGCGCCACTGCCCGGCGTAAGGGCCAGTGAAGCCCTCGCTCCGCGCCGACTCCCGCCGCTTCCCGCCCCGTTGCCCGCCCCCGCCCATCCCGAGCAGCCCCCGGCCTACCCCGCGTCTCCGGGCGGCCCCGACCCCTTCGCCCTGGACCAGCTGGCCACCGACGCCGCCGCCCGCGCCCACGCTCTGCTCGGCACCGGCCGCGACCCGGTGGGCGAACTCACCCTGTGGCAGGACGCGGTACGCCTCGCCGCCGCCCGCCCCGGTTCCGGCCTCACCGCCGGCACCCGAGCCCTCTACGCCTCCCTCGCCGCCGCCACCGACCGCACCCCGGCGGATCTGGCCCGCGCGGTCGCCGCCTGGAGGCAGGGCGGGATCGAAGGACTCGCCGTCCTCGAAGAACCCTGGGACCCACCGGCCGGCCGCTTCGACCGCGCCCGCCCCCTCCTCCTCGCCGCAGACCTCCCCGCCTTCCGCCCCTGGCACAACCACCTCACTCATCCCCGCGGCCACATCCAGCTCCGCCTCGGCCGCGACGGCCTGTGGTACGCCTACGAGTCCGAACCGGGCCACGACGACTGGTGGCCCCGCGGCACCCCCGACCTGGACCCGGTCGGTGCCCTCACGGGCCTGGGCACACCGACCGACCTCTGACCATGATCGCTCGATCGTTCCCGGCCGGGGTCTTGACGAGTCCTACCTCCGGTGTCATCGTTTCCGGCACATAGACATCAGATGTCTGACGTCAGATGTGATCGCCGAACGAAGAGGTTCCGCCATGTCGCTCTCCGATGACCTCGCCGAGCAGTTGCTCACCGCGATCATCGACGGCCAGTACCCGCCGGACTCCGCGCTCCCGCCCGAGGGAGAGCTCTCGCAGCAGGGCGGGGTCAGCCGCCTGACCGTGCGCGAGGCGGTCAAGCAGCTGCGCGCGCAGAACGTCGTCCGGGTGGTGCGCGGCCGGGGCACCTACGTCAACCCGCCGGACCGGTGGACCGCGCTGGAGCCGGTGGTGCGGGCGGCCTCGCGGACCTCGAGCGGCGCCCTGTCGGAGCGGCTGATCGAGGCACGGCGGCTCATCGAGAACGGCGCGTGCGAGCTGGCCGCCTCCCGCCGCACCGACGATGACCTGGAGGTGCTGCGCCAGCACCTGGCGGTCATGCGGGAGGCCGCCGACGCGGGCGACACCGAGCAGTTCGTGCAGGCCGACATCGACTTCCACGACACGGTGATGCGGGCGACGGGCAACCTGTTCGTCCCGCTGCTCTTCGAGCCGTTCGGCCCGCTGCTGGTCGAGGGGCGCCGGGAGACCTCGGCCGTCCCGGAGATCCGCACGAACGCCATCGCGCACCACGAGGCGGTGCTCGCCGCGCTGGAGTCCGGCAGCCCCGAGGCCGCCCGAGTCGCCATGGACGGCCACATGAACCAGACCGCCGACGACCTGCGCACTCATGTGATCAAGCGCGACCTCGACTGACGCCCCCCAACTTTCCCCCAACTCCCCGTCACAGACCAGGAATTCGCCATGTCCCTACCCCTCCATGCCCAGACGGGACCCGTCAGCGAGGCCGCGGTGCTGGAAGGGCTCCCGCCCGTCCGCGAGGTGAGCGCCGCCGACGTGGCCGCCCGCATTTCCGGCGGCCCCCGTCTCGTCGTCCTCGACGACGACCCGACCGGCACCCAGACGGTCGCCGACGTGCCGGTTCTGACCTCCTGGACGGTGGACGACCTGCGCTGGGCGCTGCGCCAGGACAGTGCCGCCTTCTTCGTCCTCACCAACACCCGCAGCCTGTCGCCCGAGGACGCCGACGCCCGCAACCGCGAGGTGGTTCGTTCCCTGCACGAGGCGTCGGCGGCCGAGGACACCGACTACGTCCTGGCCAGCCGCGGCGACTCGACCCTGCGCGGCCACTTCCCGCTGGAGACCGACGTCCTGGCCGAAGAGCTCACCGAGCTGGGCGCCGGTGCTCCGGACGGGGTCGTGCTGGTCCCCGCCTACATCGAGGCGGGCCGTCTGACGGTCGGCTCCCGCCACTGGATGCGGACGGCCGACGGCCTACTGCCGGTCGGCGAGAGCGAGTTCGCCCGCGACGCCACCTTCGGCTACCGCAGTTCCTCGCTGCCCGAGTGGGTCCAGGAGAAGACGGGCGGGCGGGTGCCCGTGAGCGAGGTCCTGCGCATCACCCTCGACGACCTGCGCGGCGGCGGCCCGGCACACACCGCGCGGATGCTCAGCTCCCTGCGCGGCGAGCGTACGGCCGTCGTCGACGCGGTGTGCGACGACGATCTGCGCGTGCTGGCCCTCGCCCTCGCGGAGGCGGAGGAGAACGGCACACGGCTGCTGTACCGGGTCGGGCCGTCCTTCGTCAGGGCCCGCGCCGGACAGGCGGCACGGGCACCGCTCACCCCCGCACAACTGCGCCCGCTACGCGGCGACGCGCCGCACGGGTTGATCGTCGTGGGATCTCATGTCTCCCTGACGACCCGGCAGTTGGACCGGCTGCGGGAGCGCGGCGGGATCGCCGAGTACGAACTCGACGTCGCCCTCCTGCTCGACGAGGAGCGGCGTGACGCCCACATCGCCGAGGTCGCCGCCGCGGCCGCCGACGCGCTGGACACGGCCGACGCCGTGATCCGCACCTCGCGCACCCTGGTGACGGGTGCCGACGCGGACGACAGCCTGGCGATCTCCCGCCGGGTCTCCGCCGCGCTCGTGGAGGCGGTACGGCAGGTCAACGCCGCCCGGCGGCCCGCCTTCGTGGTCGCCAAGGGCGGCATCACCTCCAGCGACACCGCCACCCACGGCCTTCAGATCCGCCGCGCCTGGGCCCGGGGCACGCTGCTGCCCGGCATCGTCTCCCTCTGGGAGCCGGTGGACGGCCCAGCGGCCGGCGTCCCCTACATCGTCTTCGCCGGGAACGTCGGCGGCCCCGACGCCCTCGCCGACGCCCTCGACCTGCTCCGGAGCGCCTGATGCTGCTGCACGGAACCGAGGCCCTGAAGCAGGCCGCGGCTGCCGGTCACGCCCTGCCCGGGTTCGTCGCCTACAACCTGGAGACCGTCCAGGGCATCACGGCCGCCGCCGAGTCCGCCGGACGGCCCGTCCTGATCCAGGCGGGCGCGGGCCCCTTCAAGCACGCCGGGCGCGAGGCGTTGATGCGGCTGGCGCTGGACGCCGCCGAGGACTCCGCCGCCCGCCTGGGTGTGCACCTCGACCACAGCCGGGACCTGGACGAGATCACCGTCTGCCTGGAGGCGGGCTACACCTCCGTCATGGTCGACGGCTCCCACCTGCCGTTCGCCGAGAACGTCGCGCTGACGAAGGAGGCGGTACGGCGGGCCCGCGACCACGGCGCCTGGGTGGAGGCCGAACTCGGTGCCCTGCCGGGCGACGAGGACGTCTCCACCGACGCCGTCGCCAAGACCGCGACGATGACCGACCCTCACCAGGCGGCCGAGTTCGTCGCCGCGACGGGCGTCGACGCGCTCGCCGTGGCCGTCGGCAACGTCCACGGCTTCACCAAGGACCCGGTCCGCCTCGACCTGGACCGGCTGGCCGCCATCCACGCGGCCGTACCGGTCCCGCTCGTCCTGCACGGCGCCAGCGGCCTGCCCGTCGAGGAACTGCACGGCGCCCTCGCGCGCGGCGTCGCCAAGGTCAACGTGAACGCCGAACTCCGCCGCGCCTACCTGGAGGCCGTCCACGCGATCCTCCCGGCCGCACTGCCCGGCTCCGACGTCGTCTCCGTGTGGGCGGCGGGCCGCGACGCGGTCCGGGACGCCGCGCTGGAGGTCATCGGCCGTCTGATCCACCGCGCCGAGGGAGGGGCCGTGTGACCTTACCCCGGCCCCGCTGACGAAGAACCGCACGAGCCCGCCGTACGGCACGAGATCGCCGTACGACGCCTCGCCGTATCGCGTCACCCTCGCTCGAGTTGCCCCGAGCACCGCCCCACCCCGCTGATCAAGAACCGCACCACCGCGCCGTACCGCACGAGATCGCCGTACGACGCCTCGGCGCATCGCGACACCCTCGCGAGCGTCGCCGAGCGCCGCCGCTCCCTGCGCCATCCCTCGCACGAGCCGCATCCGCACATCTCCTTTGCCTGCCCGGGGACTTCCCCGCCCCCGGGCAGCCCATCCGCACGCTCCTCGTCTCTCCCCAGGAGGACAAAGATGTCTCCGCACCCCCGTCCCCGCACGGCCGTCATCGGCCTGGGCGCCATGGGACTTCCCATGGCGCGCCGCCTGGCCGGTGAACTACCCGTGTCCGTCTACGACATCGCCGCCGACCGGCGAGCCGCGATCGCCGCCTCCGAGGGCGCCCGTGACGCCGCGTCCCCGGCCGAGGCCGCTCGTGACGCCGACGTCGTCGTGCTCGCCGTACGCGACCAAGTGCAGGTCGAGGGCGCGCTGTTCGGTGAGAACGGAGCCGCCGAAGCCCTCCGCCCGGGCACGGTCGTGATCCTCACCAGCACGGTCGGTCCCGAGGCGGCACGCTCCACCGCCCAGCGCCTCGCCGAGCGCGGTGTGCTGACGGTGGACGCACCGGTCAGCGGCGGCCCGGTGCGGGCCGGTGACGGCGATCTGCTGATCGTCGTCGGCGCCGAGGACGCGGCGCTGAAGACGGCCCGGCCGGTCCTCGACCTGCTCGCCTCCACCCTCACGGTCGTCGGCCCGCGCCCCGGCGACGGACAGGCCATGAAGGCCGTCAACCAGCTCCTCGCCGGCGTGCACATCGCGGCCGCGGCCGAGGCGATCGCGCTCGCCCGCGAGCTCGGGCTCGACCCGGGCACGGTCGTGGACACCCTCAAGCACGGCGCCGCCGGCTCCTTCATGTTCGCCGACCGAGGGCCGCGCATGGTCCAGACGTACGAGGAGGGATCCGAGCCCGAGGTCAAGTCGCGGCTCGACATCTTCGTCAAGGACATGGGCATCGTCACCGGCATCGCCAGAGACGCCCACGTCCCGGTGCCCCTGGCTGCCGCGGCCGAACAGCTCTACCTGCTCGGTGAGCGCGCGGGGCTCGGCGCCCGCGACGACTCCTCCGTCGTCACCGTCCTGTCTCCCAAGTCATCGGAAATATCCGCAGAAACAACCCCGGAAGGAGAGGGACGATGAGCCACACCGCCCTGCTCACCATCGCGGTCGCCGGTGTGGCGACCCTGCTCCTGCTCATCCTCAGAGCCAAGGTCCAGCCGTTCGTCGCCCTCATGGTCGTCAGCATCGGCGTCGCGCTCGCCGCGGGCGTGCCCGCCGCCGACCTGGTGAAGACCATCGAGGACGGCATGGGGGCCACCCTCGGCCACATCGCCACCATCATCGCGCTGGGCGCGATGATCGGCCGGATCATCGAACTCTCCGGCGGCGCCCACGCGTTCGCCCACTCCCTCATCGACAGGTTCGGCTCCCGCCGTACACCCCTCGCCCTGACCGTCGCCGGCTTCGTCCTGGGCATCCCGGTCTTCTTCGAGGTCGGCCTGATCATCCTGATGCCGATCGCGTACGGCGTCGCCCGCGCCGCCCGCAAGCCGCTGCTGATCTACGCGCTGCCGATGGGCGCCGCGATGCTCACCGTGCACGCCTTCCTGCCGCCGCACCCCGGCGCCGTTGCGGTCGCCGCGACGATCGGCGCCAGCCAGGGCCTGATGCTGCTGCTGGGCCTCCCCGTCACGGCGGTCGTCGCCCTGCTCGGCTACCTCGTCTCCCGTCGCCTCACCCGCCGCGAGTACCCGATGGACCCGGCGGTGTACGCCGAGGTGTACGGCGAGCCGGAGGCCGGGACCGAGGGTGGCAGCGCGCCGGCTCCCGTGGAGGGCGGTCACGCCACCGCCGTACTCACCAAGCCCGCACCTTCGGAGACCGACGCCCGCCCGCCGTCCTTCGGCATGGTCCTGGCGCTGATCGTCACCCCGATCCTGCTGATCCTCCTCGGCACCATCGGCCAGAACGCGCTCGCGGAGGGCTCCACCCTGCGCGCCGTCCTGACCGTCCTCGGTGCCCCGATGGTGGCCCTGCTCATCGACGTCGCCCTGTGCGGCTGGTTCCTGGGCGCCCGCCGCGGCTGGAACCGCGCGCACATCGCCGAGGTCATGGGCTCCGCGCTGCCGCCCGTCGCGATGGTCATCCTCGTCGCCGGAGCAGGCGGTGTCTTCGGCAAGGTCCTGGTCGCCAGCGGCATCGGCGACGCGATCGCCGACGTCCTGGACCGCACGGGGCTGCCGGTGCTGGTGCTCGGCTTCCTGACCGCCCTCGCCCTGCGCGCGGCCCAGGGCTCGGCGACCGTCGCCCTGATCACGACCGCCGGCATCCTCACCCCGCTGCTCCAGCGCGCCGACCTGTCGACCGGTCAGCTGTCCCTGGTTGCCCTGGCGATGGGCGCGGGCGCCCTGGCCCTGTCCCACATCAACGACGCCGGGTTCTGGATGTTCACCAAGCTCGCCGGTCTCGATGTGGCGTCCGGTCTGCGCACCTGGACGGTCCTGACGACCGTCATGGGATGCGCCGGCTTCGCCCTCACCGCCGCGCTGTGGCCGCTGGTCTGAGACCTGGCGCCACGCACGGACAAGCCCGCCCGAGCCCCGACCGGCCCGGGCGGGCGGCTGTTGGTGCCGGGGCTACTTCTTCGCGCCCTGGTAGCCGGTGACCTTGGCGATCCAGGCCACGAAGTCGGGCAGGTCGATGTTGGCGCCGTGGCCCTGGTCCCAGTAGTAGAGGTGGTTGACGTCGTCGCCGAGGGCCGCCGCGGCCGCCGCCAGGTTCGCGGAGATGACGTGCGAGGTGTCGGTGTCGTTGGTGCCGAGGCGGATCCACCAGTGCTTGGTGCGCTTCGGGTTGGCCTTCTCCACGAGGTGGTACATCGGGTTCATCAGGTCGAGCTTGGCGGGGATGTCGCTCGCGACACGCTTGGTGGTCAGGCCCGTGGTGTCGTTCTTGGCGCCGTACGCCGTGAAGTGGCGGGCCTTGGTGGTACCCGCGCCGAACTCGTTGTTCTCGCCCGCCGACAGGTCGAAGGCGTCGAAGGCCGGGGCGGTCTTCTTGCGGGCGCCGACGTGGGTGAGGAAGTCGTCCCAGGTGAAGGTCGCCTTGCCGTTCTTCCAGGTGATGAAGGTGTTCTTGGCCAGGTACGTCTCGCGGCCGGAGTCCGAGAGCGCGGCGAGGTAGGTGGTGGCCGCAGGCTCCAGGTACTGCTTGACCAGGTAGTCGTCGTAGTTGCGGGCCGTGAGCGTGCCGAAACCCGAGCCCTTCAGGCCGCGGAGCCTCAACTTCGCCTGGTACTCGGCGAACTGCGACTGGAGATCCTTGGACACCGTCTGGTCGACGACCTTGCCGGTGGACTGGGTGGCGTTGCTGCCCCAGTTCCACTCGTAGGCGCCGTCGGCGTGCTCCAGGTCGGTGATCGGGCACCAGGCACCGGTTGCGAAGATCGCGTCGGAGGCGTCGGCAGCGCCGATCTCCTTCAGGAGCTTGTCGTAGAGCGGGCTGTCGCCGGAGGCGCCGAGCAGCGCGGACAGGGCGCCGCCCGCGCTCACGCCGGCGGAGACGATCCGGTCGGTGTCGCCGGGGATGCGGCCCTTGTTGGCGCGCAGATACCGCACGGCCGCCTTGAGGTCGACGATCGCCGCCGGGGCCGTGCCGTAGTACTCGCCGGCGGAGTTCGTCGTCGTGCGGCCTCGGGCCCCGGGCTCGACGACGACGTAGCCGGCCAGGAGCGCCGTCTGCGGCATGGCGGCCGCCCCGCCGCCGCTGGGCGGGGCAGGGGAGGCCGACGCGGTGGCGGATGGCGACGGAGACGCCGACGCGGAGGAGCTGCCGCCGCCAGGGGGTCCTCCGGCCCCCACGGCGCCACCGATCCCGGTGGCCGCCGCCACCGAGGACTCGACGTAACCGGCGATGACGTTCGACAGGACGATGGGCGCGTTCGAGGCGTCCACGGCCTTGCCGTCGATCTCGACGGGCACGCTGACGATCAGGCTCTGGTACTTCTCGTCGACCGGCTTGGAGACGTACGTGATGGCCTTCCAGAAGTGGTAGGTCACGTCGTGGGCGGTGCCGTCGGTGTCCGTGAGAGTCGTCGTGATCTCGGTGTAGCCGTCCGGATCGAAGACCAGGCCGTCCGAGGAGGACGAGGAAGACGACGAGTCGGAGGCGGTCTCGCTGGACGCCTGCGCGCTGACGGCGATGCCGCCGACCGCCGTGACACCGGCGGTCGCACCGATCCCCAGAACGACCGACCTACGCTTGATTGCCTTGTGCTTCAACTTGATGCCCTCTCCGGAAGTGTCCCGCCGGTGCTCGCAGATGGTCGCGGACCGAGTGATCCGCTCCTGCGAACGTAGGGAATTGTTGACGATGATGCCAACGATCCTGCTCGTTTCATGGGGGACCCATATGACCTCATGGGCGGCTCACAGAGACGTCCCGCCCGGTACACAGGAGAACTTCCGGAGCGAGGCCTGGCTGCCATGTGCGGGATTCACACTCCCCCCGCGGTGCGCGCCGGCAGGAACGACGTGGTGCGGCGGGTCCGGGCCGGCTCGCCGTCGGTCAGGGCCGCGATGAGCCTGGCCTCCTCTTCGAGGTGCTGCCGCAAGGCGTTCCGCCCGCCGGCGGACCACAGCCGTTTCGCCGCGGTGAAGACTTTCGTCGGCCCCTCGGCGAACTCGACGGCGAGGGCGAGGGCGGTGCTGTCCAGGTCGGGGTCCGGTACCAGGCGCGAGACCGACCCCAGCGTTCGGCCTGCTCCGCGGTCGGCACACGGTTGGTGGGGACGAGATCGGCTGCTCGACTCGTCCCCACCAGCCGTGTTTGAGGGCCGCAGATCAGCCGTATGGCGCCGCCAGGTCCGGCAGGCACTGGGCCGCACGCAGACCATGACCGATCTGTATCCGGACAGCCGCCGGGTCCGGCCCACCGACCGGATGATTCTCTACCACCTCGGCGAACTCCCCCTGCGGATCGACGACGTGACCGACCCGCCCACCGTCAAGATCACCCGCGGCGTCCAACTCCACCCCTTCGGCCGGCTTGCCCGCGCTTCTGTGGGTCGCTCTGTGTCCGCTGTGAGCCTCCTAAGTAGTCGACGATATTGTTGACGATTTTTCCGAAGCGGACCTAGGGTCTCCATCACCGCGAAAGAGCTGTGACCGTCGAGGGCGGACGTTCCGGCCGGGGTGCGGCCGGAGACGGCTGACGATCGGCCCGGTGGCGCGTGCAGACGGGGGTTTTCGAGCCGAACTCCTCGTGCGAGTCGGCATATCAAGTCGGTTTATCAAGGGAGAAAGATCAGTGAAACGCCGGAGTCTCCTTGCCGGAATCGTCGCCGCAACCGCGGTTCCCGCCGTGGCCGGGTGTTCCTCCGGCCCGGCGCGTACCAGCGTCGCCGGGCTGCAACTGGCCGCAAGCTCTGGTCACATCATCGAGGGCACGGTCATCACCGAGGTGTTCGGGGACGGCCAGAAGCTCACCGCTGTGGCCCTCGAGTACGACACGGAGATCGACGCGTCGAAGCTGTCGCCGGCCACGTTCAAGGTCACCGACAGGACCGTGACCAACGTCTACGCCAACACTGCCGCGGCGAAGGCGGGACACGGGACCAACGGTCGCTACGTCATCATCGAGCTCTCGCCCCTTGACGAGGCGGCACGCCTGTACGAGGACGGCTTCTCGGGTTCGTCGTCCTCCTCGCAGCAGCCCTCCGCGTCCGCCTCGACCTCTACCTCGCCGACGGCCGCGCCGTCGGGCTCTCCGTCCGCTGGCCCGGGCGGAGGCGGAGGCATGAAGAGTCCCACGCTGAAGACGGCGTCGGCCGAGGTGACCCAGGTCGGCACGGTGACCACCACCGGCGGTGACGCGTACGCCGCGAACAGCACGGCGATCACGACGAGCAAGGTCGACAACCTGATCGTCGACGACTTCCATCAGCTGAAGTACACGGACGCCGACACCGGCAGGTCCCTTCAGTACAACCTGTTCGTGCCGAAGAACTACGACAAGTCCACGTCGTATCCCCTGGTGCTGTTCATGCACGACGGGGGCACGGCGAGTACGAATCCGCTCATCACGCTGACCCAGGGGCTCGGGGCCGTCATCTGGGCGGCCCCGTCGGAGCAGGCCAAGCACGAGTGCTTCGTCCTCGCACCGCAGTTCACCGGCGAAGACGACGAGGGCAGCGACGGCAACGCACCAGCCCTGAAGACCATCAAGGGGCTCATCGACTCGCTGGCCGGCGAGTACAGCATCGACAAGAAGCGGCTGTACACCACCGGCCAGTCCGGCGGCACGATCACCTCGATCGCGCTCGACTTCACCTATCCCGACCTCTTCGCCGCCTCCTTCCTCGTGGCCGGACAGTGGGACGACCTCTCCCAGGTCAAACCGCTGGCCAAGCAGAAGATCTGGGCCGTGGTGTCGCAGGGGGACGAGCAGGCCTACCCCGGCATGACCGGGATCATGGACACCATCGAGAAGGAAGGCGCGAAGATCAGCCGCGCCGTCTGGGACGGCCAGCTGACACCGGGTGAGTTCGCTCCGCATGCCGCCCGGATGCGGGCCAAGAAGACCCCGGTCAACTTCGTGGCGCTGAAGAAGGGCACGGTGGTGTGGCCCGGCCTGACGGAGAACTCCGTCGACAACCACGTCTGCACCTGGCGGGCCGCCTACACCATCGAAGGAATCCGGGACTGGCTCTTCGAGCAGAAGAAGAAGTGAGCCGGACTCAGCCGGTGCCGCTGTTGTAGAGGCGGTCGCCGCTGTGGACGGCAGTGACGGTCCTGCCGGTCCAGGCGGTGGAATCCGTGCTGGTCACCGGAGATCCCGTGCGGGAGGAGGTGGCGGGGCCGGACAACTCCACGCTGTACCGCATCTCAAGGAAGTGCATGCCACCACGGTCCAGGGGCAGGCCGCGCCGTAGCGGTGCGACGGCCATCTTCACGCGCTGATAGTGGCCCAGGTAGCCCTTGGTGAGGAGTTCCTGGTGCAGGATCTTGGCGCTGTGCTCGCCCTCGTCCCAGCGTTGCTGCAGGTAGTCGAGGTACGGGTCGAGGGTGGAAGGGCGGCGCGGAGGTCGGCGGACCACCTCGTGCCAGGTTCGGGCCCGGGCTACTTGCGCACGGTGCGGCGGTCCAGCCCGAGCTGGCGGGCTGCAGAGCTGAAGGAGCGGCCGGTATCGGTCAGCGCGTGTACCGCCTCGAAGAGCCGTCGAGCATGCCGGGCGGCCGGAGTGTCCGCCGACTCGGGTTGCGTCGCCGCGGCGTTCGCGAGCTCGGGCTCGGTTGCCTCGGGGGCAGGAAGAGCGTGGGGCAGGCAGCCGCGGTGAGTGGCGGCGATTTCCTGAACGCGCCGGGACAGTCCCTGCCACAGATGGAAGCGGTCGCTGACCTGGACCGCCTGTGGGGCGCCGTCGGCGATGCCCTGCCGGTAGGTGAGCGAGCCGTCGCGGCAGGCGATCTCAACACCGGGATGTCCGCGCAGCCATCGGCTGAGCTGTTCGGCGTCTCTGCCTTCCCAGAGCGTCAGCGGGAGTCTGGTTTCGGCGTCGACCAGGAGGGTGCCGTAGGTATCGGCGTACAGCGCGAAGTCGTCCACGCCGAGCACCCGGGGTGTGACCAGCGGCGGCAGCGGCACCCGCATCAGCTGGGCGAGCACGGTGCATCGTGTGCTTCTGCGGGGGCTGATCCCGGCCAGGCCGGCCTGGCGCATGAGCCGCTCGACCCGCTTGCGGCCGACATGGACGCCCTCGCGCTTCAGGACGGCATGGATCCTGGGCGATCCGTAGATCCCGCCGGAATCCTGGTGGATCTGCCGGATCTGTCCGGTCAGCTCGGTGTCCTGGCGGATCCGCTCGCAGGCGTCCTTCTCGGCCTGGCGCCAGCGGTAGTTGGTGGAAGAGGGGATGTGCAGTTCTCGCAGTACGGGCTCGACCCCCAGGTGCGGGTGCTCGTCGAGGAGCGCTCTCACCTGGGCCGGGTCGGGTCGAGCTGCGCGGCGAAAAAAGCCGAGGCCGTCCGCAGGACCTCGTTCGCCCGACGCAGGTCCCGCACCTCGCGCCGCAGCTGGGCGAGCTCGTTCTTCTCTTCGGTGGTGAGTAGGTCTTCGCGCTCACCGGCGTCGGCCTCGGCCTGCCGGATCCAGTTCCGCAGGGCTTCGTGATGCACGCCGAGTTCATCGGCCATGCGACGGATCACGGGCTTCGGCTCGGCGGTCCGGTACATCCGCACCGCACGCTCACGCAACTCCAGCGGGTACTTCCTCGGGGCAGGCATCGTCTGGGCTCCTCTCATGAGACCCATCTGACCTGCTATCACCTTTCCCCGCATCTCGGGGGAACCTCAGTCGACGACATTCTGTACTGGTCAACCTGGCGACGACGACGCCAGCACCAAGCCCGCATCAGCCACTACAAACGACGCGGACACAGCCCCTGAAAACTGCCCAGCAATCAGAACAAGCACCGTTGCAGTACTAAGCCACTACAATCGGCGCGGCGACCCGCTACCCGCCCGCCTCCGCCCCTGGCGAGCACCACCCGAGCACAACTGATCTTGAGGCTGTAGTACAAACCTGCCCGGGTCCTGTCCTGACCGGCAGCCCACCGTCACCGGTAACCGCCCGCCGACGGGACGGATTTCGACCGCTGTCGACCAGCGCTCAAGTACTCTCCGCAATGCCCCCGCGGGCAATTGTCAGCAGAGCAGGGTTGGATCCCCTTTCCACTTTCATGTTGGTCGCGGGGCCATGGCCGGGCAGCAACAATGTATGATCCGGAATCGGAAGAATATTTTCACTAATGGTCTGACGCATGGCCACGGAATCCCCGCCCGGGAGGTCACTCCTGCCAATCCCCCCGGCCACCACGACGTCACCGGTGAATACGGTCTGGATTAAACTTCCGTCCTCACTCAATTCCTCAGGTATGTCATTGATTTGAAAGATCACGGAACCTTCGGTGTGGCCGGGACTGTGGGTGACTTTGAACTCCAGGCCAGCCAGCTCAAGCGTCATGTCCTGGTTGATTGTCATGATTTCGTCAGGCTCACGCCAAGAATTCCTTGACCCGAAATTCTCTTCAAGCATTCGAAGTAGGTGAGGCTCGAGGTCGGCCAAGGGATCATGTAGACGGTACCGATCGGCGTCGTGAACAGTTGTCGCGATGCCGTATGTGCCACAAACCGGTGTCACTGAATGGACATGATCCGAGTGGGCATGAGTCAGCAACACATGTGTGGGGCGCAGTTTGTAGTAGTCGATAACTTGCTCGAGCACCTCCACCACGCCGACGCCTGGGTCGATGATCACGCACTCCTCCCCAGCCCCTGCCGAAACGACATGGCAATTGGTGTCAAAGGCTGCTGCTGAAAAACTCGTGATCAACATGAATCCGCCCTCATTTCCCGCACAGAGATCCCCATTGCGGCAGCGAGCTGATACGTCAACGACAAGGCATCCGTTGGATCCATGGAGGCCCCCGACAGGCTCGGAAGGCCCTTCAAGCGGTCAAGGGTGCATCCGCTGAAGTGGACACGCTCCATGGAGCACTGGCTGAACTGCGCGTCGCTCAGATCGCAGTCGGTAAACGTTACGTCCTTCATTTGGGCCGATGTCCAGTCGGTATCGACGAGCTTGCACTTTTCGAAGGCGACGCGTTGAAAGCGGGTGAACCGCCAACTACTCATATCTGCTACGCAGTCACGCAGCAGGACGTCCGTCCAATACCCGTCAACCAAAGTCGCACCGGTGATTCGATTCCTCAGATATCGGCATCGGTGGACTCCACAGTTGGCCATCTTCAGATTTGCTAGGTCGCATCTCTCGACATGGAGTGCACTCAACGTGCAGCGATCCCATTCGCTGCCATTCACTTTGACGTCAAATACGTTGCACGTTTCGATGTCGACCAGTTCGAACTCTTTGAAGGAGAAATCAACGTCTGAGATGTGGATGTTCCGGGCTGAGTACTCAGGAGGTAAATCGGTACAGTTAGGGTCGGATCTTGAAACTCGCCTGTCCTGGCGGAACCCCCTTGGGGGGCGTGGAGTTGTCATTCGGTCATCCCAGTAAGAGAAACATCGGGTCAGGCGGCCATGTCTTCATTGCGCCTCCGCTTCCACTGCCTTCAGCGCTGCCCTGATCTTCGTCGGGGCGAGCTGTCCGCCGAACAATGCGCAGAAGAGAGCGACCGTAAGACCTGCGGCGATGTACACCGCACGGACATCCAGCCACTGTGCCAAGAAGCCAGCACCGAGTGCGCCCAACGGTATGGCAAGCCCGAAGGTCATCATCTGGCTCACGCTGCTTACCCTTGAGAGCAGGGTGTTGGGAACCATGCGCTGTCTGAGTACCGAGACCTGCACTGCTGCGATTACCCCGATGAGCGAGTCAAGACCGAGAGCCGCCGCGATCACATAACCATTTCCGACGATTCCCATGGCGAGCATGATCGGGCACATCGAGAGAATGGCGGGAAGAATGACTCGGGCCAGATCCATACGGTCGCCGAACTTGGTCGAGACGATCCCGCCAATGAATGCACCGACTCCGCTGACCGAAAGGAGCACTCCATAGGCGGAAACAGGTAGGTCGGCTGTTTCCGTCGCCAGCAGTACAAGCATGGACGTCGCCGCACTCTGGGTGAGATTCACGACGAAGACAGTGAAGATGAGCGAGCGCACCAGGACATGATTCCTCACCCAACGCAACCCTTCGGTCACTTCGTTGAGAAGCGAGCTCTTCGGCGTGGCTTCTTTGTCATCGCTCGCAATGTCCTGCTGTCGCCGGTGCGCTGTGATGAAGAGTGCGCTGATGATGAATGTTGCTGCATTGAAGAAGAGAGGAACAATACGCCCCAAGGCGAAGAGCCAGCCTCCGAAGAGGGGTCCGACAAAGGTGCCGCCAACCATATTGATCGTCTGGATCTGTCCGTTGAGCCGGCCCAAATTCTCCGCGTCGGTGATCTGCGGCAGCAATCCCTGGGTGGCCGTGTCGAAGAGCGTGTCGCCAGTGCCGAGAGCGAGGGCGGAGAGGAAGAGCAGCCACAGGTAGTCGGTGCCTGTGAGGAAGAAGGAAGCGAGGCTGATCAGCACCACGGCGCGGAAGGCATCGGCCATGAGCATGAGAAGCCGGCGGTCGTATCGGTCTGCGATTGCACCACTGAACAGGGCGATGACCAGCCATGGCAGCCGACCCGCCACTGCCAGGCCGGAGATCGCCACAGGATCGTGGGTCACCGAGACCGCGAGCATGGGGAACACTGCCGTTCTGATGCCCTCGCCCACCGAGGAGACGCCGAACGCATTAGTGATGAGCGTGGTGCGTCGTTTCACTGCCGCCGTGGTCACACTGGCCCTCTCGTTCGCGTGCGGAGCACATCATCAGGTACAGCCAGCCAACGTGAGGTCCACGGTCCCGGCCCTCGCTGCCACGGACCACACCAGGATCCGCTGTCCATGAGATCCGCCAGATGAGAAAAGCCGACCACCTTCGCTCGTTCACCAGCCCCCGACCCGTCACCCGTCCGCAGCGCAACGACCGCGTTGCGGCCTCCCGCGTCAATGCCGAGCAAGGCACCAGAACTGACCATTTTCGCGGAGCGTGGGAACGGCGCCGTCGGCCCGTTCGGGCCCACGACCAGATCCCGGATGTGCGGACCACCCGCACCTGCATGCCCCGTGGTCTCCCCGGCCGCGGACAGTCGTGTGCGCGCGTCGGTGGCGCGGGCCAGCCAGCAGCCTGCCCGGGAGAAAGTGACCGGGCGTCTCGCCGTGCCTTCCATGTCGACGCCCCGTCCCCACGCGGGGTCGACCAGGGACGCAGACGGCCATTTCGCCAGCCCTTCTTGGGAGGTGAGAGCGGCCGAGAGTGTCTCCAGGAATATCTCTCCCAGGATCCAGGGGGGTAGCAGCATCTCGCCGTCCTTGGTGTCCGGTTCGGCGATCGCGGGGTTAAGTGCCGCCGAGGCAGGCACGCGAGCGAAGGGCTTGTCCCCTTTCCCCAGCGTCACCCAGGAACGTTGCCAGCTTCCCCGATGCCGGTCTCCGGAAGCATGACGCACGGAGAACTCGACCTTTTCCGAAGAGTCGCCGATCTCTTCCAACCAATCAAGTGCGAGCAGGTCACCCAGAGCGGGGGACCCGTCTGTATCGGACTCGTCAAGGCCGGTCCCTGGCTTACCTCGTGGCACATGCTGCGCCGCATCGAGCAGGGCCTGCTCGAGCAGGGCATCGCTGATCTGTTCCTCGCCCGCGCCGACGGGCAGGACAGCTTTGCCCACCCGGTCGTCCGTCATAACTGTCAGGCACAGTAGGTGCTGCTCGTCATGGTATTGCACCTGGCCGTTGCTGTATGGAAGGGAGCCGGACAACATGGCGTCGATTCGGGTGAGGCTCCAGGTGCTGGTTTGGATCATGCCGGCCACACCTGGACTTCTGGAATCGTCAATGCCGGGCAGGCCACATAGCTGGGCAGTGCGTCCCCGTCCTTGATGCACTCGCCGCCGAGGAACTGCCAGGCCAGCGGGCCGTCGTCGGGGGGTTGAAAGTGACCCGCCGTCAATCGATCGTGATCCAGGGTGAACTTCACAGGGCCTGACCAGACGAGCTCCGCGCCATGCCACTCCTCAGCATGCAACACATCGAAAAGGGCCACGCGGCCGAAGTAGCGCGCTCCGCGCGCCGCAAGACAGCGCAGCCAAGGCCCTTCACACTCCGCAGGCTCTGCGGACTCTGCTTGCACTTCCAGTTCGGGAAACCGCAGGATGGAGTTGAGACCGTGCATCGCACGCAGGTGATGAACGCACTTCACGCTGTCACTCAACGCATCGAGCGCCTTACCTTCATCGATCACCACAGATGATCCGGCGGTCACGCGCGCGCGGCCCGGCAGCACCCTTTCCCCCGCACGAAGGTCTTGCTCTTCCAGGGCGTGACCGACCAGCTCGTGCACCGCGATTCCCGCAAGCTCCTCACTGAGGACTACTGGCATCGTCATTGCCCGGTGCAACGGCTCCGAGGAGGGGCGGAACGATTGCACCAGACTGACTTGGGCCTCCGCCAGCTCGGGCAGCCGCTCGGGGCTGCGTATCCATCTCCGTTGCCGGCCCTGTGCATGCGACACCACAAGGTAAAGGTCGGTGGCAGCATCCGAACTCAGGATTCGTCCACTCCCGGCGATGACGGTGCGCCGACGAAAGCACATCTCAAGAGTGAGGTCGACTTCGCCGGACGCCACTGGCGTGGAGGCCAGCACCGGCTCCAGAGTGCTGGCGTACATCTCAAGCTTGATCGTGGCGGCGAGCTCGTCCTCGTCCGGGGCCATTGGTTCAAGTTCTAGCCGCGAAGCCCGCAGTACACCAGGGGATGTACGCCACTGTTGGTGCCGGCTCCGCCGCCGCTGGACGCATTGCACACCCTTGTCCGGTGTGGAGCTGACCAGAAGGACCGAGCTGAGGTCCTCGGTGTATTGGTCAGGCTGCGGCATGGCTTCCCGGGTATGCCTCGAAGATGAACCGCAGTGACTCTTCCCTGTCGTCGGCGGCGTCGGAGACCGGTGTCAGCGTGCCCCGCGATGTGATTTCCGTGAGGATGATTTCGGCAATCTGCAGGGAGAGCTCACGCGCGATGCAGGTGTGCGCGCCCCACCCGAAGGCAAGGTGCGGTTTCGCTTCGCCTTGGGCGGATTCGATCAGCGACTGCCGGTTGGCGGTGACGACGTCAACTAGCACACGGTCGCCTGCCTGGATCTTTGCGTCGTGGAGAACGGTGTCATTGCGTGCAACTCGAGTGATCACCAAGTCCTTGACGAGTGCCGCACCGCGGGAGACGACCGACCGAAGGCTCTCGCCGTGGAGTTCGTCCGTCGAGAGCCTGCCTCGGTGCATTTCGGACAGCACCATGTGGGCGATCGACGTGTTCCGGCCGTAGGCGGCCATCTCGAAGAGCGGCATGGTCAGCAGGGCGATCTCTCGGGCGCTGAGGTTTCCGCGATCCAGTGCGAACCGGGGCAGCCCTGGGGTATCGAAGGGCCCGCCTGCCGCAACGGCCACGTGCAGCCTGTTCCAGACCCAGCCCTGCAACTGTCGGATGGCGTGCTCGTCGGCGCCCTCCGCCGTGAGCTTCGCGGCGTAACGGAGGGCGGCCAGCAGCGTGCTGCCTTCCTCTTGAGTGACCCCGCCCAGGGCGCATGCCACGCGTCGGCCATACGGCCGCAGACATTCCTCCACAATGTCGAAGGAAGTCCCCTGGGGCAGGAGGCTCACGACCTCACGTGCGCCTTCTCCGAATGCTTCGATCAGTGCGGGCATACGGGCCGGCGCGAGGTATGCCGCGAGTTCCTTGTGGCAGCGCGCGGCAGCGGCGCCGTCCGTCATGTCGGCCGCCAGGAAGAAGCTCTTGGAGAGGCCGGGCACATACTCGTCGAACCGTGCGATCCGGAAGTTGCCTGAGTCGTCGAGCACTTCCCGGCTCCGATCCAGGTCGGCTACGACATGTACGCAGGTCCCGCCATCGTCTGGGATGTCGTCCAGCAAGATCTCGTCAGCCATCCTCTACTCCTTCACGCTGTCTGCCGGGCGCGCCTCGCCATCACTGAGCAGAGCTCGGATCGTGTGGACTGCACCGCCTTGAGGCACGAGACTCAGCAGCACCTTCGCAACTGCCGCATTCACATGGGGGCCCTTGAAGGAAACACTGTTGAGCACTTCCGCGGCTTCGGCTGCCGCTCGTGGCATGCCGGACAGCTCCAACACGCGCTGCGCATGCGCTGCCGCCCGTGAGGTGTCCCCCTCGATGATGGCGAGGCGCATCTGCAGAGCCTCAAATTCTCGCAGCTTGTCTGCACCGTCCGCGAGGGTGACGGGAGGAGCCAAGGACAGCACCTCCGCCGCCGCTTTCGGATAACCGGCAGCCTCGTGCCGGAGAGCCAGGTGGAGAGGATCGACGACCGTCTGCTGCTCCGCAAGCCGTATGGATTGCTCGCTCACCTGAGGATCGAGCGCCGTCAGATCCAGCAGCTCGTCGCCGATGACCAGCACATCCGCGCCGGAGACCAGAAACTGACGGACAGCGTCCTCAGGGGTTTCCACCAATGGCTCGCCGAGCGTATTGAAGGACGTATTGATCACTGCGGGAAGCCCTGTCAAGTCTCCGAAAGCACGCAGGAGTTGATGATAGGAGCCGTCCTCTTCTGCCACGAGCTGATAGCGGATGGTGCCGTCCTTATGGCTCACCGAGCCGAGGCGATCATCCCGCGTCCGAGCGACAGCCAGCATGTAGGGGCCGAGCGACGCCGGTACGCTGTCGAGCTCTAGTAGCGACGGCGCCTGATCAGCATCGATACTGATACCGAAGGGCCGGAACGGCTCGCGGAACTTGACCCTGGAATTGAGGGTTTCGACGATACCCGGACGACAAGGGTCAGCGATGATGCTCCGGTGGCCCAGTGCCCGCGGTCCCCACTCCGATCGACCGTCGACACGGCAGACGAGTTTGCCCTCCGCCAGCAGACCGGCAACGGCAGCTGGTTCCGCGCTCGACACATGCCCTTCGAGTCCGTACGCGGCCCAGGCGCTCTTGCTATCAGCCGATGTGTAGCGGGGCCCCAGCACACTGGAGAACCTCTTGACGGGCTCTCGGGATCTGCCGAGGACCTCGATCCATCCGTAGTAGGCGAGTCCGATGGCGCAGCCGTCGTCCGTCGCAGCGGGCTGGACGAAGACGTCCTCGAATCCCGCTTCAAGGAGGCGGGAATTGGCGGTGCAGTTCAGGGCGACGCCTCCGGCGTAGGAGAGGTGCCTCGCGCCGGTCTCAAGCCGTAGGGTTGCCGCGGTGTGCAGCACGCCGCGCTCGAGCTCCGCCTGCGCATGAGCCGCGAGGTCCGCGGCAAGTGGTGTCCCCCAGTGCACCGCGCGGTACTTCTTGTCGAACCCTTCCAAGCTCCCGGCCGGCCGATTGCGATGGCCCGGAAAGACCGGAACACCCGCCACGGATTCCAGGAAATGGTCGAGCGCCTCCAGACTTACGTCGACGTCACCGTCCGCGGCGAGGGACACGAGCTCGGGCCAGTCCTCATGGGCGCGACCATAGGACGCGAGGGCCATGAGTTTGCCGGCGGCAGGCAGGCCGGCCTCCGAAAGGCCAGTAAGAGCCGCGAAGACGTCGAAGAACATACCCAGGCTGAGATTCGTCCTGGTGCCTGTGAACCGGCGGCATGTCTGCAGGACTCCACTCTCGCCCAGGAACCACGATCCACGCTCGAATCGGCCGTCGTCATGGCGGTAACCCTGCTCGTCCAGCACCAGCACAGCCGAGTCCTTGAACGGACTTGTGGCGTACGCACTGTAGGCATGCGCCAAGTGGTGTCCAGGCGCGGGAGGTTCGACTACTCGCTCTGGGTCCACCGGAAGAGCCTTGATCAGTTCGTCCCGGCAAGTGCGGACAGACCTGCCGCATACGACGAGATCCACTTCATGCAGGCCGATTCCACTCTCGGACAGCACCCTCGCGATCGCCCGCAGTGGTGGCAATACAAGGCCGCCCGAGTCACCCTCGTAGAAGCCCTGAGACCGTTTGCGACGGTCCAGACGTTCCTCCGCCACGGCGCCGACCACGGTTCCGTCGCGCAACAGCGCGGCCGACCTGTCATGGCTGGACATGCTTATACCCAATACGTACTTGTGCATCGGCTACTGTCCTTCGGTAGGCGCCATTGCGGAAGTCCGAGCACACTGGTTGGACCAATCCGCTCCCCACGCGTCGGTTGGTACGCCATGGTCAGCCAGGTCGTTCAAGAAGCTGCAGATCAGGGATAGGGTGATACGAGAACGATCTTCACTGTTGGCCTTGATATCTGTCGGAGAATTTTCCGCAACCTGACGAACGAGTTCGGCGGCGTCGGCGTTAAGGTCCACTATCAGCGTGCCGTAGCGGATCTGCGCTGTCTGCTTATCGAAGTAGACACGTATCGCTGTTGGGCCGGACCCTATGACAGCACGGTCGGTCGAGTTCAACGCGCGATCTCCAAAGAAGCAACCGGGGTGGTCAGCGGACAGGCGGCGTCGGTGGCACTTACATCACCAAAGTCAGCCAGGGCCCGCGACCTGGACCCACCACCACAAATGCTGCGGAGGCTGCAGGTCCTGCATCCTCCACCGATGTCCGCGACACGCAAGGACCTCATATCGGAAAGACGTTCCGACCGCGCCCAGATCTCCTGCAGTGACTGCTCCCGAAGGCTTCCACAGAGTTCACGGGACTCTCCGACCATGAGCACGCTCGGATAGACTGTTCCGTCGCCTGCGATGCACAGCTCCGCCCAGCCGGCGACATCACCAATGTCCCGGGACCTGGCGTAGGAAGCCTCTCGGAGTGGGCTACGGTAATCCCACGCGGATTCCGCTTCCTTAATGTCTATCTCCGCATCGATAAGCGGGAGGTAGAACTCCCACGGACTCGGCACGGAGAGTTGCATCTTAGGAATCCCGCCACTCAACCTCAATCGCGTCAGGTCAGCGAAGAACTCAGCCCATTCTGGCCAGGAGAAATCGTATAGGTCCAGGTGCTCCCGACCGAAGCCCGCAGGGAAGAACTTGATCGCCACCATGGACTGAGCGCCGAGCTCTTCGATCGCGAAGTCGTACGTCGCGACGAGGTCGCTGCGCCCAGCCTTCGTCATGGTGGTATTGACCGAGACGTCAAGACCTGCCCTGGCTGCGCGGCGAACACCGTCTGTCACACGCCTAAAGAGGGCGGCACGAGCAGCCGGGGTCGCCCCCGGCTGCGCCCGGAGCAGGCCGAAGCTGTCGGGGGTCGAACCGTCGACGCTGATGTTGAGCCCCACCTCCGGGCACGCTTCCAGCAGTGTCGCGATGGACCGGTCTGTCAGGAACAGTCCGTTGGTGATCGCCGACACACGCCAGCCGGGCAGGTTCGTGGCATGTTGCAGGATCTCCAGCAGGTCCGACCGCATGAACGGCTCGCCGCCGGCAAACGCAATGCTTAATGCACCCAGCTCATGCGCCTGACTCACTGCATCTTTGATCTCGGCAGTGGTTAATTCGCTCGGGAGGGCCTTTCCGGAGGCGCTGTGGCAATGCGTACAGGCCAGATTGCAAGCGTTTGTTAGATTGAAATCGACATGGACGAGACTTGGCACGGCGACCGTCCGGTGGGTGAGGAGTCGGGAGTCAAGCACTGTAGGCCACAGACATTGTGCAGAAGCAGAAGCCGGCTGGATCGGTTACGGAACCCAGGCAGATCCGATGGGTCATTCCCTCACCAGCCGACTTCCGTGTGGTGTGCCTAGCTCTTCACTGAGCTATTGCCTCAGCGAGCGGCTTCCGCCTGGATGGCGTTGCGCAGCTGCTCACGGACGGCGCTCGGAAGCGTGTCGATCGAGACCTCGTCGGCGGCCGGCTCCGCCGGCAGCTCGAAGTTGACCTTCGTGCGGTTCCACTGCATGGACTTGACCTTGGTGACCTCGAAGGCGGGCTTGAAAGACATCACAAACTCCTGTCATAGAGGAATTTACCTTCTTTGCCTTCAGCTCGACGGAATGAAAGTCGAGCAACAGCACCTGTGCTGGCCACTGACCGCGAGGCCAGAAGCTACTTCAGGCTGCCGCTGGCCAATAGACGAAAACATGGACCATCGCGAGCGTCAACAGCCAATCTGTCCGGAGTCTATCGATTTGTGCCGTTGGATGGTTCATGGTTCAGCCAGTTTTGGCGAATAATTGTTGCGTCGGTTCATGGGGTGCAGCTGCAGGGTATGAAGCGGCATTGCGAAGCAGTCATAGGGTGTGTTAAAGGCGACAGGTTGGCCGTCCGTCCCGCGGGCCTGCCTCGTGCCGTACTCCGAGTACAGGGGTGTGCCGTCTCACAGATCGCCGAGGAATATGTCAGTTCGCTCGTGAATGCACTGGGCGATGCGCCCGTTGCGCAGTGTGCGAACGAGGTCAGTGACCACCCGTACACGAGCGTCGACCTCGCGGTGGTGGAACCGCGTGTTCTGGTGGATCTTGACGTACCAGACCCCCGCTTGCGCTCCGTCAGCTCGCCATACCCGGCTCCTGTCGCGGGCCCAGGAGGCGTCCGTCCAGGTGGTGATGCGCCCCACCGCCTGCTCGGCGAGCTGTCGCACTTCCTCGGGGGGAGGTCCGGGTGCGTCGGCGGGGCCGTGCTCATGCCCAGCCCGTTTCGGAGTAGGGGCGTCCGGTGCGGATGCCCTCGATGGCAACCCGGGTGTAGGGGACGAGGTTGTCGGGGAGCGCGGTCGGGTCCCAGAATTTCCACTGGGTGCACTTGTCCGGCTCGCGCAGGTCTGGCTCGCCGGTCCAGGTCCGGGCGCGGAAGAACAGGCCCATGCGGGGCCGGTCCCCGGCTTTGTCGATGTGGTGGACGACGTGGACGAGTTCGACGTCCTGGTGCTTGATCTGCAGGCCGGCTTCCTCCCGTGCCTCCCTGATCAGGCAGGTGATGGCGCTCTCCTGCTCGCAGTGGCCGGCCAGGACGTGCCAGGTGGAGGGCGCGAACGTGGAGTCGGGGTGGCGCAGCCCGAGCAGCACCGTTCCGTCGGGCCGTTCCAGGTAGAGGTGGACGCCGATGACGTTGAGGACCGTGTCGTGCGGGGAGGTCGGGCGGTGCTCCTCGTGCGATGAGAGCCCGCTCTGTGGCGCGGTGCTGGCCGGGAGGCTGGCGGCGTGGCGCCGTACGAGGTCGCTGGTGGTGTCTGCGATGCGCAGGCGGTGGAGGTCGTCGGGGGCGAACCAGGCCAGCATCACCCCTTCCGTCAGGCGGAGTTCGCGGGGATCGCCGTTCCAGCGGCCGGCGTAGATGGCGATGGGCACGCTCGCGCCGGCGTCGTCGGAGGCGTACTCGGTGCCGAACGGGGTCAGGTCGGCGATGTCGAGGCTGGCTTCCTCGGCCAGTTCGCGCCGCACAGTGTGTTCCAGGGTGGCGTCCTGGGGCTCTCGGCCGCCGCCCAGCAGGGACCACATGCCCGGCTCCCAGATCCGGCCGGGGAAGTAGTCGCGCAGGTGGAGCAGGTACTCGCCGCGGTCGTTGTAGATCAGGGCGGAGGCGTTGGCCGTATCCGGTTCGGTCTCCCGTGTGAGCTTGAGCAGCTTCTCGCGTAGGGAGGGGGAGGTCACCCTGTCCACGGGCCGCCACTCGATGCCGGCGACCTCTTCTTCCTGCAGCACCACCGGCGCCTCGGTCGCGGCGTGCAGGTGGAAGAGGAACCGGAGGTCGAAGTGCTGGTGGCCGGGTTCGCCTTTGCCCGGGTGGGTGTCGATGTCGTGGATGTCGATGTCGAACGGCACGGCTTCGTAGCCGGGCCACGGTGCCACGGCCTGGGGCGGGATCCCGGTCTCCTCGTGCAGCTCCCGCAGCGCTGCTGCTGCCAGGGACTCGTCGACGGGCTCGGTGTGTCCGCCGGGGGCGAGGACCTTCCCGCTCGCCAGGTGCAGCACGTGCAGGACGCGGCCGAGCGGGTCGACGACGATCGCGCTGCAGGTGACGTGCCCGGTGAAGGTGGAGCGGCTGGCGATGTCGGTGGGCCGGTCCAGGGCGTCCAGGAGGCCGCCGAGCTGCTCGCGCTCGTGAGGGTGGCGAGCGAGGTAGGTCTCGACGGTGGTGCGGATGTGGTCGTGCGACAACGGCATGGGGCTACCTCAGAGGTGCGTGGAGCGGGACGAGTCGAGGCGGGGTGGTCGTTCGTGTCAGCTCAGCCGCATCCCCTCCGGCGGGACTTCCTCGATGGCGGCGGCGCGAGCCGTGGGCAGGTGCCACCGCTTCCGGGCTGTCTCCGCGGCGAGCAGGACTTGTCGCGCTCCGGGCGGGCCCCATCCCAGGAGAGCGGCTGCCTGGGCGGGGGGGGGCGAGCAGGCGGGCGAAAGGGCGCCCGGTGGCGGGGTCGGCGGTCGCAGGCCCGATGGCGGTGACCCGTGCGGCCAGGCGGAGCCGGGCGTTGGGCCCCACTCCGCCGTAGACCTCGCCGGTCTCGTCCAGCACCCAGCCCAGTCGTACCGGATCGGCCAGGGTGAGCTGGGCTTCCTCGGCGGCTTCGCGGTGCAGGGTGCCCTCGGGCGTCGTGTCGGTCGTCTCCATGGTGCCGCCGGGCAGCATCGGCAGGGCTCCACGGGGGCCGGGATCGGCCACGAGGACGACCCGGCCGTCGGGGACGAAGCACCACGCCCAGGCTTGCTGCACGGGCAGCCGCTCGGGGACGGGGCCGCGGTTGAGAGGGCTGCTGTCCCACAAGGGCCGGTAGCGGACGTGGACGTCGTGGCGGTCCAGCGCCGGGACGTCGAGGATGTGCCGGCCGTCGGCGAGGTGAGCGGTGGCGGTGTTCCCGAGCCGGGCGCGGTAGGCGGCGAGCATGATCTGCCCGCCAACGGGGCGCAGCCGCTGCACCGCGTCCCGGGTCTCCAGGAAGGCGAACTCGGACAGCTCCTCGCGCGGCAGGCGGATCGCCTCCACCTGGTCGGGGCCGGGGCAGGGCGTGCCGGGCTGAAGGTCAGGGTGGTGCGGGGAGAAGGAGTGGACGGCGAGCACGGCCGACAGGGGCAGGTCCACCAGGCCCAGTTCCTCGGTGATCTCGCGCCGGCAGGTGACATGCGGGTGTTCGCCGGGTTCGACGACGCCTCCGGGCAGCAGCCACGAGTCGTCCTTGCGGTAGGTGGGGTGCACCAGCAGGACCCGGCTGGCCTCGTCGGTGATGATCGCGGCGGCGCCGACCCATACTGCGTGCCGGGATGCGGCGTGCTGTCCCGTAGACAGGACGGCACGCGGTGTGACGTGCTGGGTGAGTTCGCCCAGATGACCGGGCGCAAACCGGCCTCCGGCCACCGTGACGGTACGCGTGATGGCACACTGTTCGGACAGCGGAGCCTCCGGTCTTGTGAACGGCTTGTCTTGGTCGACTGCCAGTTCTACCGGGGCTCCGCTCCTCATGTCCGACGAAACCGCACCTCAAGGCCCTCTGGACAACCCCACCCGAGCCATAACTTCACGGCCTTGGAGCTAGCGCTGCAGTGTCAGCACGCCCGGCCGGTACGGCAGGGTGCCGTAGTCCCCGCCGTCGGTGCTGGGGTCGCGCCCCTGGTAGAGGAACTGCAGATTGCAGGGGTCGATGGTCTTGGTCTGGTCGGGGTTGGTGCGAACCAGATCGCCGTGGCTGATGTCCCTGGTCCAGGTCGCGCCGCTGTTGGCACTGCCGGCGAAGGGGCTGGTCACGGTGTTGGCCTGCGGTGACGGTGTCCAGGTGCCGTTGAGGCTGGTGGCCGTGAACGCGCGGAAGTAGCGACCGTACCCCGTGTAATTCTGGGCCTCGACCATCATGAGGTACTGGTTCTGGCCCTGGACCTTGTAGACCTCCGGCGCCTCGAACAGGTCGAGCGACGAGTCGCTCATGATCTTCGTGAACGAACCGAAGGTGCCCGGGAAGTTGCCGATGGGCATGCTGGCGCGGTAGATGCCGCCCTCATCGTCGGCGAAGAACATGTACATGTTCGTGTCGTCGCCGATGAGGGTCACGTCGAGGGGGCCCCTCTTCCGGGTCGTGCCGTCGGGATCCACAACGTCCGGGAGGGTGGTGGTGAAGAGATCCTGCTGCGGGCCCCAGCCGTTGGGGTTGGTGGGGTCGGTCGAGGTGCGGTAGGAGAAGCTGTAGGGCCAACCCCCGTTGTAGGCGAGCACCCAGAGGTTCTTCGGGGCGAAGTAGAACAGCGTCGGCGCGATGCCGTCGAAGGGGATTGTGGTCTGGGTGGCGGTGGCCATGTCGGACCAGTTCGTGAAGGGGCTGAAGGTCGCCAATCCCCAGCGACCGTCGTTACCGGCGAGGTTGTTGTGCGACGTGGCATAGACGACGTGCTTGCCGTTGTAGACGACGCTGGTGAAGTCCTTCAGTGCGGACCACCCCGCCTTCGGCTGCGCCAACGGGCCGGTCGATGTCCAGCGGTACGTCGACGGAAGAGCACACGAGTTGCTCGCCCCGGCCAGGCCGGTCCACTTCTGGTTGGTGCCGCCGTGGCACGACCAGATCTGCACCGCCGTGCCGTTGGTCTTACCCCAGCCCGCGACCTCCAGGCAGAGCCCGGACCGCACGCCGACGATCGTGCCGTCGGGGTTCACCCGCCACTGCTGGTTGTCACTGCCGTTGCACGACCAGATCTGCACCGGGGTCCCGTTCGTGGTACCGCCGCCCCGGGCATCCAGGCACTTGTTGCCGTACACGGTCAGCTGGTTGCTGTCCGTCAACGTCCACTGCTGGTTGATTCCACCGTGGCAGTCCCAGATCTGCACGTTCGCGCCGTCGGTCTGGCTGAAGCCGTCCACATCGAGACACTTGCCGGAATCAACACCGCGCACGTCGCTGGTGGTGGCCGCCTGGGCCGGGCCGGCGACGAGCAGCGCCGCCAGCGCGGCCAGGGCCGCAACCACGGCGGCGAGCGCCGCAGGCGGGCGTCTGCGGCTGAAACTACGTCTGTGCATAAGGACCTCGTCATCCTTGAGCAAGCGACTCCGGTTCGGCCCGTCAGGGGCTGTCCGGAGGCGGTGTGGTGCGGCCCTAAAGTGTTCGACATGGCGAACGCGGGTCGAAGTGTCGAGCAACTGGATAATAGGGTTCCGGTGATCAGCGTCAATACCTCTCGCAAAATGCGCGGGCAGAAACGTTTGCAGGCTGAAACCAGGCGGCTTCAAGTCCCGTGGTTGTACGGGTCTTTGGCGTGAGTGTCAGGTAGCGGTGCGGGCACGGGCTTGGTGATCATTACGGACCCCGACCAGGTCGCTCACCTGAGCCTCTGGCCCAGGCGTACCCCGAGGCCGTCGAGACAGCACACGCCGACTTCGCCGCCCTTCAGCAGCGCAACCGCAGCCCCAAGTAGTTACTCAGCGCTGCACACCACCTGGCGGTAGCTATACGAGAACAGGGCCGTCGCGGTGGCGACGGCCGTCGTCTGTCTTTTCCTGTGCTTCCTGTGCGGCTTCAGCCGCTCGGCCACCGCGGGGCGGTGTGCGGCCGGAAGCATGTGATGGTTCGCGCCGTCGAGGTGGAAAGGGAGCCTTGGGCGTGTCACCGGGTCACGGGGTCACCGGGTCCGGTGAGACGGTGCGACCGCGTCTCGGCGAAAAATGATTGAGACGGCAACCTTTCCGCTCTGAGTGGCCACTTAGGGGTGTACCGACGAGGGCGAGCCGTGGTCAGCGGCGCTACGCCCTCTGTGTGAAGACCCTGATCGGAGCATTACGTGTCATCAGACGACCCGAGACCCGCCGAACAACCGATGCCTTGGGCTCGCACGCCGCGCCGTAGCCGGATGCGCCGGCGCTTGGTCGCGGGGGCGGTGGCGGTGCTCGCCGCCTCGGTCGGTGTCGGCGCCCTGGCGCCCAGCGCGGGCGCCGCGGCGACCGTCGGTATCCGTGTGGATGCCGGTGCCTCCCTGGGCACGGTGCCCAGCAGTGGTGTCGGCCTCAACACGGGCTTCGGCGACGAGCACATGGGGACCCCCAAGGTGACATCGCTGATGAAGGCCGCGGGAGTTCGGCAGCTGCGCTTTCCCGGCGGCTCCGGCGCGGACGAATACCACTGGAAGACCCACACCTACGGCGACGGCAGCGGCTGGATCCCCTCCAACACCGACTTCGACCACTTCATGGCCACCGCGAAGAAGGTCGGCGCCCAGCCGATCCTGACCGCGAACTACGGTTCCGGCACCCCCCAGGAGGCCGCCGACTGGGTCAAGTACGCCAACGTCGACAAGGGTTACGGCGTGAAGTACTGGGAGATCGGCAACGAGGTCTACGGCAACGGGCACTACGGCAACGGCAAGGGCTGGGAAACTGACACGCACGCCGACAAGAGCCCGAAGGAGTACGGGAAGAACCTTGTCGCCTACGCGAAGGCGATGAAGGCCGTGGATCCGAAGGTGAAGATCGGAGCGGTGCTCACCACCCCCGGCTTCTGGCCGGATGCGGAGAAGGCTCCCGGTGACAGCGCCGACTGGAACAACACGGTGCTCTCCATCGCGGGAGGCTCGATCGACTTCGTCATCGTCCACTGGTATCCGGGCGGCAAAACCACGGCCGACCTGCTGAACACCCCCTCCCGGATCGCCGGTGTCAGGTCCTCGCTGCGCTCGCTGATCGCCAAGTACACGGGCTCGCGCGCCGCTTCGGTTGAGATCGCGGTCACCGAGAACGGCGCCGTCGGCTCGCCCGCCCAGACCAGCCAGGCCGCAGCCCTGTTCGCGCCGGACACCTACATGACCTGGTTCGAGCAAGGCGCCACCCACGTGGACTGGTGGAACCTGCACAACGGCACGGACCAAGCACCCACCACCGTCCACGGCCAGACCGACTACCAGGACGGGGGCATTCTCTCCGCCGGAACCTGCGCCGGGGGGAAGTGCGAACCGCCACGCGACACGCCCTTCCCCACCTACTGGGGCATCCGCTCGCTGACCGCACTGGCGAAGCCTGGCGACACCATGGTCAAGTCGTCCTCGGGCAACCCGTCGGTCACTGTGCACGCGGTACGGAACAGCAACGGTGGTCTGAACGTCATGCTGACCAACAAGAGCCCGCAGAACGCGGCGCAGGTGTCGCTCTCGTACGCTGGGTTCACCCCGGCCGCAGGGGCGGTCACGACCGTTTCGTACGCCAAGGGAGCCACCGCCCTGACGACGGCGAAGCGGGGCACGGCGGCCGCACAGACGCTGCCGCCGTACTCGATCACGACCCTTCAGCTGAAGCCCGCGTCGGGGACCGCCAGCGCTGACAAGCCGACGCCCGCCCCCACGCCACCCGCCGCCACACCGGTTGTCTCCGCCGCCGGCACGACCGGCACCCGTGCGCAGGCGGAGTTCGGCGCACCCGTCGGCCAGCCGACCCCGAGCAGCACATCCGGCGACCTGGCTTCCACCGGGGCGAGCAACGCTGTCACGTACAGCGCCCTCGGTGGCCTGCTGGTCATCGCTGCCGGCGGCATGCTGCTGCTTCGCGGACGTCGCCGCAGGGCTATGCACGGGAAGTGAGACCGCGTGAGTGACTGACGGCCCGGCAGCAACGCCACCCACCCGTGGCGTGCGCGCCGGGCCGTCGGCCTCCGCGCCGGCGTCGGCGGTCAGGAAACACACAAGGCCCGGGTCGTTGACCTGGACCTGGCCTGCCTCGGCACCGGTCCCGACCCGTGGGGCGGCCCACGGGCCGCGTTCCGGGCCACCGTGGAACTGCCGCGCGAGGACTTCGCGATGAACTACAACCTGGCCGTCCAGGCCGGCATGGCCGCCATCGGCACCACGCTTCGCGTCGGGATCGACCTCCAGGCCGTCCAGGGCGAACAGCTTCCGCCGCTCGCCTGACGGCGCAGACGGCTCGGCCCCCTGCCTCACTCGGGAAGCAGGGGGCCGAGCCCCGTCCGTGGCCGGTGCCTCCTGGCGGCTGAGCAGGATGTCGACACTGTCCTGGCTGTCGTACAGCGTGATATCGGGAGGAGTCCTGCGGCTGCGGCGGGCCGGTCGACGTCAAGCCGCGTGGCATCGCCTCCAGCGGTACCGGCGGCCGCGCCGACATTCGGAAGTTGCCGCCAGGGCGCGGCCCAGCCCAGAACCCGCCGTCCAGGCGAAGGCAGCGTGACGTGAACCGGTCCGGCCACGCCGCGTCGCGACCGGGCCGCTACCTCGATATCCGGGGCACGCAAGGCCTGGAGGAACCAGTCGAGTACCGGTGCCAGGTTTCCGGGTGCGACCAGCTGTTGATCACTGCGAGCAGCTGAAGGTATGGCTCCCGGTCAGGGTGGTTTGCGGACCTTGCCGCCGGTCTCGCCGATCGGCGGCAAGGGCCACAGCGTCGACCTGCGCGAGCCCACCCGGCGGTTCGCCGGGCCGACAGTCGCGGGGTCTGCGTTCCTGCACGTCACAGCAACCTAACGAAGCACTACTAGGACTTGTCGGGGCGATCAAGTTCGCAGCCAGATGAGCAGGGTTGCTGCTGTGGTGGTGCCGAGGAAGACGTACCCGCGCTTGTCGTAGCGGGGGGGCGACTGCGCGGGACTGTTTCAGGCGGTTGATCGCTCGTTCGACGGTGTTGCGTTTCTTGTAGCGGTCTTCGTCGAAGCCGGGCGGTCGTCCGCCGCGGGAACCTTTTCGCAGGCGGGCTGCCCGGCTGTCGGTCTTCTCGGGGATCGTGTGGCGAATGCCCCGTCGTCGCAGGTACTCGCGGCAGAGTCCGTTGCTGTATGCCTAAGAGGCACTGTGGGTTGGCAGTTGTCAGTCCTGGCAGGGGCCGCGCGAGACGTCTGGGCTGTATGCAGCGCCTGGGAGTGCTTCGACAAGAGGGACGCGTGCACGGCCTCTGCCGATTCGAGCTCGGTGGTCATACCGTGCCGTGGTTCGAGCCGTTCCCAGGAACACCTCCCGATCTGCCGGAGCCGTGGAGCTCTTCACGAGAGCGAGGACCCTGGACGCTGCTGGGGCCACGGACGGCTGATGGGGTGGTGCGCCCGCGAGCGCTTCTATTAGGTCGCCGGGTGGTCCTGCCACGGCCCGACACCGACGGACGGGAAGCCCGAAAGGAGCGCGCGGTGGATGTGACCTGCGGAATCGACTGGGCTGACGATCACCACGACGTTGCCGTGGTTGACCGGGACGCTCGACTGCTCGGCAAGCTCAGGATCGACGACAACGCAGCGGGCTTCCAGGACCTGCTTCGGTTGCTCGCGGAGCATGGCGACGGCTGCTGGCACGTGAAACCCGCGCGATCCTGGCGATCGCGCCCACTCCCGACCAGGCCGCCCGGCTCACCCGAAGCAGGCTCAGAGCCGCCGTCACACGGGCCGGCCGCCAGCGCCGGGTCGAGGCCGAGACCGACCGGCTCCTCCAAGTGCTTCACCGGACCCGGCTTCGCCAGCCGGCCTTGGTCGAGAAGGCGATGGGCCACCAGACACTGCCGACCGCGAGGTTCTGCCGGCTCATCGGCGTGCCCGAGCGGACCTGGCGCCGTCACCAGGCCCGCGCCCGCCGGGGCGCGCAGGCCAGAGGACCGTGGCCGCGCCCGGCCCGCGAGAGCGTCCGGGAGACCGCCCGCCGGCACGCGCTCGCGCACCTGGCCTGGGGCCACCGCAAGGTGTGGGCGATGTGCCGCCACGACGGCCACCGCGTCTCCCAGACGACCGTGCTGCGGCTGCTGCGGCTGCTGCGGGACGAGGGCCTGCTGCTGGAGGCGAACTACCAGCGGGAACGGCGCCAGCTCGCCGCAAGGCCGCCTTCGCGACCGAGCCCACCGGCCCGAACCAGGTCTGGCAGCTCGACTTCTCCGAGTTCGAGACCGCCTCGGGCGGCGCGGCACCTGGCGGCTCGCGGGCTGCCGGGACTACTGGTCGAAGTACGAGCTGGGCTGGCACGTGTCGCCCACCGCGAACCAGCACGACGCCATCGCCGCGGTCGAACTCGCCATCAAGGAAGCGGAGTTGCTGGCCGGAAAGCCACTGGCCGAGCTCGCCCCGCGCGACGCCGACGGGACCGTGAAGCTGCTGGTCACCATCGTCACCGACAACGGCGGACCGTTCCGCTCGTTCCGGTTCGAGGCGTTCATCGTCACCCGACCGGAGCTGCGGCACGTCCGCACCCGGGTCCGCACGCCCGGGCAGAACGGCTCACGCGAGCGCGGCTTCGGCTCGCTCAAGTACGAGAAGCTGTTCCTCGAGGAGATCCCGACGCCCTCGACCTCGTCCGGCACGCCAAGGACTACCGGCGCGACTACAACACCGTCCGACCGCACGAGGCCCTGGCCTGGAACCGGCCCCACGATGTCCATACCGGCGCCGCGGACCCGCTCGTCCCCAGCTTTCCCGAACCCGAAAACCTGCCAACTGCTTGACGCGGGACAAAGACACAAGAAACCCCCGACAGCCCCAACCCCTAAACCACCAGCTCAGAGACTCCCTGGAAAGGATCCGCACCCAAGCGCGATGAACCAAGAACCGCCTGCAACTGACCTGACCTGCTGAAACTGCTGCTCGTCCAGTGGCGTATATCGGCTACCCAGGCCAGCAAAAGGCCCTGGACAGGGTCGGGCGCCGGGTTGCCGGCCCGGGCCGACCCTGTGTTGGTTCAGCTCTTGCCGGTCAGGCGCCAGACCTGGTTCTTCTTGGTGGCCAGGGCACTGGCGGAGTCACAGGTCCACTGGTGGACCAGTGCTCCGACGGCGGCGGAGATCTCACTGACGTCCACGCACTTGCCGCTGTGCACCGCGACGAGCTGGTAGTCGTTGGCGGCGACCTGCCGCAGCGTGAACTGCTGGTTCGTGCCGCCGTGGCAGGTCCACTGGTGGACCGCCGCGTCGTCGGCGGTGGAGAAGCTGCTGATGTCGAGGCACTTGCCGCTGTAGTGGTTCACCAGGAAGTAGGTGTCCGCCACCCCTGGCACCGGGCGGAAGTCGAACCGCTGTTCCGCACCGGCGCCGCAGGTGTACTGCCGGTACTGAGTGCCGTCGGCGGTGCTCTGGTTGGGGTCGTCCAGGCAGTACCCGCTGTGCTGGGCGACGGCCGTTGACGAGAAGGTGGGCTGGCCGGAGGTGAACTGCCACCAGTTCATATTGAACAGGTACCCGCTGCCACCGGCGAAGCTCAGATACAGATCGTGGGTCCCGGTCGCACCGGTAACAGGGCACGAGACCGTGCTCCAGGTCTGCCAGCCTCCGGTGCCCGACACAGTGCATGTCCCGACCGTTGGCCCAGTAGTACTGTCCAGGTGCAGCTCAACTCGGCCGCCGCTGGTGCTTGAGGCCACCCTGGCGGTGAACGAGCCGGCACCCGCGCCGAATGCCACGCCCTTGACCTTGACGGAATCGCCGTTTTCAATCCAGCTGATGTTCATCCCGCCCTCGCTGGAGGGTTCGGTTTCGATGCCGCTGCCCCACGCGATGGTCTCCGCTTCCTGACGGACATAAGGATCGAGCGTGCCGACCTGCGGCGCCCCGGCCGTCGTCATATTCATCGTTGGAATGGTGCCGTCGGCGTTGTAGCTGAACTTCTCCACCGCGACCGACCGGGTGAAGCCACCGCCGCCCGGCAGAGCGCCGTTGTGGTAGAAGAAGTACGAGCCGCCGTTGAAGTCGACGACGCCGACGTGGTTGGTGAAGCTGCTGCCCTCCGAGGGCATGATGGTGCCGCGATACGTCCACGGTCCGGTCGGGCCGGGCGAGGTGGAGTAGGCGATGAACTCAGAGCAGCATTTCGCCGCGAACACCATGTAGTACAGGCCGTTCCGCTTGTAGAACCACGGGCCTTCCTCGTACAGGGTGGGCCGGTTCGCGTCTCCCGTGCGGGTGCCGAACCCCGCGGTGGTCAGCGGTACCTGCGTCGGGCTGCCGGAGTACGAGATCATGTCGGCGTTGAGCCGCACATACCACAGATTCGGGTTGCCGTAATACAGGTAGGCTTGCCCGTCGTCGTCGATGAAGACGGTCGGGTCGATCTCACTGTTCTCCACCAGCGGGTGGCCGAGGGCGTCCCGGAACGGGCCGGTGGGGCTGTCCGACACCGCCACGCCGATGGCGAATTGCCCGGTCGCCCGGACCGACACCGGCACGTACCAGTAGAACTTGCCGCCCCGTTCGACGGCCTGGCCCGCCCACGCGTTGGCGCCCGCCCAGCTGAAGGTGTTCAGGCTGAGCGGTGAGCCGTGGTCGGTCCAGTTGACCATGTCGGCGGAGGACCACACCCGCCAGTCCTTCATCACGAAGGAGGAGGTGGAGCCGTCCTCGTCGTGCCCGGTGTACAGGTAGACCCGGCCGTTGTAGACCAGCGGTGCCGGGTCGGCGGTGTAAATGTGTTGCACGATCGGGTTGTCTGCCCGGGCTGCGGCCGGAAGAAAAGCCATCATGCATAGAAGGCTTATCGCCAAGGCGAGGACGCGTTTCGACCACCGCTGAAGTGTGAATTTCACTGTTTGAGTCCCTTGTTCGGTTGGGATACGAAGGGGTTGGCGTCGGCGGGGACCGCCAGCAGCCGGACCTCTAGCGCTGCAGTGTCAGCACGCCCGGCCGGTAGGCGGTGATGGTCGGGCCACCTCCGCATAGGTGCGCCCGGTATGGCCGCTGTGCGGAAGGATGCCGCCCCAAGACCCTCCACGCGGAAGGGGTCAGAAACGTCCGCGCCCGACCCCTTCCGCGTGGTTCAACCTGCGCAGGGTTCATCAGCACATCTGGGCGAAGCGGTGCCGCCGCCTTGGAGCGGCGGCACCGCTTGTACCCGTCAGGCCGGCGGCCGGGTCTGGTTCATCGGTAGCCGGCGGCGGCGATGTTCGCCTGGACCGCATTTTCGGTCGCGTCCGACGGGTAGCCCGAGACCATGGCACCCTCGTAGAACGTGCCCGCGCTGTCGTTGATGTTGCCTACCTCGGGTGAGCAGCAGTCGCCGCCACTGCCCAGGACGATGGCGCCTTGCTTCTTCATCGGGCTGTATACGTTGGGCTCGTTGGGAAGCGCGCCGTCCCATAGGGTGTTCAGGCTTCCGGACTGGGCATTGCTGCCCTTGATCGCGAATCGCGACGTCCCGTTGTTCTTGAGTGTCGCCGTGACGAACTTGCTGCTGAACGCCTGCTGGTTCGGGTTCCACGTGCTGCCGCCACCTGGGAACAGGCCCCATTCGAGGTCGGCCTGCACCCAGGGTCCGGTTCCGGAGCAGCCGCCGAACCAGCAGCTCGTCCCGAAGTAGATGGCGTCCATGGCACCTGGCCCGTCGGCCTTGCGGGTGGTTTCGCTGTTGCCGTAGTCGAAGCAGCAGCCGCTGTTGACATGCGTACCGCTGGTGACCATGTACATGCCCTCGGGTGCGCTGCCCGTCGGGACACCCGTCAGGTGGCCGTCGCGCCAGTAGCTGGTCCCGGGGTTGATGTACAGCGAGTAGGCCTTGCTGCCGCCGACCGTCAGCGATTCGGTGGTCGCTACGGCCGGGCGGGTCTGTGGTGAGCCCGGGACCACGCTGGAACCCTGGTACCACAGGTCGTTGCCATGCCCGGACTGATCGAACAGGACCGTGATGATACACGTGGTGTTTGCGCAGAAGGAGTCCTGGCCCGCCGCGTTGGCGACGCCGCCAGGGGTCAGTACGCCGATGTTGCGGGTTGTGTTGTCTGAGGAGCGTCTGACCTGATACAGGTCTCCGGTGTAGGCGCTGTAGAGGGCGCGCGTTGTGCTGTGCGCCGCCACGCAGGGCGTACCACCTGCGCCGTAGATGTCGCACGGGCCGGAGCCGGTGCCCGCATCCACCTGGACGAGTTGCCACTGCTGGTTGGTGCCGCCCCAGTCGCTGTACTGCACGACGTTGGCGCCGTCGTTGGTCGCCGCGTTCTGGACCTCGACCGCCTTGTTGCTGTTGCGGTTGATCAGCCGGACGTAGCCGCTGTCGGAGTCGGCGAGCCGGAACTGCTGGTTGGCGCCGCCGTGGTCGGTCCACTGGTGGATGGCGGCGCCGTCGGCTGTGGACCAGCTGGACACGTCGATCACCTTGCCCGAGTGGCGTGCCTTGAGCCGGTAGTAGCCGCCGCCGGAATCCACGAACTGGAACTGCTGGTTGGTCCCGTCGTGCCGGGCCCACTGCGTGATCGCGGCGCCGTCCGCGGAGCTCGCGTCCGCCATGTCCAGCGCCTTGCCGCTGTTCCGGTTGACCATGACGTACCAGGCGTTCGTGTCCACAGGGGCCGCTTGCGCCGCCGGCGCTCCGATCACGACCAGTAAACCGGCCATCAGGGCGGTGACCATGCCGATCACCGTTGTTCGACTGCCCATGTTCACCATCTTTCTGATTCGTCAGCCCGAGTGGGCTCAGCGCTGGACGCGCCCGAAATCGTGGCACCGCTTGGTTGCGGTGGTCAGGATGACTTCACTGTGGAGTGCCGGTGGAATCGCCCACGCGGTGAACAGCTCGTCCACGCGTCGGCGGACCGCACCCCATCGCGATCACCGTGGGTCAGGCGGGTCAGCGCTGCAGGGTGAGCAGGCCCGGCCGGTACGGCAGTTTCAGGTAGTTGGGTTCCTGTGTGTTGTTGGGGAGGCCCTGGTAGAGGAACTGCAGGTTGCAGGGATCGATGGTCATGGTCTGGTCGGGGTTGTTGCGGACCAGGTCACCGTGGCTGACGCCCTGGGCCCAGGTGGAACCGCTGTTGGCCTGGCCCGCGAAGGGGCTGCTCTCGCTGCCGGCCTGGACGGTCCACGGACCGTTCAGGCTGGAGGCGGTGAACGAGCGGAAGTAGCGCTTCGTCCCCTGCGCCTCAACGATCATGAGGTACTGGTTCTGCCCCTGGACCTTGTAGACCTCCGGCGCCTCGAACAGAAGGTCCCTTGCGTCGCTCATGACCGTCGTGTACGAGGAGCCGAAGTTGCCCGGGAAGTTCCCGATCGGCATGCTCGCCCGGTAGATCTTGCCGTTGTCAGCGGCGAAGAACAGGTACATGTTCTGGTCGTCGGCGATCATGGTCGGGTCGATCGGGGCGTTCTTCTGGTTCGCGTCGGGGCCGTCGGGGAGGCTGCCGGTGAACAGCGGCTGCCGGGCGGACCAGCCGTTGGGGTTGGTGGGGTCGCTGGACGTGCGGTAGTGGAGCGGCCACTGACCCCACTGGGACACCATCACCCAGATGTTCTTGGGCGCGAAGTAGAACAGTTCGGGCGCCACCGCGTCGTCGTTCATCTGGGTCTGGGTGGCCGCCCCCATGTCCGACCAGTTTGTGAAGGTACTGAACCCCGTCGAGCCCCACTTAGTTCCGTTGGAGGTGGTCGCGTAGACCAGGTGCTTGCCGTTGTACGTGGTGGTGGTGAAGTCCTTCAGCGCGAGCTGCCCGTTCGCCGGCTCCGCCAGCGGGCCGGTCGAGGTCCACCGGTAGGTCGACGGAAGGGCACACGCGTTGCTTGCCCCGGACAGGCCGGTCCACTTCTGGTTGGCGCCGCCGGTACACGACCAGATCTGCACCCCCGTGCCGTTGTCCTTGCCCCAGCCCGCGACCTCCAGACACAGCCCGGACCGCACGCCGACGATGGTGCCGTCGGGGTTCACCCGCCACTGCTGGTTGTCGCTGCCGTTGCACGTCCAGATCTGCACCGGGGTCCCGGCCGTGGTACCGGCGCCGCGGACATCCAGGCACTTGTTGCCGTACACGGTCAGCTGGCTGCTGTCCGTCAACGTCCACTGCTGGTTGACTCCACCGTGGCAGTCCCAGATGTGCACGTTCGCGCCGTCGGTCTGACTGAAGCCCTCCACATCGAGACAGCGGCCGGAATCAACACCGCGCACCTCGCTGGTGGTGGCCGCCTGAGCCGGGCCGGCGACGAGCAGCGCCGCCAACGCGGCCAGGGCCGCGACCACGGCGGCGAGCACCGCAGGCGGGCGTCTGCGGCTGAAACTACGTCTGCGCATAAGGACCTCGTCATCCTTGAGCAAGCGACTCCGGTCTTCCCCGTCAGAGGCTGTCCGGATGCCGGTGTGATACGACCCCGGCTGTTCGGTATACCGAACAAGGGTCGAAGTACCGATCGAGAGAATGCTAGACATCCCATGAAAGACGTCAATGCTTCTCGCAAAATCCGCAGGCAGAAACGTTCGCAGGCTGAAACCAGGCGGCTTCAAGTCCCGTGGTTGTACGGGTCTTCGGCGTCAGGTGCAGGTAGCGGTGCGGGCGCGGGCTTGGTGATCATTACGGACCCCGACCAGGTCGCTCACCTGAGCCTCTGGTTCGGCTCGGTGCCCGACCCGCGCTCGCGGCGGGGCCGGTGGCACTCAGGAACACCGCACTGGCAGCGGTCCGGGCACCGGGGGAGCACGGCTTCGCCCACCTCAAGAACTGGCGCGTGTTCGGCAAGGTCCGCACCAACCCGACGTGGGCGACCGCCTTGGTGGGGTCCCTGCTCGTCCTCACAAACCGCGACGTTTCCCGGTGACCGACGATCTTCACCGAAGTCATCCACCCACGACCAGCACGAGCATCCCGAACCCCGCACACACCAGCCCCGTGACCAGCAACTTCACGATGCACAGTGCTCAGTGCAGAAGAGCCCATTCGTGTCTGCCCGCCTGCAGTTGCAAACGGCCCGCGAGGCGCAGTTCCGGCACGACGCGATGGCCGTGCAACGCATCGTGCACACCGCGCTGTTCGACTGAGGGCCGGACCGCATCGGATGGTCAGGGCGTGCTCAACTCGAAGCGTTCCACCAGCACTTCGCCGCCCAGGGCCTGGGTGGCGTGGTTGAAGACGGCGAAGCGGTAGCCCATGAAGAAATGAGGCCTCTCGTTCATGGTGAAGGCCGGGCCGAGCGGGGTGAAGGTGGTGGCGTCGGTGCTGTAGGAGAACGTCGCTTGGCGGCCCGGCCCCGGGCTGATGTCGGCGGTGGCGCGCAGCCAGACGCGGCTGCCGGACGCGGGGAGGTCGGCGCCGGCCTGCTCGGTGCCGGTGCCGGTGGTGTTCCAGTCGGTGTCCATGGTCAGGCCGTCGAACATCACCAGCCTGCTGGCGCCGTCCTGCCGCGTGACGCCGATCCAGGCGGAGGAGTCCCGCAGCATCGCCAGCCCGGCCCGGTCGCCGTCCGCCATCCCGGAGCAGTCGAGCACGACGGTCGCGGTGGAGGCGGGGCCCTGGATGCGGCGGGTGAGGGTGTTACGGGCGTTGTAGAGGTCGTCGGTGACGGTGGCGGTCCTGAGGGTGAGCCCGTTGTCGACGGTGAACGCGGCGGTGTCGGGGTTGTGGTTCCACTCCCAGTACGGCGCCAGCGCCGCCCCCTCGAAGGTGTCGGCGCCGGTCATCGGCGGGAGCGGGTGCGGGGTGACCGGGTAGGGGTATGTCTCGCCCCACGTGCCGCCGACGGTCTGGAGCTCGGGCCAGCCCTCGGCGTTCCAGGTGACCGGGGCCAGGGCGGGGACGCGGCCGCCGGGATAGGCGTCGATGAAGCCCATGTAGTACCAGTCGCCGTTCGGGGTGTCGACCAGCGAGCCCTGGTGCGGTATGCCGCCGCCGGGGATCGGGCCGGGCAGGTTCAACAGCACCTCTCGCATCTCGTACGGGCCGAAGGGGCCTGAGGTGGACTTCCAGATGTACTGGCCGTTGGGCGGGCGGGTGACGAAGATGTAGTAGTTCCCGTTGATCTTGTAGAAGCGGGAGCCCTCCATCAGGTGCAACTCGTCGGGCTTGGTGAGCACGTACTCGGACCTGACCTCGGTGCGCATGTCCGGGGAGAGCTGTGCGACGCGGATCTCGTTGGCGCCGTACGCCACGTACGGGGTGCCGTCGTCGTCGAAGAGCAGCCCCGCGTCGTAGTAGATGCTGCCGATCTCGGCGTGCCGGGTCCAGGGGCCCGCCGCGTCGGTGGCGCTGTATACGTACGACCGCTGGTTGCCGATCTGGCCCAGCCAGTAGAAGGTCTCGTCGCTGGGGCGGTGGCGCATCGAGGACGCGTAGATGCCCTGGACGTACGCCCGTCCGCCGTTGAGGTCGTACGCGTCGCCGAAGTCGAGGACCGGCACCGAGTGGCCGATGAACTCCCAGTTGACCAGGTCGTAGGAGCGCAGGACGGGCGCGCCCGGCGAGTAGTGCATGGTCGAGCCGGTGTAGTAGTACGTGTCGCCGACGCGGATGACCTCCAGGTCGGCGAAGTCCTGCCAGATCACCGGGTTGGTGAACTGCTCCTGCTGGGCCGTCGTGTCTTTCCGGCGGCTGTGGGGGTGTTGGAGCCGGGACATTCGAGATCAGCTTCCTCACGTGTGGGCGACCGAGAGCCGAAGGGGCGAGAGGGGTCAGGGGGTGAGCGGCTCGTAGGTGAACGCGACCGTCGGTGGCGTAGGGGCCGATGACGCGGCCGGTGAATCCGCCGGCGACCTCGGTGGTGAGGTAGCGGCCGTCCAGGGCGGCGAGTTCGGTGAAGGTGCCGTCCTCCTGGCAGGTCCCGAAGCGTACGACGTCGGGTCCGGTGCGGGCGTCGTCGAGGGCGGTGCGGGCGGTGATGTCGAGGCCGAGGACGACGGGCCCGGCGCCTTGTCGGACCGGGCGACGACGCTGCGCAGCGGGCCGATACGGGCGATGACGCGTACTTCGTCGAGGCGGACGGCGAGGTCGCCGCTTCCGCCGGAGACGTCGAGTTCGGCCCTGGTCCGGCAGGAGAGGTGCGCCTGGCGGCGGCCGAGGAAGGTGACATCGGGAGCGTCGAGGCTCCGGCCGAGGGCGTGCAGGGTGAGGTGGCCGGCGCGTTCGCGGGTGGTGATGCGTGGCGGGACACTGCGGAACGAGCAGAGCGGGCAGGAGTACAAGTCTTCGAAGCGCTTCGATATTGCAGTGAGGTTAAGGGGCCACCTGTGGGGCCACAAGGCTCGCGTCAACTTTCCCTGAGACCATTGGAGAGTGGGAGGTCGACGGGGTCTTCTGCGGGTCTGCGTGAGCTTGGGTGAACGCCTTGACGCCTGGGTCGGGGTGACGGAACATCGAAGCGCTTCGAACCTCGACGCATCTGCTCCCGCACCACCTCCAGCTCGGCCTCCAGGTCTTCTTCCTGCTTCGCATCCTGCTTCTCCTCCTCAAGGGATCTGAGTACGTGACCGAAAGCTCGCCGCCCCTCTTCCGTGACCCCACCGCCGCCCTGGACCAGCGCGTCGACGACCTCCTCTCCCGCCTCACACTCGACGAACGCATCGCATTCCTGCACCAGTTCACCCCCGCGGTGGACCGTCTCGGTCTCGCCGCCTTCCGCACCGGGCAGGAGGCACTGCACGGTGTGGCCTGGATGGGGCCCGGCGACGGTCTTCCCGGCAGGCGGTCGGCCTCGGCGCGACCTGGAACGACGGCCTCGTCCGCCGGGTCGGCGACGCCGTCGCCCAGGAGACGCGGGCGATGCGCGCACGCGACGACCGGGTGGGGCTCAACGTGTGGGCGCCGACGATCAGTCTGCTGCGGCACCCGCTGTGGGGCAGGAACGAGGAGGGCTACGCCGAGGACCCGCACCTGACGGCGGCGATCGCCACGGCGTACACCCGCGGCCTACGCGGCGACGACCCGGCGTACTGGATGACGGCCCCCGTCCTCAAGCACTGGCTGGCCCACAACAACGAGACGGACAGGTCGACTTCGTCCTCCTCGGTACGGCCGAGGGTCCTCCACGAGTACGACATGCGCGCCTTCCGCCGCCCCGTCGAGGCCGCAGCCGTCGCCGGGGTGATACCCGCGTACAACCTCGTCAACGGGCGGCCGAACCATGTCTCGCCGTACCTGCGGGAACACCTTCGGACCTGGACGGACCAGGAAACTGCAGCCTCTGGGCAGACGTGGCCCCCCGAGCAACATAGGCATCCACGGCAACCCCGATCCCGACAACTTCGAGGTGCTGGAGAACCTGCGCTTCGAGAACATCGACATCCTCGACCACCGTGAGCCGCAGGTGAGCGCCCAGCGCTGCATCGCCCTCAACCCCGGCGACGGCAACCTCATCCGCGACGTCAGGTGCGACAACATCCGCGTCGAGGACATCCGCTGGGGCCAGCTCGTCCAGATGCGGGTCACCTACATGCCGAAGTGGAACACCGCACCCGGCCGCGGCATCGAGAACGTCTACATCAAGGACCTCACCTACACCGGCACTCACGCCGGTACGTCGCTGCTCCTGGGCCTCGACGGGGACCACCTCATCAAGGACGTCACGTTCGAGAACCTCGTCGCCAACGGGCGGGTCATCCGCGACAGCGGGGCAAGCCGGCCTGGTACCTGGCCTCGGACGGCGTGCCCATGTTCGCCAACGAGCACGTTCACAACCTCCGCTTCCTCACCACCGAGGAGGCCGCGGCTCTGTAACCGCCGGCGCCCGGCCCCGGCGTCTTCCTCAGGCGACGCCGGGGCCGACCACACACCTTTGACACCGGCAACGAGCGGGTCGGTCGCGTCCACCAGTTCCTCGACAGCTGTCTCGAAGGCTCCGTACGGGGAGGTGCGCGGCCACCCTTCACCCCGGTCTCTTGACGGCCTCCCCTCCAGGTACCCCCCAACTCTCTTACCGATACAGAATTCTCCCGAGCCCCTTGGAGCCCCCATGTCCACCGTTACCGCCATCGTCGACCTCGACATCGAGGGTCCGACGATCAGCCGACATCTCTACGGTCACTTTGCCGAGCACCTCGGCCGCTGCGTCTACGGCGGCTTCTGGGTCGGGGAGGACTCGACGATCCCGAACGAGGGCGGCATCCGCCTTGACGTCGTCCAGGCGCTGCGTGCCCTGAACATCCCCAACCTCCGCTGGCCGGGTGGTTGTTTCGCCGACGAGTACCACTGGAAGGACGGCATCGGCCCCCGTGACCAGCGCCCCCGGATGGTCAACACCCACTGGGGCGACGTCGAGGAGAGCAACCACTTCGGCACCCACGAGTTCATGGCATTGTGCGAACTCCTGGGCACCGAGCCCTACATCAGCGGCAACGTCGGCTCCGGCACCGTGCAGGAGATGAGCGAGTGGGTCGAGTATCTGACCCGCGACGGCGACAGCCCCATGGCCAGGCTGCGCAGGGCCAACGGCCGCGACGAGCCCTGGCGGGTGAAGTTCTGGGGCATCGGCAACGAGACGTGGGGCTGTGGCGGCAACATGCGCGCCGAGTACTCCGCAGATCTGGCCCGGCAGTACGCCACGTACTGCCGCGACCACGGCGACAACAAGCTGTACCGCATCGCCTCGGGCGCGACCGGCGACGACTACAAGTGGACCCGCACCCTGATGGAGCAGATCAACTGCTTCGGCTGCGAGGCCACCCCGCGCACTTTCTTCCAGGGCATATCCGTCCACCACTACACGATGTCCGGCACTTGGGAGGCGAAGGGCAGCGCCACCGACTTCGACACCGACGACTACTACCGCACCATGGCCTCGGCCCAGCGGATCGACCGTATCCTCACCGGCCACTCCACCGTCATGGACATCTACGACCCGGGCCGCAGGGTCGGCCTGGTCCTGGACGAGTGGGGCACCTGGTGGGACGTCGAGCCGGGCACCAATCCGGGCTTCCTGTTCCAGCAGAACACGCTGCGCGACGCGCTCGTGGCCAGCACCCACTTCGACATCTTCCACAAGCACGCCGCACGTCTGTACATGGCGAACATCGCGCAGACCGTCAACGTCCTGCAGGCCATGCTCCTCACCGACGGCGACGCGCTGGTCCTCACCCCGACCTACCACGTCTTCGAGATGAACAAGGGCCATCAGGACGCCACCTCACTCGCCGTGCACCTGCGCACCGAGGATGCCCGGCGCCGGGTGGGGGACGCCGAGCTCGACACGCTGTCCGCCTCGGCCAGCATCAAGGACGGCACGGTGCTGATCTCAGTGTCCAACCTCGACGCCGAGGAACCGGTCGAGGTGACACTCGACCTGCGCGGGGGAGCGGTCGGCGAGCCGACCGCTCGTCTGCTGACCGCGGACAGACTCCAGGTCCACAACTCCCCGGACTCACCCGAGGCGGTGGTTCCGCGCCCGTTCGACGGCGTGAAGCCAACAGGTCAGGGGCTCGTTCTGACGCTGCCTCCCCACTCGTTCATCACCGTCCAGGCCCCCGTGGCCCGCACGCACTGAGGAGCCGACATAACGAGCCGGACGCCCGACATCGCTGTGGGGACGGTGATCCACGGCGACACCGTGGCGTCCGGCACCGCCATCTCGCCCGATCTCTTCGGGGCGTTCTTCGAGGACCTCAGCCATGCGGCGGACGGCGGTCTGTACGCCGAGCTGATCCAGAACCGTTCCTTCGCGTACAGCCGCGCCGACCGGCTTGATTGGCATGCCCTGACCGCGTGGGAGGTACTGGAGCGGGAGGGCGCCGCCGGGGCGGTCGCCGTGTCGGCTGAGGCTCCGTTGCACTCGGCCAACCCGCAGCACGCCGTCCTGCACACCACGGCCACCGGCACGGCCGCCTCGGCGCCGGGCTGCGCAACGAGGGCTTCGACGGCATCCCCGTCCAGGAAGGTGCACACTACGACGTCAGTGTCTACGCCAGGCTCGTCAGACGGCACGGCGGTCCGGCTGGTGGCGGTGATCGAGAGCCGTGACGGCGAACGGGCATACGCAGAGGGGGGGTGCGTCCGGTCGACGGATCTTGGGAGCGGCATGCGAGCGTGCTGACCTGCGCCGTTACGGACCCGGAAGCCCGGTTCACTCCCACGTCGACCGGTGTCGGCACCGGCCAAGCGGACCTGGTCTCCCTCTTCCCCCAGGCGACGTTCTGGGGCTGACCGGGCGGACTGCGCGCCGACCTGGCCGAGGCTATCGCTGATCTGAAGCCCAAATTCGCTCGCTTTCCCGGCGGTTGTGTGGCGCACGGGGCTGCCTGGCGAACATGTACCGGTGGTGGACACCATCGGTCCGCTGCCCGGCCTCAGACAGCAGCACAACCTGTCGGGCTACCCGCCGCGCAGGCGGGCAGCGCCCCGGTGCTGCGGCAGCGGGTGCTGGTGCTGTACCTGTCCACCTCGGCCCTGGACTCCCCGGTCGTCGGCTGGGCACGCTACGACGGGACCGGCCGCACCTCCCCGACCACGGGAGACAGCGACGAGCCGCCGTACGAGTCGGGCGTGGAGGCCCTTCGCGACGGCTGGCGGTTGATCCAGGCCGCCCAACTGATCCCGCCCTGTCCGGGGGGCGAGTACGACGTCTCCTTCCTCAAGCACGAGTTCTTCTTCGAGCAGATCGTCGACGTGCGAGCGGAACGGTGACCGGCAGTCGCCGTGTGCGGTGGGAGCAGTCGGCGGACGGAGTGCGGCTGACCTGCCGCGGACTGTCCATGCGGGCGGTCTGGGAGGGGCCCGGCATCCTGCGGGTCGCGGCCCGCCCCGCGTCCGACGGCGGCCCCGTCCTGGCCGATGGCCCGATGCTCGATCCGCTGCGCGAGCGACGACGACCCGGAACCTTCACGCTCATCGAGAAGGACGATGAACTGGTCATGTCCGATGGCTCGTTGACCCTCGTGTCGACCTCGCCACCGGACGGCTCAGCTACCGCGGCCCGTCCGGGGAACCACTCTTCAGCGAGCTGGAGGCGGACGCGGTCCAGCTGGAGCGCCGCACGCCGGCCGGCGCGACCGACTCCGCTCCCGGCTACCGTGCCCGCCTCGGACTGCGGCTCACCGATGGCGAAGCGCTGTACGGCCTCGGCCAGCACGAGGAGGGCCGGCTGGACCGGCGGGGCACGACGCAGTACCTATACCAGCACAACCTCAAGGTCAGTGTCCCCTTTCTGGCATCCACCCGCGGCTGGGGTCTGTTGTGGCACGGATACAGCGCGATGATCTTCCAGGATGACGCGGCGGGCTGCCGGCTCCAAGCCGAATGCGTACCGGAACTGGACTACTTAGTGCTGGCGGGACCCGGACTCCATGACGTGGTCCGCCGCTACCGGCGGCTGACCGGGGCCGCGTCGATGCCGCCACGCTGGGCCTTCGGCTTCATCCAGTCCACGGAGCGTTACCACGACCAGGGGAACTGCTTGCGGTCGCCCGGCGCTACGTCGAACTGGGGCTGCCCCTTGAGGGGATCGTGCTGGACTGGATGTCCTGGCCGGACGGCCTGTGGGGACAGAAGTCCCTCGACCCCGCGCGCTTCCCCGACGCCGAGGACCTGTGCCGCCGTATGCACGACATGGGCACCAAACTGATGGTCTCCATCTGGCCGCACGTTCACGGCGACGGCACCGACCGGCTCGAACTCGCCGCGGCCGACGCGATGCTGGCGAACGGAACCACGTACGACGCCTTCGACCCGAAGGCCCGCGCCCTGTACTGGAAGCAGGCCGAGACGGCTCTGTTCGCCAAAGGGGTCGATGCCTGGTGGACCGACTGCTCGGAACCCTTCGAGGCCGACTGGAACGGTGCGAGGGAGCCGTCCCCCGAGGAGCGGATGCGCATCAACACCACCGAGGTGGAGCGTTACCTGGGTCCGGACCGCAGGAACGCCTACTCCCTCCTGCACAGCCGCGGAATTTGGGAGGGGCAGCGGGCCACCGGCAGCCCGAAGCGGGTGCTCAACCTGACCCGGTCCGCCTATCCCGGCCGGCAGCGCTACGGCACGTACAGCTGGTCCGGTGACATCGTCGCGACCTGGGAGTCACTGCGCCGGCAGGTCGCCGAGGGGCTGAGCTTCGCCGCCTCCGGCCTGCCGTACTGGACCACCGGCGTCGGAGCCTTCTTCCCCGGCAAGGTCTGCCCCGGCTTGGACGGGGCGTCGTTCCTGCGCGGCGACTTCGACGCGGGAGCACAAGACCTGGGCTACCGCGAACTGTTCCTGCGCTGGTTCCAGTACGCCACCTTCCTGCCGATGCTGCGCACGCACGGCACCGGCACGCCGCGCGAGATCTGGCACTACGGCGAGCCGGGTGACCCTGTGTACGAGACGCTGGTCCGGTTCATCCGCCTGCGCAAGGCTCTGGTCCCCTACCTCTACTCCCTCGCCTGGCAGGTGCACTCCGAGGACAGCACGATGTTCCGTCCGCTGGCCTTCGACCTCGTCTTCCCGGGCGCGGACGGCTCGTTCGTGCTGTACGAGGACGAAGGCGACGGCTGGGGCTACGAGCAGGGCGCCGGCGCCCGCACCGAGCTGCGCTGGGACGAGGCGAACGGCACCCTGACCGTCGGCCGCCCGGTGCGCGACTACCCCGGGCGCCCGGTCCGTCGCGTGGTACGCGCCCGGCTGGTCGAGCCCGGCCGGGGCTGGGCCGAAGCATCGGCGTTGTGGCTCACTGCCGAGCAGCAGCGCCAGGAGCTGCGGATTCCCTTGCGACCGTCGCGATCGTCGTCGCGGCGGTCCTGACCGGGGGCGCTGCCCCGCGTCCCCCTGTCCGTACCGAGAATGAATGGCTCCGCACTTCCCCGGTGCGGAGCCGTCGCTATGTGTTCTGTCGGTTCACTCCGGGCGGGTGGAGAGACGGAGCAGCACCGCCGAAGGGGCCGACGGGAGGGAGACGTCGAGCGTCGCGGCCTTCGGGTCCCACGTGGCTTGCGCCTTGGTGGTGGAGGGGTACAGCACGACGACGCCGACCCGGGCGCCGCGAAGGGTCGGGAACGGGAGAACGGCCGACTCGGCGGAGTCGTCACCGGGACGGCGCCACACGGTGACGTACGTGGTGTCGGGGGTGTGCAGGGCCAGGGCGATCCACGGGTCGTACCAGCCGGGTAGGCCCAGCGGCCAGGCGGGGACGGCGGTTGCCAGGTCGCCGCGGATCGTCTTGTGGACGGCGACCGCCTCGTGCGCCAGGGCGAGAGCGTCGGGGGCGAGTTCGGGGAGGAGGCCGGAGAGGTGGATGCGGCCGAGGAGGGCGCTGGCCATGGTGAAGGCGACCTCGTCGAGGGAGTCGTCGGGCAGCGGGTAGGCCCACACCGCCCCTTGTTCCGGCGTGACCGCGGTGGGTGCGGCCGCCGCGATCGGGGCGTACAACTCCAGGTTCTGCTGGTCGCTGGTGGAGTGCAGCTGGACGCGCGAGAGAAGGGCATAGTCGGAGCGCTTGCCGCCGGAGGCGCAGCTCTCCAGGACGAGGCCCGGGTGGCGGTCCAACACGCCGTCCAGCCAGTCGAGGAAGGCGCGGTTGTGGCCGAGCAGGCCGTCCGCCGGGGACTCACCGGGGTGACTGCTGGTGCCGGAACCCGCGTCCACGTTGTAGTCGAGCTTGAAGTAGCCGATGCCCAGGCCGTCGACGAGCCGGTCCACCACCTCGTCCAGGTGGGCGCGGGCGGCGGGGTGGCGCAGGTCGAGGTGGTAGCGGCCGTTGGCGTTGACGCGGGCGCCGTGGCGGCGGAAGAACGCCTCGTCAGGCAGGGCGGTGGCGATCGGGCTGTGCACGCCCACCACTTCGGGTTCCAGCCACAGTCCCGGCACCATGCCGCGCTCCCGTATCCGATCCATGACCTCCCCCAGGCCGCCCTCGCCGGGAAAGCGGGAGGGGGCGGGCTCCCACGCGCCGACGGTGGTCCACCAGCCGCCGTCCCCGTCGTCGTACCAGCCGGCGTCGATGACGAAATACTCGGCGCCCGCCTCGGCGGCGGCGTCGATGTGCGGCAGCAGGCGGGCCGTGGTCGGGTCGCCCATCAGGCAGTTCATGTAGTCGTTGAAGATGACGGGAAGGTGCTGGTGGTCGGGGTGCGGGCGGCGGATCGCCCGCCGGTATCGGGTGAGGGCGGCGAACGCCTCGTCGATGCCGCCGGTCTCGGTGAGGGCGAGGGCCACGGGGACGGTCGTGGAGCTCGCCCCCGGCTCAAGACGGTGCGACCAGCCGTGCCGGACGTTGGTGGGGCCGGACAGGGACAGGAATCCCGTGTCCATGTTCTCCCCGCAATCCCATTGCCAGCCGCCGCCGTTGGTCTCCAGCTGCCACAGCCAGGTCCGCCCCGTCTCGCGGTCGCTCAGCGCGCCCATCGGCAGGTGACCGCCGCTGGAGCAGGAACCCTTCCCGGCGATGGTGAGGGTCCCCATGCGGTAGGGCTGGTGGACGCGGCCGTTGATGTGCGGGACGGCCTGGCGCAACGGGCGCCGCTGCCAGCGGTGCTCGTTGATCCAGTCGTGCTCCGCCCACAGCAGGTCCGCGGTCTCCAGCTGCGCGGGGTCCGTGGTGAGGACGCCGAGGACGAGGGAGGTGACCGACTCCAGGTCGAGTGGGTTGCTGCCCCCGTTGCGCAGCTCCACGTGTGCACGCAGGACCGGGATGCCGTCGGGCGAGCGGTAGACCACGTCGGCGGCGAGGTCCGTCTCGGGGTCGTGCAGGCGGACGGTCAGCTGGTGCCAGTCCCCGTCGCGCCGGGCGTCGTGGCTGAGGTAGCGCAGCCGTGCGCCGACACTGTCGACCAGGCGCCGGCTCGACGAGTCCGGGTCCTGGGCGCCCACGACGGCCTCGACCAGCGGCAGCGACTCCCTCGAACCGGCCGGCCTGGGCACGGTGTCGGGGGCGCCGAGGTGACGGAGTCGCGGACGGCCGTCCTGGTCGGCGTCGATGATCAGGCGCAGGGCGTCGTGGCCCCAGTCGAGGAGAACGCGGGTGTCGATCATGATGAGTGTTCCTTCGCTTCTTCGGTGTCAGCGGCTGGTGTGCGCGGCGAGCGCCCGGCCCGCGTGCGCCGGTACGGCAGCGGGCCGCACGGGGGTGCTGGTGATGTGGACCGGCTGTCCGGCTTCGGCCGCGGCGAGCAGCGCCTCCATGGCCTCCAGGACGTGATAGGCGAGGCAGCCGTCCGCGCGGTGCGGGGTGTCTGTGGCGTGGGCGGCTGCCAGGTCAGCGATGCCGTAGCCGCGCTCGGCGCCCGGGTAGCCGCCCCGCACGGGGACGTCCTCCCAGTCCTTGGTCTCCGCGCCGGCCCGGAAGAGGCGCACCGGGCCGTCGAAGTGGTTGGGGTCGGGGACGGACAGCGAGCCTTCCGTTCCGTAGATCTCGATGTGCGGCAGGCCCGCTGCCCAGACGTCGAACGACATCACCAGCGTCGACAGCGCCCCGCTCGCGTGCTCCAGAACGCCGGTGACGTGCGTGGCCACCTCCACCGGGAACGTGGTGCCCGCGCGCGGACCGTGGCCGACGGTGCGCTCGGACCGCGAGGCGGAGGTCATGCCGACCACTTTGCGCACCGGACCGAGCAGGGTGACGAGCGCGGTGAGGTAGTACGGCCCCATGTCGAACAGCGGGCCGCCGCCCGGCCGGTAGTAGAACTCCGTTGCCGGATGCCAGAGTTCAGGGCCCGGAACCACCATGAAGGCGGTCGCGGCGACGGGTGTGCCGAGTTCCCCGGCGTCCAGCACCGCGCGGGCGGTCTGCACGCCCGTGCCCAGGACAGTGTCCGGCGCGCAGCCCACCCGTCCCCCCGCCGCTTCGGCCGCGTCGAGGACGGATCGGGCCTCAGCCGTGGTCGCGGCCAGGGGCTTCTCGCCGTAGACGTGCTTGCCCGCGGCGATCGCGGCATGGGCGACCTCGGCGTGGGCGGCGGGGACGGTCAGGTTGAGGACGAGGTCGACGTCGTCGGCCGCGCACAGCTTTGACGGTCGTGGCGCGGGCGCCGGGGACGGTGGCCGCGACGGCGGGGGCGCGGGCCGCGTCCAGGTCGGCGACAGCCGTGACGCTCAGATGCGTCAGTGCGGGGAGGGTGCGCAGATAGGCGCCGCTGATCTGTCCGGCGCCGACCAGCCCGATCCGCAGGGCTATGGGGCGTTCCGTCAACGGGTCGCCCATGCCATGCCCTTCCGGATGCATGCCCTTCCGGATCATCGTGTCGACCTCGGGAACCTCCAGGTCGGCGAGGCTGTGTCCGAGGGTGGTGACGAACACCCGGCCCGCGTCCCAGTGCCTGGTCCAGGTGACCGGCACCGGCGTGCCGAGGAGTTCGGGATGGTCGGGATCGGGGCCGTACCCGGTGACGGCGAGCACCTCGATCGCAGGATCCACGTGCAGGTAGTACTGCTCGGTGGTGACGGTGAACGGCTTGATGCCGCCTGCCAGCACCGGATGGTCGGCCTTTTCCGGGACGGGGCGCACCTCGAAGGTCGTGAATTCCCGTGCGTGGTGCACGAACTGGCTGTCCGTCATCATCTGATAGCGGGTCTCGGCGCGGAACGCGTCGACGATGCCTCCGTGCCAGCCGGCCAGGCCGGTTCCCGCCCCGACAGCCTGGCTCAGGCCCTCCGCCTGCGGGCCGGTGATCTCGCCCATCGTCCAGCACTGCACCACCAGGTCCGTGGCGGCCAGCAGCTCCTCGTCGAGGTAGCTGTCGAGCGTGCCGGAGACGGTCACTGCGTAGCCGTCCGCCTTGAGTGCCGTGACGTAGCGGTCGGTGGCGGCCACGGGGACGTGCCCGTCCCAGCCCCAGCGGACTACCAAGGCCTGCTTGACAGACGTCACAGGCCGTTCCCGGGGGCATCGGTCAGGTCCACGTCCACGGGAGCCTGGGTAACGGCAGGCGCGAGCCATGTAGCGAGCGCGTGGGCCAGATCGCGGCCGGGCACGGTGCTGAGGGGTGCTGTCACGCTTCTTCGTCCTGACAGCTCAAATCGCCTTTGTCGCAGGGTACGTGGTGGATGCGAGCGTGACGTTCCGTGGGTGACCATGGTGTCTCCTCGAGTGCGGATGCCGTGGGGGCGCCAGGAAGTCTGGGAGAGCTCCAGGAGTTGGCGGTGTGGAAGTCGGTGCGTCAGGGGGTGGGGGAGCGCAAAGAGGAACGCTCCGCCGTGTTCGATATTACGAACTGCGGTCGAAACATCGACCATCAAAATGGTAGGAGCCCTGTGGAAAACGTCAACCCCTTGAGCGATGTCGTCGGGGGAGTTGGCTGGTGGGTGCTGAAACCACGGGTGGTGTCCGTAAGGCCCCTCCATCGGTGTCGGTGAGGGCTTCCAGTACGGCCATCCTGGAAGCCCTCATAGGGGTCCTTGCACTATGAGCGTATGACCCCTGAGGGCGTTCCGGAACGGAGTGCTGGACGCGGACGTCGCGCTGTCGTCCGGGCCGCCGCGCACGCGCGCGTGGCATCCGGAGGCGTCCGATGTCGCGCCGAGCCGACCCTCTCACCGGCACCACCGAGGTCGGCACCGTGGTCATCCGCGAGCTGATCCGCGTCGCGGGCAGCCGGTGGGCCGTGGAGGAATGACCTTCCCCTCGTAGCGTTGAGGCTGTGATTGCAGGGGAAGTTGAGAGTCTGGCGGAGAAGCGACAGTCGTACGATGCCGAGTTCCGTGAGGGGGCTGTGCGGATCGTGACTGAGACGGGGAAGACGATCACGCAGGTAGCGGCCGATCTCGGGATCAAGGAGACCACCCTGGGCAGCTGGGTGGCGCGGGTCCGGAGGGCCGGCGGGGACGGGACGCTGGGCGAGCTGGAACGCGAGGAGCTCGTGCGGCTGCGCCGGGAGAGCGTGGAGAACCGCAAGCGGATCAAGGAAGTTGAGATGGAGCGTGATGTCTTCAAGCGTGCCATGGCTCTCTGGGTGAAGTGACCGAGAACGAACCGGAGGCGCTGGTCGCCTTCATCGGTCGCCAGAGAGCCGAGCACAACGTGCCCCATCGGATGTCCTGTCGCCTGCTCGGGGTGAGCGAGGCGTGGTTCTACAAATGGCGGCGACGTTCCGCGGAGCCGACGGAACGTGAGGTCAGGCGCGTGAAGCTGGAGGAAAGGATCAGGTACTTCTTCCGCGCGTCGGGCGAGACGTACGGGTCGCCGAGGATCACGCTGGATTTGTGGGAGGAGGGCTGGCAGGTGTCGGTGAACACCGTCGCCGAGATCATGGCCGAGCTCGGCCTACAGGGGCGCAAGCCCCCGCGTCGGCGGAAGTCACTGACCCGGCAGGGCAAGCGGAAAGCCGCCCCTGACCTGGTGCGTCGTCGGTTCGACGCTGTCGCTCCGGATCTGCTGTGGTACGGCGACATGACCGAGATCGAGACCGACGAGGGCAAGATCTACTTGGCGACGGTCATCGACGCGTTCTCGCGGCGCTGTCTCGGCTACGCGATGGGCGAGCATCACGACGCGGCCCTGGTCGGGGCGTCGTTGAAGGTGGCGGCCGTGACACGTGGCGGCAGCCTGGATGGGACGATCTTCCACAGCGACCGCGGCGCGGAGTACACGTCCGAGGCGTACAACAAGCTCTGTGACCGCCTGGGCGTGGTGCAGTCCATGGGACGGGTGGGGTCCGCGCTGGACAATGCCGCCGCGGAGAGTTTCAACTCGCTGATCAAGGTCGAGTACATCCACCGCCGACAATTCGCGACCCGGACCGAGGCCCGCCTGAAGATCGCCACATGGATCACTGGGTTCTACAACCCGCGACGAAGGCACAGCGCGGCCGGCGGCCTACCGCCCGAGGAGTTCGAAAGAATCATCGCCGAAGCGCGCGAGCGACACTGCCAGAAAGATCAGACCGCATAACCAAAGTCTCTACGGGACCAGGGGGTTGACAGATCTGCTGTGGCTGCCGCGGAAGGTGCCGGTGCGGCAGGCGTGAGGCCACGGCCGCGCGGGCCTGCCGCACAATCTCCGGGCCCGAGGCTCGAAAAAATCCTCCGCGCGGCGGTGCAACGAAATCCGATCCTCATGGACTCCTTCAACCATCTAGGAGGTGCCCATGTTGGATCGGAAAGAGGCTCGGGACGCGGAGTTCCAGAGCTTCGTCGTCGGCCGCTGGCCACGGTTGCTGCGCACGGCTTTCCTGCTCACGGGGGAGCAGCATGCCGCGGAGGACCTGGTCCAGTCGACGCTCGAACGGGCCTATGTGGCCTGGCGCAGGGTCGGCGCGGCCGACGACCCCGACGCGTACGTACGGCGCGTGATGATCAACGCGCACGCCCGCAGGCACCGCAGACGCCTCAAGGAGTTCCTGGCGCCGAAGGACTATGCGGGCCTCACCCACGAGCTGCCCGACGCCGACGACCGCATCGCGCGGGCGGACGACCGCGGCGCGCTGCTGACGGCGCTCGCCGCACTGCCCGTGCGCCAGCGGGAGGCGGTGGTCCTGCGGTACTGGGAGGACCTGAGCGAGGCGCAGGCGGCGGAGGCCATGGAATGCAGCGTCGGCACGGTGAAGAGCAACACGGCGAGGGGGATCGCGAAGCTCCGCGCCCTGCCGGGACTGGCCGAGGCACTCACGAACGGAGGGCAGAAGTGATGAGCGCGGACAGGGAGACGAACCACGACATGAGGTACGACGAGGCGCACACGGACATCGCCCTCCTGCTGGCGGTCGCGGCGGACGAGGTGGAGGTCGGCGCGGCCCCCTATCAGGCGGTGGTACGGGGAGGGAGGCGCCGCAAGACGCGCCGCTGGGCGGTGGCCGCGGCGGCCGCGGCGGTGATCGCGGGGTCCACGGGGACGACGCTGGCGCTGGCGGGAGGCACGGGCGGCGGGCACGGGGCGGGGCAGGTGGCCGCGCGGCCCTCGGCGGGGACGGCGAAGCAGAGTCCCGAACGGCGGGTGACGACTCTGGCCAGGGGCACGGACCACGGCAGGAAGTGGAAGGTCGACGCCGCCGTCTGGACCGCGCCGAAGACCACGGCGAAGGCACGCACCCAGCTCGCCGAGATGGCCCAGTACGGGGAGAAGCCGGTCGCTGTGGAGAAGGCCTCGGACCTGGTGGGCGAGAGCTGGCACTTCGTGCACCTGACCGTGGGGGGCAAGCCGTCGACGGTGATCCTGAGAGCATTCAAGAAGGACGACGTGGTCGCGGGCAAGGACCTCGAGGCGTACCCGAGGCCGTTGGACACCGACCGGGTCGGCGCCCCGCAGCGCCTGGTGATCGGCCAGGTCGCCCGGACCGTCCAGGAAGTCACCTGCACCTGGGACGACGGCACGAAGACCCGGGTGGAACGGGCCCCTGCGGGGGCCGGCGACTTCAAGAACCTGATCCGCGAGGTGGACGGCTCCCCGAAGGACTGGTTCGTGTGCCTGGGCCCGGACGGAGTGAACTACAAGAAGGCGGAGGCCACGGGGTGAGGTGAGCGATGCGGGCAGGGCGGCGGCAGGGGTCACAACCCCCGCCGCGGCAGCAGGGTCACAACCACCCCAGCTGCCGCGCCTCCCGCATCGCCTCCATCCGGTTGCGGGTGCCTGTCTTGCCGATCGCGGAGGAGAGGTAGTTGCGGACCGTGGACTCCGAGAGGTGGAGCTTGGCCGCGACGATCTTCCACAGCGCCCGCGGCGCGGAGTACACGTCCGAGGCGTACAACAAGCTCTGTGACCGCCTGGGCGTGGTGCAGTCCATGGGACGGGTGGGGTCCGCGCTGGACAATGCCGCCGCGGAGAGTTTCAACTCGCTGATCAAGGTCGAGTACATCCACCGCCGACAATTCGCGACCCGGACCGAGGCCCGCCTGAAGATCGCCACATGGATCACTGGGTTCTACAACCCGCGACGAAGGCACAGCGCGGCCGGCGGCCTACCGCCCCAGGAGTTCGAAAGAATCATCGCCGAAGCGCGCGAGCGACACTGCCAGAAAGATCAGACCGCATAACCAAAGTCTCTACGGAACCAGGGGATTGACATCCCGGGTCCTCCCCTCTTAGCCGGGATCTGGTTCGGCCTGCAGCAGCCTTTCCAGTTCTGTCTCGGCGTGGCCGACCGCGCCCGTCAGAGCCTCATGGTGGTGGGCGGACAGGACGCCGGATTCCAGTCCGGCCGCGGCGATCACCGCGTTGAGCGCGTCTGTCGCCCCGTCGTCCAGGGCGGACGCGGCGACGGGGTGGTGCAGTGCGTCTCGTGCGGCGTAGGCGTCGAGTCGGGCGACGCTGACGAGGGAGTCGAGTATGGGGGCGGCATGACGTCCGGTGCGGTCCAGTTCCAGGGCCGACAGGCCCGTCCGGGTCTGGAAGGCGGCGGTCGGCGGATCGGGGTGGGCAAGGAGCTGGACGGCCTCATCAAGGGTGCGGTCGAGGTCGGGTTCAGGGACGAGGGTGTCTACGGGCCGGCAGTGGGCGTGCAGGAGGAGGGCGATGGCTCCCTCCCAAGGCTCCGTGGGCTGGGTGGTGTCGATCAGGTCGCGGGCCTGTTGGTCCAGGCCCTGCTCCATCAGGGCCATGATCTTGATCTGGCGGCCGCCGAGGAGCCGGTTGCCGATGCCGCGGTGCTGGGTCATGGCGTCGGCGGCCTCGGTCCACCGGCCGATGCGGGCGAGGGCGCGGGCGCCGTCCACGAGGAGGGTGACGTACAGCTCCTGGCACACCGTGCGGTGATCCTCGTCCGTGCCGGTCAGGGGCGACAGGTCGACGGTGCGGTCGTCGATCTCGGTCTTCTCCCGCTGCCGCGCGGCGTGGTTGAGGCGGACCAGCAGGTCGTAGGCGGCCTCGCCCTGGCCTTCGCGGGTCAGCAGCCGGGAGAGGTTGACCAGCGGCATCAGCGACATGACGGCGATCCGTCCACTCAGGTGTCCGGCGTCGGCGAAGACTTGGTGCTGGCGCCAGCACAGGTCGGCGGCCAGGTCGGGCAGGCCGACGTCGGAGGCGATGAGCGCGGCGTAGTTGAGGACCCCGCAGGTGCGGGCCACCAGGTCATGGTGGCCCGCACCTGCGGGCGCGACGGTCAGCCCGGTGAGGTGGTTGATGCGCTCCTCCAAGGGGAGCGCGGGCGCCTTGGTGCGGCGGACCAGGGGAATGCGGCTGGCTATCGCGGGGATCATCGGCTCAGCCCTTGCGCGCCCAGTCGACGACCAGTCGGCTGTAGGGCTTGTCGACGACGAAGCGGGAGTCGTCCGCCGTCAGCCGGTCACGCGAGTCCGCGACGGCCATCCGGAAGCCCGGCTCGGGTGCGTCGTTGCCGCCGGTCGCATCCCAGGCACGGATCTCGCTCACGACGCGCTCGGCGAGGTCGGCGCTGCCCTCGCCGTGGCCGATCACGCCGACCTCCCAGTACCGGCCCTGCTCGTCCTCGCCCTCGCGGACGGTCAGGTACGCAAGCGACCCGGCGTCGAGGGCTGCCATGGAGCCCCACCCGAAGTGCGGAGTGAACCCGGGGCGCTGGCCCGGCAGGCGGGAGAGGCCGTTGGGCAGCACGCAGGCCAGGTACAGGTACAGCCACTCCCACGCCGAGCCCTGCCGGAACTTCACCCCGGTGTAGATCTTGGTCTGCTGCTGGTCGAGGACGGAGCGCAGGGCCTCGCGGTCGACGTCCTGCTCGCTGAACGTCTCCAGGCGCACGTCGCCCTCGCCGGCCATCGGCACGAGGGTGTACACGTCGTCGCAGACGCCCTTGCGCAGCGGGATGAAGGTGGCCATCTCGCAGGAGACGGTCTTCCACGCGTCGCCGTCACGTTCGAAGGCGAAGGAGCGGGAGATGCTGCCGCGGATGCGCATCGGCAGGACCAGTCCGCTTGCTGGTTTTGGGCCGGTGGCTGTAACTGAGAGCATCCGGCTACGGCCACGCCGTCTACCAGCGTTCACCGTGTTGTGTTTAAGCTGCTGTTGGGCGGGATTTCGGAAGGTTTCCAGGTGGATCAGGCCGAGCTTCATTCGTGCCACCACACTCGATGCTGCTTCCTGAACCGCCTGGAGGCGGTGATCAAAGAGGAAAGCGTTGCTCGTAGCGACTGAAGGAGGGCACTCGCCCGGAGGGCCCACTGCCGACACGGCCACGAGTACATACCGGAGAATGTATACCGGGTTCTCGTTGGCAGGACCGGAGCGGGTCAAGGCCCGCTAGGTCGACCCCGGCGATGTGACATCTCGTGACAGATGAGAGGCTCAGACGGGTGAGCGAGACACCACCGAACACCCTGCAATACCGCTTTGACGGGCCAGAAGGCGCCCCGGTTCTGATCTTGGGACCCTCCCTGGGTACCACATGGCACAGGTTGTAGAGACCGTCCAGGGGCGTCTATGCCAGTCCACTGCGGGCATGAAATTGCAGGTCGGAGCCTCTTGGTCCGAGAGCGTCTGCCCAGTTGGTGATGGATGTGTGATACGCGGGTGATATGGCGAGGCCCCGCCGAGGTCCGTCCTGGCGGGGTCTCTGCCCGGATCCGTGAGACGTCGAAGCCGCACCGGAGCACTCCGGTGCGGCTTCGACGTGAGGTCGAACGCGCTGGCGCGCACGATGCGGTCGATGCCTCGAAGGAGTCCGTGTGCCTGTGACTCTCTCGGGTGCCTGATTTGCGATCGCACCCGCTCATCCGTCCGTACCGGGGTGCGTTTTCCTCCCAGCGCGACTGGGACGCGTGAGTGCGGGAGCGGTTACGGCCGGATCGACTGGCTGGCCACCGGCAGCTGAACTGGCCATCTCGGCCTGTGGCCAGGCCACGGCTGCATCGCTGTCACGTGTGACGTCCATGTGGGCGTCGATCCGTACTCCCGTAACTACTACGAACGCCGCATCGGGAACCCGCGCGAGACAGTCTCATGCGTCTCGATCGCTACTTTGCCCGAGAGGTCGGCCACTTGGTCAGGCTCACACGGCCATGATGGCCACTAGAGGCGCAGTCGTAGGCTATGAAGCATGAAGATCAGGGTCCGTGACGCTCATCCAGCCGACGTCGAATGGATGAGCAACAACACCGAGGGCTGGACGGTCACCGTCGAGAAGCAGGAGGGGGCCGCCTCCCTGGCGGAGGCGCTGCACGCCCTGATCGCAGAGGATTCCGACCAAGGCGTGCGTATGGGATGGCTTCACTCCAGTCTGCAGCGCGCGGCAGGCGGCGAGCCCCGCTACGTCAGGCTTTATGAGCTCCACGTTTCTCCCGAGTTCCGACAAAGGGGAGTGGCACGAGCTTTGGTCGATGAGTTGTTTGCTCGGGTGCCCGATCAAGAGATCATCTTGTCTGCGTGGGACCGGGAGCTGTACGGAGTGTGGCTTAAGCTCGGATTTACATACGTCCCTGAACCCGACGAAATGTCAGGGGATTGCAGTTACCCCGGTGACATGGTGCGCCCACCGGTAGAAGCTTCGTCCTGAAGGATCAGGCATCGTCTGTCGGCATAGTCGTCCAGGACCGCTTCCTCAGGAGCCGGCCGTGTCCGCCATGAGCAACAGCGGCAGCCCTCAGTCTCCGACAGCCGGAAGCGATCAAGCCCTTTTTCCACCGCGGCGCCCTGGTGCCTGTAGTGGCAGGAGCACGACGATGTTGTGTGCCGTGATCGAACTCGGTCAATCCGCTCCCCCTGGCCCGCCAGACACGCGTAGACTGGCTGGAACGATCCCGCCGCCGCGGCGCCCTGCTGGCGCCGCCCGAGCTGCGCAGCCCGTTTATCCGGCCCTGAGACGCGCTGGTACTCGCCGATGTTCACCGACCCGGCGTGCGGCCCGTGCCCCTCGACATGGCGCCCAGCTCTCGGAGAAGACAAGCGCGGGCGCCGGCGGGCAAGCCGCATAGGAGTGCCGAGGGGTGTCTGAGCCCTCGGGTGCTGGGATGGCGCTCCCGCGCTGGGGTCGTCCTGGGGTGGCCCCCGGCAGAGCCCCATCGTCACAGCATCACCACCGAGCGCAGCACGTCGCCGTGATGCATCCGCTGGAACGCAGACTCCACTTCGTCCAGTTGGATGGTCTCGGTGACGAACTTCTCCAGCGGCAGGCGGCCTTGCAGGTGCAGGTCGATGAGCAGGGGGAAGTCGCGGGAGGGCAGGCAGTCGCCGTACCAGGAGGACTTGAGCGCCCCACCACGACCGAAGACGTCCAGCAGCGGTAGCTCGAGCTTCATCTCGGGCGTGGGGACGCCGACGAGGACGACGGTGCCGGCGAGGTCGCGTGCGTAGAACGCCTGCTTGTACGTCTCCGGGCGGCCCACGGCCTCGATGACCACGTCGGCGCCGAAGCCGCCCGTCAGCTCGCGGGTCGCCTCGACGGGGTCGATCTCCTTGGCGTTGACGGTATGGGTGGCGCCCATGGTGCGGGCCGTCTCCAGTTTCCGCTCGTCGATGTCGACCGCGATGATCTTCGCCGCACCCGCCAGGTGTGAGCCGACGATCGCCGCGGCGCCGACACCCCCGCAGCCGATGACGGCGACGCTGTCACCGCGGCCGACGCCGCCGGTGTTGATGGCGGCACCGATGCCGGCCATCACACCGCAGCCGAGGAGCCCGGCCACCTGCGGCGCGACCGCCGGGTCGACCTTGGTGCACTGCCCGGCGGCGACCAGGGTCTTCTCGGCGAAGGCACCGATACCGAGGGCCGGAGACAGCTCCCGGCCGCTGCCCGCGAGGGTCATCCTCTGCTCGGCGTTGCGGGTGTCGAAGCAGAACCACGGGCGCCCCCGCAGACAGGCGCGGCACTGCCCGCACACCGCACGCCAGTTGAGGATCACGAAGTCCCCGGGCGCCACATCGGTGACGCCCTCGCCGACCGACTCCACGACGCCCGCCGCCTCATGGCCGAGCAGGAAGGGGAACTCGTCGCTGATCCCGCCTTGTTTGTAGTGCAGGTCGGTATGACACACCCCGCACGCCTGGATGCGTACGACCGCCTCCCCGGGCGCTGGGTCGGGCACGACGATCGTCTCCACCCGCACCGGCTCGCCCTTGCCCGGTGCGATCACGCCGCGTACTTCCTGCGCCATGGGGTCAGTCGCCCTTCTTCGATTCCGAGTAGTCGTGGAAGCCGCGCCCGGACTTTCGTCCTAGCAACCCGGCCTCCACCATGCGCAGCAGCAGCGGAGGCGCGGCGTGCAGCGGTTCCTTGAAGTCGGCGTACATCGCCTCGGCGATCGCCCCGAGGGTGTCCAGGCCGATCAGGTCGGCCAGGCTCAGCGGGCCAAGGGGGTGGGCGCAGCCGAGGACCATGCCGGTGTCGATGTCCTCCGCGGAGGCGAAGCCGGACTCCAGCATGCGGATCGCGGAGAGCAGGTACGGCACCAGGAGGGCGTTCACCACGAACCCGGCCCGGTCCTGGCACCGGATCACCTGCTTGCCGAGCACGTCGGTGACGAACTGCTCCGCGCGATGTTGGGTGTGAGTACTCGTCAGCAGGGACGGCACGATCTCCACCAGGCCGAGTACCGGGACCGGGTTGAAGAAGTGCACCCCGATCACCTGGTGTGGGCGTGTGGTGGCCATGCCCAGTTTCATGATGGGCAGGGACGAGGTGTTCGACGCGAGCAGCGCGTCCTCGCGGGTGACGACCCGGTCGAGCTCGGCGAACAGTTCGACCTTGGTCTTCTCATCCTCTGTCGCCGCCTCCACCAGCAGGTCCCGGTCGGCCAACTCGGTGAGGTCGGGGGTGACCCGGACCCGGGCGAGTGCGGCGTCGCGTTCCTCGCCGGTGAGCTTGCCGCGCCGAACGCCCCGGTCGAGCGAGGCGGTGATCCGGCCCCGTCCGATATCGGCCGCGCCCGGACTCACCTCGTGGACCACCACGTCCAGCCCGGCCCGGGCGCACACTTCGGCGATGCCCGCGCCCATCAGACCGCAGCCGATGACACCGACCCGACGGATGTCGGCGCCCGGCGCACCGCTCACCGGAAGGCCGCCTGGCCCGTCAGCGCCTGGCCGATCATGAGGGTGTGCATCTCGACGGTGCCCTCGTAGGTGAGGATCGACTCCAGGTTGTTGGCGTGCCGGATGACCGGGTACTCCAGTGAGATGCCGTTGGCGCCCAGGACGGTGCGGGCGGTGCGGCAGATCTCCAGTGCGGCGCGGGTGTTGTTGAGCTTGCCGTAGCTGACCTGCTCGGGGCGCAGGCCCCGGTCGTCCTTGGTGCGGCCCAGGTGGAAGGCCAGGAGCGTGCCCTTGGCCAACTCCAGTGCCATGTCGGTCAGTTTGGCCTGGGTCAGCTGGAAGGAGCTGATCGGACGGCCGAACTGGACCCGGTCGCCCGAGTAGGCCAGCGCCGCCCGGAAGGAGGACCGTGCGGCGCCCATCGCGCCCCACGCGATCCCGTACCGCGCCTCGTTGAGGCAGGACAGCGGCCCGCGCAGTCCTCGTACCTCAGGCAGCACGGCGGATCCGGGCAGTCGTATCGAGTCGAGCACGAGCTCGCTGGTCACCGAGGCCCTCAGTGACATCTTGTGCTTGATGGCGGGTGCCGAGAAACCGGGGGTGTCGGTGGGGACGACGAAGCCGCGTACGCCGTCCTCGGTGCGGGCCCAGACGACGGCCACGTCGGCGACCGAGCCGTTGGTGATCCACATCTTGCGCCCGTCGAGGATCCAGTCTCCCCCACTCTCGGCTCCGCTCGAGCGGGAGGTGCCCCCACCGTCTCGGCGGGCGGTGGTGCGCATGCTGCCGGGGTCGGAGCCGGAGTCGGGCTCGGTGAGGCCGAAGCAGCCGATGGCGGTGCCCGCCGCGAGGCGCGGCAGCCACTCCTCCTTCTGCTCCTCGGAGCCGAAGGCGTGGATCGCGTACATGGCCAGCGAGCCCTGGACCGACACCAGGGAACGCAGCCCGGAGTCGGTGGCCTCCAGTTCGAGACAGGCCAGGCCGTAGTCGACGGCGCTCATCCCCGCGCAGCCGTAGCCCTCCAAGTGCATGCCCAGCAGGCCGAGTTCGCCGAGTTCCTTGGTGAGTCCGCGGATGTCCTCGATCTCGCCCTGTTCGAACCACTCGGCGATGTGCGGTTCGACGCGTCGGTCGCAGAAGGTGCGTACGGCGTCGCGTACGGCGCGCTCGTCCGGCGTCAGCAGGCTGTCGAGTTCCAGCAGGTCGAGGGGGTCGGCCGGGCGCGGGGAGTGTGGGGTGTGCATCAGGTCTCCAGGGATCGGGAGGGGGGGAGGAGGAGGCCGCCGGTCAGGGGAGGACCGACGGCCCCCGGCCGGAAGGCGGTCGTCAGATCGTCACGTCGCTCACGCGGTGAGGGTCGGGCTGATGATGAAGTTGCTGAAGCCGCCGTTGCGCTGGGCGATTCCGCCGATGGCGTCGTTGACCTGCTCCAGCGGGAACACCTGGTGTTCCAGCGGGCCGAGATCCAGCAGGCCCCCCTCGACCATGTCGGCCATGGCCTGGCCCTCGCCGGAGGTGAACCACGCCGAGCCGATCAGCCGCAGCTGCTGGTCCATCATCCGGTGGATGTCGATGGGCAGGTCACCGGCGACGGCGCCGATGTTCACCGCGATGCCGCCGCGCGCCATGGCGCGCATGCCGGCCCGGAAGGTCTCGTGCGGGGCGCCGGGGCCGAGCGCGTCGATGTAGATGTCGACGCCGTAGCCGTCGGTCTGCTCGTGGATCCACTCGTCGACCGGGCCGTCGTCGAGGGAGTGCAGGTTCAGCCGGCCGTTCGCCAGCTTGCCGACCTGGTCGAGCAGGCCCTTGTCGCGGCCGGTGCCGTATACGTGGGTCAGGCCCAGGGCGGGGGCGAGGAGCGCGGCGCCGATGCCCAGGGTGCCGCTGATGCCGTTGATCAGAATCGTCTTGCCCGGTCCGGCCCCGGCCTTGCGGAGAGCGGAGTACATGGTGCCGAGGTAGCCGAAGCGGGCGGCTGCGTTGAACGACAGTGCGTCCGGCAGCTTCACCAGGCTGTAGGCGGGCGCCACCATGTACTCGGCGAGGCCGCCCTGGTAGCGGTCGAGCAGGTCGAGCGCGGTCGGTGAGAAGCCGAAATACCCGGCGAAGGCGTAGCTGGCGCAGTTAATCGAGTCGTCGTTTCGACAGGACCGGCACGACCCGCAGGAACGGCCCGGGTTGACGTACACCCGGTCGCCCGGCTTGAACGCCTGGACGCCCTCACCCACGGCTTCGACCACGCCCGCCGGGTCCAGTCCGAAGATCGCCGGCAGGGTCGGCAGCGGGCTGTGTGGGAACCAGGTCGTCCACATGTTCAGGATGTTGGCCAGGTTCGGAACGATGTTGACGGCGTGGACGGCCACGCGGACGTCACCGGGGCCGGGCTCGGGAACGGGGAGTTCCTCGATCCTCATCGGCTCGCCGACGGCGTGCATCCGCGCGGCTCGCATGGTCGCACTCATGGCGTCTCCTCGGGTATGGCTGGGGGAGACGGCGCCCACTGCGGCGCGGTCTCTGGGAGGTGTGGAGGGTGGGTCAGTTGTCCAGCAGCGTCGTCAGCCGCGCGCGCTGCAGCTTTCCGGTGGCCCCGCGGGGCAGTGCGGGTACGACGCACAGGCGCCGGGGCCACTTGTGCCGGGCGAGCCGGCCGTCGAGGTGACCGCGGATGTCGTCCAGGGTCGGCGTATCGGAGTCGGTGACGAGGAAGGCGGTCACGACCTCGCCCCAGACCGGGTCCGGCGCCCCGGACACGGCTACCTCGACGACACCGGGGAAGTCGGCGAGGGCGTTCTCGACCTCGGCGGGATCGACGTTCTCCCCGCCGGTGATGATGGTGTCCTTGAGCCGGCCGACGACCGAGAGGCGGCCCTCCGCGTCGAACCGTCCGCGGTCCCCGGTGTGGAACCAACCCGCCCGATCGATCACGGGAACCGTTCCGGCGGCGGTCCAGTACGCGTCCGCCACCGACGGCCCCCGCACCCAGATCTCACCGGAGGAACCGGCCAGCGCGGTCGACCCGGTTGCGTCCACGACCCTCAACTCGACGTCGGGGACCGGTGACCCGGTGGAGTCAGCCGTCTCGTCGGGCGCGGAGTACGTCACCCCGGCCGCGGTTTCCGTCAGCCCGTAGGAGTTGACCACACCGATCCCGCGCGCCCGGAACTGCTCGCGGGTGGCGGTCTGGGCCGGCGATCCGCCGGACAGGATCCACCGCAGGGTGTCCAGGTCGCCGCTGCCGAAGCGGGGGTGGCGGGTCAGCAGGGCGGACATGGCCGGCACAGCGAAGGCACAGGTGACCTTGTGGTCGAGGACCAGGTCGATGAACAGGTCCGGGTCGAAGCGCGGGGCCAGGATCACCGTCCCGCGCCGCGCCCAGGTGTACTGCGGAAGGCCGCCGAGCACGGCCACGTGGGCCAGCGGCGTGGAGACGAGGGCGGTGTCGTCCTCTCCGACGGGCAGCCGCGACAGGCCGCCCGCCATGCTCCAGTACAGGTTGTCGTGGGTCAGCGCGACTCCCTTGGGGCGTCCGGAGGTGCCGGACGTGAACGCGATGATCGCGATGTCCGAGCCGGTCGGGGGCTCTCCGGCGACGGGCGCGGACGGTTCGTCGTCGACGTGCAGGTCGTCCCACGTCAGGCGGATGCCCGTCCCGTCCGGGAATCCCTCGCCGCCCACCACCGCACGCGGCGCGGTGTCCTCGCAGACGACGGTGAGCTCGCCCGTGGTCACCTGCGGATGGAGCGGAACGAGCACCGCCCCCATCCGCGTCACCGCGAACAGCGTGATCAGGGCCTCGGGCCGGGCCGCGCCCTGCATCACCACGCGATCGCCCTTGCGCACCCCGTACTTGTCGAGGCGGGCCGCGGTCCGCCGTACGGCCAGGTCCAGTTCGGCATAGGTCCAGGTCCGGTCCTCGAAGACGAGGGCGGTCCGGGACCCGGCCTCGACCGCGGTGGTGAGGAGGTGGGCGCCGAAGGTGCTCGTCATGCCCTCACCTCCGCCGCGCGTCTGGCCCGGGCGAGAGCGCCGAGAGTCGTCCCCGCCAGGTCGCCGGCGGAGACCGGCGTCCGACGCTCCAGCAACCGGCGGGCGGCCAGATGTTCGGCGGGCCAGTTCAAGGTCTCCACGGCCACCAGCAGACCGTCGCGGAAGGCGTACCCGGCCAGCCGCTCCGGGGAGTCGCCGGGCACGAGGCGCACCTCATCGGCAGGGGAACGCAGCCCAGCGATCTGCAACTTGAGGTCGCCCTGGTCGCTCCAGAACCACGGCAGACTCTCGTACGAGGCGGGCGAGCCGGCGATGCGTCGGCCGACCAGCGTCCCCTGGTCGATGGCGTTCTGCACCGACTCCAGCCGGACCGGCCCCTCCGCGTGCGGATGCGGATGGCGGGCGCAGTCACCGACGGCGGAGATCCGGGGATCGGTGACCGAGCGCAGCTGCTCGTCCACGACCACGCCGTCGTCCACGGCCAGTCCGGCCTCCCGGGCCAGGTCATCCCGGGGGATGGCGCCGATGCCGTAGACGACGAGGTCGGCGGCCAGGTGCTCGCGGTCTGTGACGACCCGATCCAGCCGGCCCGGTCCCTCCAGGGCCCGTACGCCCGTCCCGGTCAGGACCTGGAGACCGGCATGCTCGTGCCGTTCCCGCAGGGGGAGCTCCAGCTCCGGTGACACGGCCCGGCTCAGCAACCGGTCGGCCAGTTCCACCACGGTCACCCGTGCGCCGCGTGCCAGCGCGACCCGGGCCAGCTCGAGGCCGATGAACCCGCCGCCCACGACGACCACGTCACGGGCCGTCGTCAGTGCCCGGCCGATGGTCAGGGCGTCGTCGAGCGAGCGCAGGGCGTGGACGCCGTCCAGCTCGGCGCCGGGGACGGGCAGCGGACGGTTGCGCGCACCGGTAGCCAGCACGAGATGGGCGTAGGGAACGCGGGCCCCGGTGCGGGAGACGACCGTGGCGGCGGCGGTGTCGAGGGCGACCACGTCGTCCCCGAGCCGCAGGTCGATGTTCCGCTCGCGGTAGAAGGACTCCGGCACCAGCTCGACGCGGAGACCCTCCGGCTCGGTGTGGGCCTTCTTCGACAACGGCGGTCGCTGGTAAGGCAGATGGTGCTCGGCGGCGAACACGGTGACCGGAGCGTCGTAGCCGGATGCGCGCAGTGTCGACACGACGCTGAATGCGGCCTGTCCGCCGCCGACGACGACCACGCCCGCCGTGCTCGTCATACCTGCTCCTCGGGTACGTGGACGACCAGGCCGTCGAGGGCGTCGGAGAGGTGGATCTGGCAGCTGAGCCGGCTGGTGGGCCGGCGTTCGGCGGCGGTGAAGTCCAGCATCTCGTCCTCAACGTCGTTCGGTGGGCCTACCAGCTCGGCCTGTTCCGAGTCGACGTAGACGTGGCAGGTGGCGCAGGAGGCGTTGCCGCCGCACTCGGCGACGATGCCTTCGACGCCGCCTGAGACGGCCGCCTGCATGAGCACGGTCCCCGACGCGGCAATGACTTTGCGTTCGGTCCCGTCGGGCAGCTGGAAGATGACGGTGGGCATGAAGTCCTCCCGATGGGGACGGCTCAGGCGGCTCTACCTTCTTGATCGGTCGATCGAGCCATTCGTGCAGTTGGGTCGCCCAGGGTGCTGGGTGTGGCTGTCAGGCGGTTGCTTGCCAGGTGACGTCGAGCGAGGTGAGCCCGCGGAAGACCCAGCCGTCCAGGCTGCCCGCGGCGGAGCCGCTGTCGGATGCTGTCGCGCCGTCGTCGAGGCGGAGTCCCTTCAGACGGCTGAAGACGAGGGGCCAGGCGATGGCGCTGACCTCGTGGCGCGCGACCCATGCGCCCATGCAGAAGTGCGGTCCGCCGCCGAAGGCGAGGTGGGGGCGGTGCGGTCGGTCGAGGTCGAACTCGTCGGCCCGTTCGAAGACCGACTCGTCGCGGTTGCCCGAGGCGATGACGAGGGCGACGCGGCTGCCCGCGGGCAGGGTGACGCCGGCAATCTCGTAGTCCTGGGTGAGCTGGCGGGGATACATGCCGATCGGCGAGATCCAGCGGGCGGTCTCCTCGAAGACCCGCTTCCAGGCCGATGGGTCCTTGAGTGCCCGGTCCAGAGCGTCGGGCCGTTGAAGCAGCGCCCAGGCGCCCACGCCGAACACGTCGCGCGGCTCGTTGACGCCTCCGCCGATGATGACCTTGACGTTGTTCTGGATCTCGGCGAGTGCCACCGGGTCGGCCGCGTGGACCATGGAGGAGATCACCGAGCCGTCGGGCTCGCGGCGTGTGACCTCCGCCATCTCGGCCACCGCTTCCTCGATGGCCCGGGTCGCGCGCTCGGCGCGCAGCCAGATGTCGGGGTCGTCGGCGTAGTTGCTGTTGCCGTCCATCATCGCCCGCGACCAGTCGGCGATGTCGGCGGCGCTCGCGTTGCGCAGGCCCAGTACCAGGGCCAGGTTGGCGGCGACGAGCGGCTCGGCGAAGTCGCGTATGAGGTCGCCCTCGCCGCGGCCGGCGATCCGGTCGAGCAGCTTGTGCGCGGTGCGCTCGAAGGCGGCGGCCCACTGGTCGCGGACCTGGCGGGGCCGGGTGGGCGGCTCGGCCGCGGCCCGCAGACGCCGGTGGTCCGGGTCGTCCTCGCGGAGCATGTTGGGGCCGACCGTGCGCAGCAGCAGCGAGCCCTCCTCGCGGGAGCTGAAGACCTCGGGCAGCTTCTCGGCGTGGACTATGTCGTCGTACCGGGTGAGCAGGTGCCGCCCCACGGAGGGGACCCAGGCGAGCGGTGCGGTGCGCCGCAGCTCCGCGTAGGCGGGGTAGGGGTCGCGGCGCAGCTCGGCGAGATCGAGCTCGACGACGGGCGCGCCCGGCGCCGCGGTCGTCAGGGCGCTCATGAGGTTCCTCCCGCGCCCATCAGGACGAAGAACACCGTGGCGGGCTCCGTGCCGAGGTTGCGCCAGGCGTGCCGGGTGGCGTTCTGCACGATGAGGTCACCGGGCTTCAGCACCGCGGTCTCGCCGCCGTCGAGGTCGAGGACGATCTCGCCGCTCAGGACGACGCCGTAGTCGACGGTGGGCGTGGTGTGCATGCCGGGGTTGTCGGGCTCGAAGAGCTCGGCGAGGCCGGGGCTGGCCTCCAGCTGCTCGGCCGCCGCGGCGATCGGGTCCCAGCTCGGGTCGGCGTAGACACTGGCCGGCGGGAAGGTGACGGTCAGCGCTACGGTCTCGCCCGGAGCGGGCACGAAGGACTTCAGGGACGCCGTCGGGTCGGCCGACGGGACGGCGGGTGCGGCCGTGTTCCACACGAGGGACCGGGCGAAGCCGGCGGTGTGGGTGAACTGAAGGGTGCGCGGCGGCTCGCCGTCACTGACGATCACGGGCTTGCCGCTCGGGCTGACACCGGTGACGACTCGACGGACCATGATTCTCTCCCTTGAGAAACCAACCTACTGTTAGACGCTTGACGGTAAAAGTTCTTACTGATCTCGACGAGTGCGGTCCGGCGGCTCCGAGCACGAGTCGGTGGGCCGGTTCCCCGGGCCCGGTCACTCCGCGGGCGGGGTCTCCTGGTTGACCAGCGTACGCAGCAGGTGGACCAGTTCACTGAGCTGATCGTCGCGGAGTACGGCGGTCCAGGCCCGCTCGCGCTTGGTCTGCGCCTGGATCGCGAGCCGCAGTGTCTCCTGGCCCTCCGGGGTGAGCTCGACGAACAGCTGACGGCGGTCGGTCTCGACGCGTTCACGTGTGACCAGACCACGGCTCTCCAGGGTCGCCAGCGCGCTCGAGATGCTGGCGCGGGTGGACCCCGAGACCCGGCCGATGTCCTGTTGGCCGAGCGGGCCGTAGATCCACAGGGCGTTCAGGATCCGGAAGCCCGCCCAGGTCAGGCCCAGCGGCCGGTGGACGTGCTTCTCGAAGTCCTTGGTCAGCCGGGCCTCGAGGCGGGTGAGGTCGGTGACCATCTCGATCGCGTCGAGGTCCCGCGGATCAGTGGTGCCCAGCTCACGATGGTGGTGGCGCAGGAGTTCGGAGAACTCCCGGGTTCGGCTGGGGCCCGTGGTGCCCGGCTCGCGCACGGTGTCCGTCACGATCTCGCGCCTTCCGTTCGATTTCAACCGGCGATGACCGGGTTGACCATAGTGCCGACGCCGGTGACCTCGGTCCGCAGGACCTTGCCCTCGGTGAGGTACAGCCGTGGGGTGCGGCGCACACCGCAGCCGGCCGGGGTGCCGGTGAAGATCAGGTCGCCGGGCTCGAACGTCACCCGCTTCGACAGCCAGGCGATCAGCTCGGGCACGCTGAAGATGAGGTCGGAGGTGCGGCCCCGCTGCACCTCGAGGTCGTCGACCCAGCCGGCCACCTCGATGTCGTCCGGGTCCTCGAACTCGTCGAGGGTCACCAGGTAGGGGCCGATCGGGCTGAAGGTGTCGTACGACTTCGGCAGCGTGAACTGGTTGATCGGCTTGCGCCACTGCTCCTTGCGGTCGCTGATGTCCTGGCCGGCGGTCACGCCCGCCACGTACGACCAGGCGTCGGCCTCGGGGATGTTCTTGCCGGTGCGGCCCATGACGACCACCAGTTCGGCCTCGTAGTCGACCTTGTCGTACTGCGGCTCCACGACGATCGCGTCGTAGGGGCCGACCACGGACGACGCGAACTTGGCGAACACCGACGGCTCGTCGGGGACCGGGAGATTCGACTCCTCGGCGTGTGCCCGGTAGTTGAGGGCGACCCCGATGGCCTTGTACGGCTTGGCGACCCGGCCCAGTTCGCGCGGGTCGAACTCCCGCCAGTCCGCCTCCGCGGCCCGCTCGGCGAGGGTGCGCAGCTCGTCCTGGAGGGACAGGTCGGCCAGCACCTCCAGGCGCGGCTCGATCGCCCCCTTGCTCGCGTCGGCGATGTCGAGGGCACGGTCGTCGCGTACGACGACGGGGCGGCCGGCGAGGTTGGCGAGCTTCATGCGGGCACTTCCTTCTGAACGGCCTGGTCGGCGGGGTGGGGGAGGGGCAGGGTGAGGTCGCCCTCGACCTGGACGCCGAGCGTGTTGATGACGGTGGCGATGGTCAGGTACTGGCCGACGGTGTAGAGGACGTCGATGACCTGCTCGGTACTCAGGTGGTCCGTCAGCCGGTTCCACAGCTCGTCGTCCACGCCCTGCCGGTCGACGAGCGAGTCGGTGGCGGTGAGCAGCACCCGGTCGAGGTCGCCGAGTCCGTCCCACGCGCCGGTCGCGGCCGCCAGGATCGCCTCGTCGGACAGGCCGGCCCGGCGGGCGATACGCACGTGCTGGTCCCACTCGTAGGCCGCCTGCGCCCGGGCGGCGATCCGCAGGATCATCAGCTCCCGGGACGGCAGCGGCAGGGTGTTCTTGCCCAGCACATGGTTGCTGAAGACGAGGTAACGGCGCAACGCGTCCTCGTGGTGGGCCAGGGTCGCCCAGATCGTGTGGATCCGGCCGTCCTGGTCGCGGTACGGCGCCAGCGACGCCAGTGTCTTCTCCTGCAGGTCGGTCTCGTCGACGGGCTGCAGGCGGGGTTTCTCCGGCATCGGAGTCCTCCTCGGCTCGATGACGGCAAGGTATTCGTCAGAGCCTTGACCGTCAAGGGTCTAACAAATATCGTCCTCGGCATGACGATCCAGAGCCTTGGTTACGTGGGGATCGGCACGCCCGATCCGACAGCGTGGGCGGAGTACGCCCGCACGGTGATAGGTCTCGCGGTCGAGCCCGGGGACCCTGGCGGGCCCGTGCGCCATCGCCTGCGGATGGACCAGCATCCGTTCCGCATGTGGCTGACGGAGGCGGAGACCGGTGGTGTCACGGTCATCGGCTGGGAGGTCCGTGACGGGGCGGCAATCGACGAGATGACGGTGCGCCTCAAGGAGTCCGGCGTCGACGTGACGGCCGGCACCGAGGAGGAATGCCGGGACCGGCAGGTGACCCGCATGGTGCACTTCGGTGGCCCCCTCGGCATCCGCACCGAGCTGTTCTGCGGCCGTCGTCTCGCCCCGAGCCAGTTCGTGTCACCGCTGGGCGTCGACTTCGTGACCGGCGAGCAGGGACTCGGGCACGTGGTGATGAAGACGCCCCACGTCCAGGAGGCGGTGGACTTCTACTGCGATGTCCTGGGCTTCCGGCTCAGCGACACCGCCGACTACCCCTGGGGCACGTTCTACTTCCTCGGCTGCAACCCCCGGCACCACAGCATCGCCTTCATCCGCTCGTACAAGAACGAGGGCACCCACCACATCCTGTGCGAGGTGACCACCCCGGAAGAGGTCGGCCGCGCCCTGGACCGGACGCGCGAACACGACGTCGAACTCATGGCCACGCTGGGCAAGCACGCCAACGACGGGATGTTCTCCTTCTACATGACCTCACCGGCCGGCTTCGGCATCGAGATCGGCGCGGGCGGCGTACAGGTCGACGAGAGCACCTGGGTGAGCCGTACGTACACGGCCGACATCTGGGGTCACCACCCGGTCCCGTAGAGGACTGCGGGGCGACCCGCCCCTCCCAGCAGTCAACCCCCGACCCCTCCGACGAAAGCGGGCCGCATCCCATGCTTCTCGAGAGCTATCTGCAGGACACCTGGGCCGCGCCGACGACCACCGACGCCCCCGCGGCCGACGTGCACGACGCCGTCACCGGAGAGTTGGTCTGCCGCGTCTCCTCCACGGGCCTCGACCTGATGGCCGCGTTCGACCACGCCCGCCGCGCCGGCGGCCAGGCACTCCGGGTGCTGACCTTCCACCAGCGAGCAGACCTGCTGGACGCGGTCGCCGCGGCTGTCCGCGCACGCCGCGAGGAGTTGTACGCCCTGTCGACCCGCGCCGGAGCCACCCTGGCGGACGCCCGCCACGACGTCGACGGCGGCATCCGCGTCCTGCGCGACTACGCGACCCGGACACGCACCGAACTGCCGGACGCGCCCCACCTTCTCGAAGGCCCCGCCGAACGCCTCGCCCGGGGCGAGGACTTCCTCGGCGTCCACCTCGTTACCCCCTCACCGGGCCTGATGCTTCAGGTGAACGCCTTCAACTTCCCCGTCTGGGCACCCCTGGAGAAACTGGCCCAGGCGCTGCTGGCCGGCCTGCCCAGCGTGATCAAGCCGGCCACCCCCACCGCCTACCTCACCGAACACCTCGTGCGGATCATCACCGACGCCGGTGTCCTGCCGCCCGGCTCCCTGCAGCTGGTCGTCGGCTCGGTGCGTCCGGCACTCGGTCTGCTCGGGGAGCAGGACATCCTCTCCTTCACCGGCTCGGCCGCCACCGCACAGACGCTGCGCACACATCCCAACCTGGTGGCCCGCTCCGTCCGCTTCAACGCGGAGGCCGACTCCGTCAACGCCATCGTGCTGGCCCCGGACGTCACGCCCGGAACGCCGCTCTTCGAGGCGTTCGTACGCGAGGTCGTGACCGAGATGACGGTCAAGGCGGGCCAGAAGTGCACCGCGATCCGCCGCGTCCTCGTCCCACGGGAGCACGAGGCAGCCACGCTCGACGCCGTCGCGTCCGAGCTCGCCGGGGTGACCATCGGCAACCCCGCCGCGGAAGGAGTGCGGATGGGGGCGGTCGTCAGCCTCGCGCAGCGCGACGACGTACGCCGCGCGGTGCGGCGGATCGCGGAGTCCGGACACCTCGTCCACGGTGACCCGGACAAGGTGCGAGTGGTCGACGCCGACCCGCAGCGGGGGGCTTTCCTGGACACCCTCCTCATCTCCGCGGACCCGGACGCCGCCGCGCCCCACGAGGTGGAGCCCTTCGGACCGGCCGCGACCGTGCTGGCCTACCGCGACACCGCCCACGCCATGGACCTGGTGGCCCGCGGCCGGGGCAGCCTCGCCGCCTCGGTCGTCGGCGACGACCTCGCCTGGACGACCGCCTTCGTACGGGAGGCGGCCCCCTGGCACGGCCGGCTGCACCTCATGGACTCGGCGAACATGACGCAGACCACCGGCCACGGATCACCGCTCCCCGCCCTGCGACACGGAGGCCCCGGCCGGGCCGGCGGGGGATCGGAGATGGCAGGCACCCGAGGCGTCCTCGACCTGATGCAGCGCACGGCACTCCAGGCATCGCCCCGGCTCCTCGACACCTTGCGTACCAAGTGACTGCGGTGCCGTCGGTGCGAGTGGTCCATGCGGTGTGACCGTCAGCGGAGGGCCGTGACGAAACAACCTGCGTGTGCGTAGCGGAGCGTCGTCACGGACTCACCACCGCCACGCGTGGCCGACGTTGAGTGAGTTGATCTCGGTCCGTGAATGCGAGGCTCATGCCGGTCACGGAAACAAGACCGCCCTTCCCTGACGTTCTCGATCCTCGAACCGGAGCAAAGCGCGACTGGGCCCCATGAAAGCAAGGAGACACCCCCATGCGAAGAGCGGACATGCACGCTGCCGACAACGTCCGCGCCGACGAGCGGGACAAACCGGCCGTTCAAGCGCCCCTCGGCGTGACCGTGCCGCGGGCGACAGTGCGCGCGGCGCTCACGCTCCCCGTCGTGGCGCCCGCCCGGATCTCGCGCGTCCGAGAGGCGGTGCGATGGTGAGTCGCATCCTGGTGACCGGTTCCGCGAACGGCCTCGGACGCGCTGCGGCGGCTTCACTGTTGTCCGCGGGCCACGAGGTGGTGGTGCACGCCCGGAACCGGGAGCGCGCGGTGGGCCTCGACGCGCTGGTCGCCCGTGGGGCGCACCTTGTGGTGGGCGACTTCACCGACCGTGACGCCGTGCGGCGTATCGCCGCCGAACTGAATGACGCCAAGCCCCTCGACGCGGTCATCCACAACGCCGGCGTGTGGAGCGGACCGGCGGTCATGCCGGTCAACATCATCGCGCCGTACCTGCTCACGGCCCTGCTCCGCGGGCCGCGTCGGCTGGTGTACCTGAGCAGCGGCTCGCATTTCGGTGGGCGCCCCACGCTCGCCGGCGTCGACTGGCGGGGCGAGAGCGCGGGCTCGTACTCCGACAGCAAGCTGTTCGTCACGACGCTTGCGGCCGCGGTGGCCCGTCTGCGCCCAGGAGTGCTGAGCAACGCCGTGGATCCGGGCTGGGTGCCGACGAAGATGGGCGGACCGAACGCACCGGATGATCTGGAGCTCGGTCGTCAAACGCAAGAGTGGCTTGCGTCGAGCGACGAACCGCAGGCCCTGACGACCGGCGGCTACTGGTATCACCGCCGGCGGCAGCAGCCGCACCGCGCAGTGCACGACGAGGCGTTCCAGGACAACCTCCTGCGGACGTTGAGCGAGGAGGTGGGCACCGTGCTCTGAGCGGTGGAGGACGGCCGATCGACGATCTCAGGCACAACGAGAGTGACGGGCCCGAGAGGAAGCCTCCCGGCATCTGCCGGGAGGCTTCCTGCGCTCGGGAGGGTGAGGTCGGCGGTCAGGGCTGTTCTGTGTCCGACAGGTCGCGGCGGCACGGGCCGTCGCCTCGGCCACCAGCCCGCTCCCGCGTTGACCTCCTGGCGGGCCCGGTGCACCTGCACCGGAGCCGCTTCTGCTGCATCGGCGCATCGTGTGGGGTCCCTGTCCCGTCGGACGGGGACCCCGGTCAGGAACGTCGGCGCGTGGTCCGCCTGCTACCCGGGGCGACAGCGCGCAGGGTGCCTCAGGCGATGCCGGTCCGGTCGAGCGGCTCGGGGGCGGGCCTCTCGGCCTCCTGACCGCCCTGGGGAGTGTCGGGGCCGCCGTCCGCACCGTCCGTGCGGTTACGGCGGGCGATGCCCCGGTCGATCAGCACGTGCAGCAGCAGGCACACGGCGCCCCAGGCGGCGATGGTCGCGAGGTGGCCGGCGACACCGGAGTGGTCGAAGTAGACCGTGGCGCGGACGATGTCGACCGCGGCCGGCAGGGGCAGGACGTCGTTCAGGTCGCGGAAGAGTCCGGGGACCATGTAGAGCGAGATACCTCCGCCGGAGGCGGGGACCCCGACCAATATCGCGATCACCAGCACGGGGATGATGCCGGCGATGCCGAGGGTGCGGGTGAAGACTCCGGTGAACATCGAGATGCAGAAGATCGTCAGTGCTCCGAAGCCGATCATCGCCCAGGCGTGGCCGTTGATCGCGCCGATCAGGACGTCGAAGAGGAACCACAGCCATACGGCCATGCCGACCGCCCATCCGGCCAGCATCGGCAGCAGCTGTCGCAGCCGGTCGATCTCGGGCGCGCCGCCGCGCAGCACCGCCATGATCAGGAAGCCGGCCATGATCCAGGCCATGGCCGCGTACATGCTGTTGCTGCCGTTGGAGTCGGAGCCGTTCAGCGGCTGGACGTCGGTCAGTTCCAGCGGGGCTTTCTGGCTCGCCGAGATCTGCTGGAACATCGACTGCAGCGCGTTGTGCTGGCTCACGCCCGCGGCCGAGGAGGTGTACAGCGTGGCCTCGCCGCCCCTTGAGGTGGGCAGGACGTACACGCCGACGGTCTTGCCCTCGCGGATCTGGTCCGTCGCCGCGTCGAGGGAGGTGCTGGTGGTCAGGGAAAGCAGGTCGCCCAGGCCGTCCTGCAGACCGCGGGCCGCCTGCGTGGCCTGTTCCTGTGAGCCGCCGACGACCACGACGGGCATGTCGCGGACCTGCGGCTCGTGCAGGGAGGCGCTCATCAGGCCGATGACGGCGGTGAGGATGGTCAGCGGGAAGGCGGCCACCGCGAAGTACCGGAGCCGCTTGGAGCGCACCGGTCCACCGGCCATCGCGGGCCGGGGGAAGTGCGGGTCCTCGGTCGCCTCGGTGTTCGGAATGGTGAGCCCCTTGCGGCGCTCCACCAGCAGGGCGAGCGCGAGGGCGGCTACGAGCCAGACGGCGAGGGTGAGCAGGTGGGTGCCGACGCCGCGGCCGTCGAAGTAGACGATGGAGCGCAGCGCCTCGCCCGCGGCCGGCATGGGCAGCACGTTGTGCAAGAAGCCGAAGAAGCCGGGCATCGAGTGGATCGGCATGGCGAGGTTGGACGAGGGCACCCCGAAGACCATCCACAGCAGCATGCCGGGCAGCACCGCCAGCCCGCCCATGAGTTTCACGAACAGCAGCTGGCTGAGGGCCACCGCGCCGGTCGCGAGCAGGCCGACTCCGACGAACTCCAGGTAGTGGCCGTCGATGGCGCCCACGATCGGCCCCAGGATCAGCCAGATCAGCGAGCTGGTCGCCACCGCCCAGCCGGCCAGTGTCGGCAGGAACCTGCGCACGGCGAGCAGATGGGGCACCGCCGCGATCATGCCGCTCAGCGGCGAGTACCCGACCATCATCATGCCGATCGCGGCGAACAGCACCGCGATGCCCGCGCTGTCACCGGCGGGCAGGGGCGCGATGTCCTCGGTCTTGGTCGTCCAGTCGTGACCCGCTGCCACCGGGGCGAGGAGCTGCTTGACCGTTGATGCCTGTGAGGCGCCGGCTCCCTGGGCCGTGTAGAGAGTCGCCTCGGTGGCGCCGTCCGCGGGGAGCTGCAGGACGCCGGCGACGTCACGGTCCTTGAGCTGGTCGAGTGCCTCCGTGCGGTCGGCGACCAGCCGGGGTTCGGCGGCGCCGTCCTTGGCGGTCTCCAACTCGTCGACGACGGACTGGGCCACGGCCCCCGAGCCGACGACGGCGACCGGCATGTCCCGGGTCTGCGGCGAGTGCATGGTGCCCATGTACGTCGCGTACATCATCGTGACCATGAGGAAGGGCATGACGAAGAGGAAGACGTACTTGACGATCTTCATCTTCCTGTCCGCGTCGGATGTACCCGCCTCGGGCGAACCCGGCTCGCGCCCGCCGGCATCGCGGACGGGGGTCGGTGTTTCCATGATGTGCTCCTGGTGGATGTGCTGGGGCGCACGGCGCAGGCGCCTTCTCCGCGCTGTGCAAAGGTGTGGTGTTCAGCCCGAAAGTGGCAGCGCTCTGGCGCAGGTGCAGTCGTCGGGGATCTGAAGGACTTCGATAGCGATGCGGGTGCTGGCCGAGGGGACCGTCCCGTAGGTGGCGCGGAGTGGCGCGCCGGTGTGTGTCAGCCGTACAGCGCGGCATCCAGCGCCCGCGCCTGCTGGCGCCAGAACTGCTGGGAAACGTCGGCCTTGGGGAACACCGCGTCGAACCCGTGGAACGCGCCCGGAACAATGTGGAGTTCGCAGGGGACTTTGCTGTCGTCCAGTCGGCGCGCGTACTCGACGTCCTCGTCGTGGAAAAGGTCGAGGGTGCCCACTCCGATCCAGGCCGGGGGGAGCCCGGTGAGGTCCTCGCGGCGGGCTGCGGCCGCGTACGGGGAGACGTCCGGGCCCGCGACGGAGTCGCCGAGGTAGGACGACCAGCCGTACCTGTTGCTCTTGGCCGTCCACAGGCGCACGTCGAGGGCGTCCAGGTCGGTTCGCGTTGTCGTGCGGTCGTCCAGCATCGGGTAGACCAGCAGTTGGAACACCGGACGGATCTCGGCACGGTCATGGGCGAGCAGCGCGAGGGCCGCGGCGATGCCGCCGCCCGCGCTGGCACCGCCGATCGCGATGCGGTCGATGTCGATGTGGAGGTGGCGCGCCTGCGCGACCAGGCCACGCAGCGCGGCGTAGGCGTCCTCCACCGCGGCGGGTGCGGGACTGTGCGACGCCAGCCGGTAGCGAACCGCGGCGACGGTGATGCCGAGTTCACGGGCGAAGGCGATGCTCGTGCGGTCGTCGTTCTGCGGGGCTCCGAAGATGAGGCCGCCTCCGTGTACCCACAGCAGGGCCGGCGCCGTGGTCTTCAGGCCGGCCGGCTGGAAGACGCGCAGAGAGACATCCGGCACCCCCTCGGGGCCGGGCACGACCACTTCCTGGACAGTGATGTCCGGGCCGGGGGCGACCGGGCGCGCCTTCAAGCTGCGCATGATGCGTGACGACAGGGGTCCGTAGGACATCTTGGGGATGAAGCGGCCCCGCGCGAGATCGGGATGGATGTCGTTCATCGACTTCTCGGGCTCTCTTCTGCCGCACCGGCAGACCGGTGTGCGTTGGCGCGGTGGCGCCCGGCCGGTGCGGTGGCAAGCCGTTGCCGACGGAATGCGGATCGGTTCAGCGCGCATGGAATCGAGACCATGAGGCGCTCCTCCTCATCAAGGGTTTGCGAGATCACGCGTCCCCCGGCGCGTGGACAGCGACACAGGTGGGGATGGCTAGGAAGCCGCCACGGCGGCACCGGTGGGAAGGCCGGCGCGCACGTGCAGAAGGCCCTCTCGGACAAGATCGGGCAGCGCGACGTCGGTGTGGCCTTGTGCCCACATCTCCATGGACGTCCGCAGCACGGCAGCTGCCGCGGCGGCCAGCAGGCGGGGAGTCAAGTCCCGCTCGGCGTCGGTGCCGGTGCGTTCGGCGAAGAGTTCCGCGAGCTGCTGATCGGCCTGCTCGTACGTGACCAGGTGCTGTGCCCGCATCGACGGTTGCTCGCCGACCACGCGCATCAGCACCGCGATGTTGTCCCGTTGACCGGCGTATTGCGCGGCGAAGGACGGAAGCACCTGTGTCAGGGAGTCCCACGGCGGCTCCTCCACGGGCCTGGCGCGCATGGCGTCGAGCAGGGAAGTGCCGCTCCGTACCAGGCCGTCGAGAATCGCCTCCTCGCGACTGGCGAAGTAGTTGCGAAACGTGCGCGGCGACACATCCACTGCCGCAGCGATCGCCTCCGGGGTGGCCGCGTCGAGTCCCCGCTCGACCATCAGGGACCAGGCCGCACGACTCAATGCCGCCCGGGTCGCCAGCTTCTTCCGTTCGCGCAGGCTCGGCTCTTTCGTCATGCCGACCACCATCCAGGATTTTTTCCAGCTTGGCAAGTTTTCCTTCTTGGCAAGATCGGGTGAACGTGTCTAGTGTGGGCCGCGGCGGCAGCTCGTTATGAGCCTGGCACTCCACCAAACGCCAGTCACGGCTGTTCGAACGCCCATGCCGCCGATGGTCATCGCCATGGCAAGCCGGTCGCCGACCCCCCTTTGGGGCAGCTCACCGTGCGCGCCCCACGGTGCCGTATTTCGACGCGCGGTCATGGTCTGCGACGCGCTGCGGCCACAGCGCGCTTCTTCGGGAACGCACAGGGCCACTGTCGGCCCGGCGCGGGCCGTGCCCATCTCGGCCGGAGCGGTGCGAGGTCACGAAGCCGTAAGTAGTGGTCGCGGCCGGCGACTTCCTGAACCGGTGTCCACCGCACCTGGGCGATCCGGACGCGAACGGCGATTCAACGAAGGAGATCCAGATGAAAGAGAAGGTCGATGTTCCCAAGTGGGTTGCCTCCGGGCAGTACGTGCTGATCGCGCCCCACCTGCACGACGCGGTCCGAGAGTCGGCCATGGTCTGCCCGGCCGCCGCCGTCCACCTGGCGGAGTCGTGAACCGGGTCGTCATTGTCGGCGCGTCGGCGGGCGGGCTGGCCACTGCGGAGGCGCTGCGCAGGCTGGGGTACGAGTGTGGGCTCACACTCGTCGGCGGCGAGAAGCATCTGCCGTACGATCGCCCGCCGTTGTCGAAGCAGATCCTGACGGGGGAGTGGCAGCCGGACCGGCTGCCACTGCGTCGGCCGGAGGACATCGACGCGCTGGGGCTGGACCTACGTCTGGGCATGACCGCGACCGGGCTGGACACGGCGAGGCGGACCGTGGATCTGGCCGACGGCACCCGCGTGTCGTACGACGCCCTGGTCATCGCGACCGGAGTCCGTCCCCGCGGCCTGCCCGGAACCGAAGGGCTGGCCGGAGTGCACACGCTGCGCACCCTGGAGGACGCTCTGGCGTTGAAGGCGCGGCTGTGGCCCGGGCGGAGACTGGTGATCGTCGGCGCCGGGTTCATCGGTGCCGAGGCGGCCGCCGTGGCCCGAAGGCTCGGGGTGGAGGTCACGCTCCTGGAGGCGGCTGCCCTTCCTCTGGCGCAGGCCGTCGGTGAACAGGCCGGTCAGTTCCTGGCCCAGATCCACCGTGACCACGGGGTCCGGCTGCACACCAGAGCCCAGGTCGCCGGAATCCTCGGGGCCGACGGCGAGGTCCGTGGCGTCGGGCTGGTCGACGGAACCGTCCTCCCGGCGGACGACGTACTGGTCGCCATCGGCTCCCTGCCCAACACCGAGTGGCTGGCCGGCAGTGGGCTCACCGTGGACAACGGACTGGTCTGCGACGAGTTCAGCGCGGCCGCACCCGGCGTGTACGGGGTCGGGGACGTGGCGCGCTGGCACAACCCGCTCTTCGGTACGGCGATGCGCATCGAGCACCGCACCAACGCCGCCGAGCAGGGCATGGCCGTCGCCCGCAACCTGCTGAACCCGGTCGCGCGGCGGCCGTTCGCGCCGGTGCCGTACTTCTGGTCCGACCAGTACACGATGAGGATCCAGGCGTACGGATACCTCCGCGGCCACGACGAAGCGCTGGTCATGGAACACGACCCGGCGCGGCTACGGCTCCTCGTCGCCTACCGGGCAGGGGACCGGCTGGCCGGCGTACTCGCCGTGGGCCTGCCGCCGAAGACCGTCCGAGCCCTGCGGGCCCTCGTCGCGGCCGGCACCGCATGGGAGTCGGCCGCCAGTGACGCAGCCGCCGCCTGACCGCGACCTCAACGACTCAGCGACGTCGCCTTCTGCTACGGCATCCACCAGTGCCTGGGCCGGCCCTGGCCCGCGTCGAACCCCAGGTGGCCCTTCCCGCCCCCTGCGCAGGCTGCCCGGGCTGCGGCCGGCGGTGCCGCCGGCGGAACTGCGGTTGCGGCATGACTCGGTCACCTACGGCCTGCACGAGCTGCCGGCCGCCTGGTGACACGAACCGGCCGACCGCAGGCCCTGACCGGTTTCTGACCAGAGCCGCCCGCCCGGTCGGGGCGGGAGGCAGTCCAACGAATGGAGATGCCATGAAGGTTGAAGTAGACGTTCCCAAGTGTGTCGCCTCCGGGCAGTGCGTGATGATCGCGCCCGAGGTGTTCGACCAGCGCGACGAGGACGGCATGGTCGTACTGCTGGACGAGACGCCCGCGCCGGAGGTGCACGAGGCGGTCCGCGAGTCGGCCATGGTCTGCCCGGCCGCCGCCATCCACCTGGCGGAGTGACGCCTGCCGACCGTCGCCCGCCGACACCTCGCCGGGCACCGCCAGCCGTGTGTGGTGCCGATACCCCCACAGCAGTCCCCCCACAGGAGTAGCCATGAGTACATCAACCCCCACGAACGACCCGACCGGCCTACCCGCCTTCCCCGGCAAGCGTGACGCGCGCTGCCCCTTCGACCCGCCCCAGGAGTACGCCGACTGGCGTGCGGCCGAAGGGCTCCAGCGGGCGGTGTCGCACGGCGAGCCGCTGTGGGTGGTGAGCCGGTATGCGGACATCCGCGCGGCTCTGAGCGACCCGCGCCTCAGCTCGGACGACCGGCGTCCCGGCTACCCGGCTTCTTCCGGGAAGGCCGGTGACCTGCCCCAGAGTTTCCAGCGCATGGACGACCCCGAGCACGCCCGGCTGCGGATGATGCTCACCGGGGAATTGACGATCAAACGGGTGGAGCGGATGCGCCCGGACGTCCAGAAGATGGCGGACGACTTCCTCGACCAGATGATCGCCAAGGGGCAGCCGGCGGACCTGGTCCGGGACTACGCGCTGCCCATCCCGTCCCTGGTGATCTCCCTGTTGCTCGGAGTGCCCTACTCCGACCACGAGTTCTTCCAGCAGCACAGCAACACCCTGACCGACGCGAACACCACGGAGCAGGGCAGGCGGGTGGCCAGCGGCGCCCTCTTCGGCTACCTGCTGGAGCTGGTGGGGCGCAAGGAGCGCGAGCAGGGCGACGACCTCATCAGCCGTCTGATCGGCGAGCGGGTCGCCACCGGCGAACTCACCCGTGAAGACGTGGCGATGGACGGCCTCATGCTGCTGATCGCCGGCCACGAGACCACGGCCAACATGACCGCCCTGAGCACCCTGGCCCTGCTGGTCCACCCCGACCAGGCGGCCCGCATCCGCGACACCGACGATCCGGCCGTGGTCGCGAACGCGATCGAGGAACTGCTGCGCTACCTGACGGTCCCCCAGGACCACGTCTGGCGCGTCGCCACCGAGGACCTCACCCTCGGCGGACAGCTCATCCGGGCCGGTGAGGGAGTGACCGTCAACCTGCCCGCCGGCAACCGCGACAGGGCCTTCCTCGACCGGCCCGATGCCCTGGACGTCGACCGCAACTCCCGCGGCCACGTCGCCTTCGGCTACGGCACCCACCAGTGCCTGGGCCAGTCCCTGGCGCGGATGGAGCTGCAGGTGGCGCTGCCCACCCTGCTGCGCAGGCTGCCCGGGCTGCGGCTGGCGGTGCCGCTGGAGGAGTTGCGGCTCCGGCACGACATGGCCGTCTACGGCGTCCGCGAACTGCCGGTCGCCTGGTGACCGGCGAGGCGGACAGCGCCCTGCGCGGTCAGCCACCACAGGCCCCGGCTCACTGAGCCCGGGCACACCGAACGGGGCCGTCCTGAGCGGCGGCGGCCCCACCGCGCCGTGCTCCGTGGGGACAGGGGGTACGGCGCGCATCCCGGGCCCGGCGGCGGATGTCCCACCGCCGCCGGGCTCGCGGACACCGGTCCGCAACGCGAGGACCACCGCCGACCATCAGGCGGGATCAGACCGCACGCACAGAGGCGTGAAACGCGCATAGAGAAGAGGAATACCCATGAGCGGCACGGGATTTGAAGGGCGCAGCGTCATCGTCACCGGGGCGGCCTCGGGCATCGGCAGGGCCGCGGCCCTGATGTTCGCCAAGGAGGGAGCCAAGGTCCTGGTCGCGGACCTGAACAAGGACGGCGCCGAGGAGACCGCCAAGGCGATCGAGGCGGCGGGTAGCACCGCCGTCGCAGTCGCCGGCGACCTCAGCGACCCGCAGGTGGTGGACGAGGTCGTGGCCACCGCCATCCGGACCTTCGGCAGCCTGGACGTCCTGGTGAACAACGCAGGCATCACAGACAGCATGTCGGCTCTGGCCGACGTCGAGGACGCCGAGTGGGAACGCGTCATACGGATCAACCTGACGGCGCCCTTCCTGCTGACCCGGGCCGCGTTGCCGCACATGCTTGAAGCGGGCCACGGCGCGATCGTCTTCACCGCGTCCGAGGCCGGGTTCCGCGGCAGCGCGTCCGGTACCGCCTACACCGCCTCCAAGCACGGCGTCGTGGGCCTGGTCAAGAGCCTCGCCGTGATGTACCGGGGGCAGGGCATCCGCACCAACGCCATCGCCCCTGGCGGGACACAGACCAACAACCTCACCAACTCCCTGGAACCCGCCAAGATCACGGCCCTCGTGAACACCATGCTGGGCGAGGCCCAGCCCGACGGCGGGCCGGCCCCGCACGGGCCGACCGTCATGCGCGACTTCCTCCGCACCAACCCCGGCCGACGGTCCACCCCCGAGGAGCAGGCCGCCGCCATCGTCTTCCTCGCCTCCGATGCCGCCGAGATGATCAACGGCGCTGTCCTGCCCGTCGACGACGGCTGGTCCGCCGTCTGACGAGCCGCCCCCCCCGCTCCGGCCGACACCCCGGGCGCGGGTTCGGGCCGCTGGCCGCGCGGGCGGGAAACCGCCCCGGCCGGTCTCCAAATCCTGCCCTCGGCCGTCACCGCCAGGACCGCTGGAAGGCCCGCTCACACCATGAAGGATGTACGACAGTGACCGCACCAGCACCGACGGCTCATCCCGTAGATCCACGGACCCTGCTGAGTGGTCCGGAACACCGCACGTTCCGCCCTCTGCTGTGCTGGCTGGCGTCGATGAATCGTGCGGAAAAGGCCCATCCGCAGGTCACACGCTGGGGCGTGCCGGCCCTGTGCACCGCGTTCGGCCTGCCCTCCCTCCTGGACGCGGCCGACGGACCCGGCGTCCCGGCGGTCCTGGCGCTGATCGCCGGGCTCACCATCCCGCTGCTCTGGCGCAGGCAGCACCCCATGACGGTCTACGCCATCACCGCCGCCACCGCCGTGGCGGCACTCCCCCTGGGAATCCTGACGGCCGCGGACGCCGGGCGCCTGGTGGCCCTGCTCAACGTGGGCCGCCGTGGAACCGCCCGCCAACTGGTCGTTGCCCTGGCCGTCGGCCTCGCGCAAGGGATCGCGGCGTACGTGGTCTACTCGGACGACGGGCAGATCGACCACTTCCTGCAGGCCCCCGCGCTGATCCTGATCACGCTGCTCGACGTCGTGGCGATAGCCGGACTGGGTGTCATCAGCCGACTCGTGAACTCCTACATCACGGCCCTGCAGGACCGTGCCGTGCGCCTGGAAGTGGAACGCGACCAGCGCGCCCGCCTCGCCGCAGCCGCCGAACGCGCCCGCATCGCCCGCGAGATGCACGACATCCTCGGCCACACCCTCTCCGTCGTTGTCGGCCTGGCGGGCGGCGCCGCCGGACTCACCGAGAACGAACCCAGACGCGGCGCCGACACCCTGCGGCTCATCGCCGACAGCGGGCGCGGCGCCCTGGGCGACCTCCGCCGCCTCCTCACCGTCATCCACGACGAGCCCGGCGAACCCGGGCCCGTCCCCCCGCTCGCCCCCCAGCCGGGTCTGGCAGACCTTGACGCCCTGCTGGAACGGGTCAGGTCCGCGGGCCCCAGCGCCACCCTGCACACCGAGGGCGACCTGGAAGGACTCGCCCCGGGACTCCAACTGGTCGTCTACCGCATCGTGCAAGAGGCTCTCACCAACACCCTCAAGCACGCCGCACCCGCCCCGACGGTCCAGGTCGCCGTCTGCGTGGGCCACGACCTGGTCCACGTCACCATCGAGGACACCGGCCCCCATCGCCTCCGACATCGGGCCGACCGGAGCGATGGCGGAGGCCAGGGTCTGGTCGGCATGCGCCAGCGTGCCGCCCTCTACCAGGGCAGCATCACCGCCGGCCCCAACACCCGTGGCGGCTGGACCGTCCGCGCCCTCCTCATCCCCACCGCGGCACCCTTCACGCCCCCGACACCTCCGCCAAGCCGCCGGACTCGCCCGCAGCGAAAGGACGCCCACGAGCATGGAGCCGTCCTCACCGCCCCAGCACCGTTCACGAGAAGCTGCCCGTCATGACCACCGTCCTCGTCGTCGACGACCAGGCCCTGCACCGATTCGGCTTCGCCATGCTCCTCGAACAGCACCCCGACCTGACCGTGGTCGGCGAGGCCGCCAACGGAGCCGAAGCGGTCAAGCTGGCCGCTGAACTCCGCCCCGACGTCGTCATCATGGACATCCGCATGCCCGGCATGGACGGCATCGAGGCCACCCGCTGCATCGTCACCTCCGGCAGCCGCTCCCACGTCCTGGTCCTGACCACCTTCGACCTCGACGAAGACGCCTACGCGGCCCTGCGTGCGGGCGCCAGCGGGTTCCTCCTGAAGGACGTCAAGCCCGGTGAACTCGTCGCCGCCATCCGCGCGGTGGCTGCCGGAGACGCCGTCATCGCGCCCGGCCTCACGCGGAAACTCATCGACGTCTTCAGCCAGAAGATCAGCCACCGCAGTCGCGATCAGGAACGTCGGCTCGCCTCCCTCACCGACCGCGAACGCGAGGTCCTCAACGCCATCGCCTGCGGCTACAGCAACGCCGAGATCGCCGCGCACCTCCACGTCGCCGAAACCACCGTCAAGTCCCACGTCGGCCGCGTCCTCGCCAAGACCGGTGCCCGCGACCGCGTCCAGGCCGTGGTCTTCGCCTACGACGTGGGACTGGTCCGGCCGGCATGAACCCGGCCCCCTCACAGGGCGGTTGCCGGTTCAGGCCCGGCTGGTGGTGCGCGGCCCGTTGTACTGCTCGTCGGTGACCGGCTCCCGCCACTCGGTCTCCGGGGTGCCGTCGCCGAGGCCCTCCCAGAGGGCGATGTGCTCCATAAAACGGTCGGACACGGCGCCGTGCCAGTGCTCCTCGCCGGGCGGACAGGTGACGGTCTCGCCCGGGTGAGCCTCGAAGACCGTGCCGTCGCGGGTACCGATCAGGGCTGTGCCGGAGACGACGTACAGGGCCTGACCCAGGGCGTGAGAGTGCCAGTGCGTGCGCGCGCCGGGCGAGAAGCGCACCAGGTTGGCGCGCATCCGGGACGGCTCCTGGCCGGCGTGGATCACGTCGAACCACACGTCACCCGTGAACCAGTCGGCGGGTGCCTTGACGGTGGGCTGCTGCTTGGCGAATTCCATGGTGCTTCTCCTGGCGAAGGCGCTGGGGTATGGCCGTGGGTGTCAGCCGGCTGGGTTGTGTGTCTGCCCGGAGGTCTGAGGGCGGGTGGTGGACGTGCTGGTCCAGCTGGCGAGGATGTTGAGGGCTTCGGCAGAGGGGGACGCGGGTTCGGGGGTCAGGATGATCAGGGACTGGTCGGGGTCGCCCTCGACGGCCAGGCCCAGGTAGTCGAGGCTGAGGTCGCCGACGAGCGGGTGGTTCAGGCGCTTGCTGCCCGTGGTGTGGACGAGGACGTCGTGGTCGGCCCACAGGCGGCGGAAGGTGTCACTGAGCACCGACAACTCCCCTATGAGTTCGGTGAGTTGCGGGTCGTCGGGGTGGCGTCCGGCGTAGACGTGGAGCGTGGCTACGCAGTCGGCGGCGGCCTTCTCCCAGTCGTGGTAGAGCGTGCGGGCGGACTCGTCCAGGAAGACGTAACGGGCAAAGTTGCGCTCCCGGTGGGGACGGTCCTGGAAGTCGATGTAGAGAGCGGACGCGAGCAGGTTGGCGGCCAGGACGTCCATGCGTCTGCCCATGACCATCGCGGGGACGCTGAGGGAGTCCAGAGTCCGGTACAGCACCGGGTGGACCCTTTGGGGAGCGAGATGCCGCTTGCGGCGGGTCCGGGTGGTGGCCTTGGGCTGGGTGAGGTCGAAGAGATGGGCGCGTTCGGTGTCGTCGAGGTGCAGGGCGCGGGCGACGGCGTCCAGGACGGCCTCGGAGACGCCCTGGGTGCGGCCGCGCTCAAGGCGGACGTAGTAGTCGACGCTGACCCCGGCGAGCTGGGCGACTTCTTCGCGGCGCAGGCCCTGCACGCGGCGGGCGCCGCCGTGCGGGGCGAGACCGGCCTGTTCGGGGGTGATCCGAGCCCGGCGGGTGCGCAGGAACTCACGGATCTCGCTGCTGCGGTCCATGGGTCCACCGTACGGCGATTCCGGACGCGTCAGGTGCTGGAAAGGGGCACTGCCGGACCCCCCTGTGAGCAGTGCCCCCTACGGGGGCTCGGGCGGGGGCCGCCGCGTGGTTGCGTGGATATCGGGCCCGCTACGCCGGCCCGCAAGACCTGATGTGACGCCCCGTCCGCGGGGAACCTCGACCGGCCGTCCGTCAGGCCCCCGCGGTGTGACCGCCGTGGGAACCGCACACGCCAGACCAGGAGAACCTGTGCTCACCGTCAACGCCTATGCCGCGGTCTCCGCGACCGCGCCGCTCGTCCCCACCACGATCCAGCGCCGCGACCTGGGTCCGCACGATGTCCTGATCGAGGTCAAGTACGCCGGGATCTGCCACTCCGACATCCACCACGTCCGCAGCGAGTGGGGCGAGGTCCCGTATCCGCTGGTCCCCGGTCACGAGATCGCCGGTATCGTCACCGAGATCGGCCCCGCGGTCACCCGTCACGCCGTCGGCGACCGGGTGGGCGTCGGCTGCATGGTCGGCTCCTGCGGTGATTGCACGAGCTGCCTCAAGGGCGAAGAGCAGTACTGCCTGCGCGGCAACATCCTCACCTACGGCTCCGTCGACCGGGACGGCACGATCACCCAGGGCGGCTACTCGACCCACGTCGTGGTCACCGAGGACTTCGTGGTCAGGATTCCCCAGACCCTGGGCCTGGACGAGGCCGCGCCACTGCTGTGCGCAGGCATCACCACCTACTCCCCGCTGCGTCACTGGGGTGCCGGGCCGGGCCGGAAGGTCGCCGTCGTCGGCCTGGGCGGACTCGGCCACATGGCCGTCAAGCTCGCCCACGCCATGGGTGCGGAGGTCACCGTCCTGTCCCAGTCACTGAAGAAGATCGACGACGGACTGCGCCTCGGCGCGGACGCCTACCACGCCACCAGCGACCCGGACACCTTCGAGAAGCTGGCCGGCACCTTCGACCTGATCGTCAATACCGTCAGCGCGCCGCTCGACGTCAGCGCTTATCTCTCGCTGCTGGCCATCGACGGCACGATGGTCAACGTCGGCGCCCCGGCGGAGCCGCTGTCGGTCAACGCCTTCTCGTTGATCCTCGGCCGACGCTCCTACGCCGGCTCGGCGATCGGAGGCATCCGCGAAACTCAGGAGATGCTCGACTTCTGTGGCGAGCACGGCCTCGGTGCCGAAATCGAGGTCATCCCCGCCTCGAAGATCAACGACGCCTACGAGCGCGTCCTCGCCTCGGACGTGCGCTACCGCTTCGTGATCGACACCGCCACGCTCGCTTGAGCCGACCCTCAGGCCGTGGCCGCTTGGACCTGGTCGTCGGCGGCGCCCGGCGCCTGGCCACGGCGGTCGATGGGGTCCGTACGGCGCCCCCCTCGCCGGAACCGGCGAGGGGGGTACTGGCAGACCCCCGGAAGAGGCGTGCCCCGTACAGGGGCCCGGGCAGGGCAGGCGGGTGGTTGCCTGGATAGCGGGCCTGATGCACGGCATCGATCATTCGAGCAGTACGCGCCGTAACGGCACGCAGGAGATTGTCGCCGCCGCAGCCCCGCCGTCTGCCCTTTCACCCCACGTTTAGAGATGAGGACACCCCCGATGGCTACGAAACTGACCGGAACCGTCGCTCTCGTCACCGGCGCGAGCAGCGGGATCGGCGCCGCCACCGCCCGCGAGCTCGCCGAGCAGGGCGCCTCGGTGGCGCTCGTGGCTCGCCGCAAGGACCGACTGGAAGCTCTTGCTGCCGAGATCGAGAAAGCCGGTGGCACCGCGCTGGCGGTGGAAGCGGACATCACCGACCGTCACCAGGCAGAAGTGGCTGTGGGGCAGGTCGTCGAGCGGTTCGGGCGGCTGGACACCCTGGTCAACAACGCCGGTCTGATGCTCGTCGGGCCTGTCGTCGGGGCGGACGCCGAGGAGTGGGACCGCATGATCGCGGTCAACGTCCAGGGTCTGCTCTACACCACCCGCGCCGCCCTGCCGCATCTGCTGAAGGCTGCCGAACAGGCGCCGCGCCAGGTCGCCGACATCGTCAACATCGGCTCCTACGCCGGTCGCGTGGCGAGCAGCGGGTTCGGTGTCTACAACGCCACCAAGTTCGGCGTGCACGCCTTCACCGAGTCCCTGCGCCAGGAAGTCACCCAGCGCCACGTACGCGTCGGTGTCGTCGAGCCCGGTGCCGTGGAGAGCGAACTGGGCACGCACAACAAGCCCGAGATCCGCGACGAGGTGATCAACCCCTTCTTCGATGGAACCGAGGTCCTCGCGCCCGAGGACATCGCGGACGGTGTCACCTACATGGTCACCCGTCCCCGGCACGCCGCCGTCGGCGAGCTGTGGATCATGCCCACCGAGCAAGCCTGAGCGCCTCCATCGCGCGGCCTCCCCGGCCAGGGCAACGCATCAACACCCCATCACCCGGGCCGCATCGGCCCCGGAAAGGAATCGTTATGAGCAAGGTCATTTTTGTCACTGGTGCCGGGCGCGGTCTGGGCACGGACATCGTCCGTGAGGCTCTGGCGGCCGGTCACCAGGTCGTGGCCACCGGGCGGCGCCCCGCGGAGGTTGAGAAGACGCTGGGCGGGCCGCAGGACAACCTGCTGACCGTGAGGCTGGATGTGACCAGTCTGGAGGAGGCGCAGGCGGCCGCGCAGGCGGCGGTCGAGCGGTTCGGCCGTATCGACGTCCTGATCAACAATGCGGGGAACTTCTTCGCCGGCTACTTCGAGGAGGTCTCCCCGGAGCACATGCGCCAGCAGATCGAGACCAACCTGTTCGGCCCGATGAACGTCACGCGTGCGGTCCTGCCCGTGATGCGTGCTCAGCGCGACGGTCACGTCGTGTCGATCTCCTCGCTGGCCGGTCAGGTGGGCACGGAGTTCACCGCCGCCTACGCGGCTTCCAAGTTCGCCGTGGAGGGCTGGATGGAGGCCCTGCACCAGGACATCGCGCCGTACAACATCCGCACCACGATCGTAGAGCCCGGTTACTTCCGTACCGAGCTGCTGGTGGATGCCTCCACCACTTGGCCCGAGCCGACCATCGCCGACTACGCCGAGCGCACCACTGCCACGGTCACGGCGTGGAAGAGCATCAACGGGCAGCAGCCGGGTGATCCCGTCAAGCTCGCCCGCGCCCTGCTGACCGTTGTCGGGCAGGAGCAGCCGCCGGTGCGCTTCGTCGCCGGCGCCGACGCCATCGAGGGCGTCACGGCCAAGGCCCGCGAACTCCTCGCCCAGGTCGAAGCCTTCCGCGCACTGGGCGGCAACCTCGGCCACGACGACACCAACGCCTGAACCACCCCACACACCGGGCGGGCCCACCAGTATCTCCCTGTACCGAAGGGCATCAGACTCCCTTGCCTTCCTTGCCCAACACCACCTCACCAGTCCCCCAGACCAGTGACCCGGAGGGTTTCACGGTCTCCGCGTCGACGGGCTGGAACAGCCGGACCTGGCTGCTTCTGGTCACCTTGTGCGGGGCACTCTTCCTCGACGCCCTCGACATATCCATGGTCGGAGTCGCCCTCCCCTCCATCGGCAGGGACCTGGCCATGGACACGGCCATCCTCCAATGGATCGTCTCCGCGTACGTCCTCGGCTACGGCGGTTTCCTGCTCCTCGGTGGGCGGGTCTCGGACCTCCTGGGTCGCCGCCGGGTGTTCCTCGCGGCGGTCGGCGTCTTCGGTGTCGCCTCGGTCATCAGTGCCCTGTCGACGTTGGACGCGCTGATCATCGCGCTGCGCTTCGTCAAGGGTGTGAGTGCCGGGTTCACCGTGCCGGCCGGCCTGTCGATCATCACCACCACGTTCGCCGAGGGTCCCGCCCGCAACAAGGCGTTCTCGATCTACTCCGCCTGCGGAGCCTCCGGGTTCTCGCTCGGGCTGGTCTTCGGAGGTTTCCTCACCGAGCTCTCGTGGCGTGCCACCCTGCTCTTCCCCGGCCCGGTCGCGCTGCTCCTGCTCGTGATCGGAATGCGGGTCGTGCCGAGGGTGGCCCGGGAGAAGTTCAGCTTCGCGCAGTTCGACCTGCTCGGCGCGCTGAGCTCCACAGCGTCCCTGCTGATCCTGGTGTATGCCGTCGTACAGGCTCCCGAGGTTGGCTGGGCCAGCGCCCAGACACTGGCCCTCTTCGCGATCTCAACCCTGCTCGCGGTGTCGTTCGTCGTCATCGAGCTGCGCCACCCCCACCCGCTCCTCCGCCTGGGCATCCTGCGTTCGGCGCGGCTGGTGCATGCGAACGTCGCCGGCTTCGTGATGTTCGGCGGCTATGCCGCCTTCCAGTTCCTCGCCACGCTCTACGTCCAGGGTTCGCTCGGGTGGAGCCCTATCAGCATGGCGGTGGCCTTCCTGCCGGTCGGGCTGATCGTCGTGATCTCCGCGATCAAGATCGAACGCGTCCTCGACCGGTTCAACACCACGGTCCTGGTGGGGGTGGGCCTGCTGGCGTTCGGAGCGGCTTATCTGTTGTTCCTGCGTACGTCACCGGGCATGAGCTACTGGAACTTCATGTTCCCGACCATGGTGCTGCTCGGGATCGGATTCGCGGTGTTGTTTCCCGCGGTCAACTCGCAGGCGACGGCAGGCGTTTCGGATGACGAGCAGGGGTTGGCCTCAGGACTGCTCAACACCTTCATCCAGGTCGGTGGGGCCGTGATGATGGCCGTCGTCACCGCCATCATGTCGAGCTCGGGCGGGGCCCATGCCGGGGAACTGCTCCCCGGCATGGGGACGGCGGTGATCGCCGTGGCCGCGTTGACTGCAGTTGGGCTGCTGATCACCGCTGTCGTCCTGGTCGTGCTGCGGGGCGACACTGCGGCGGGAGGGAACGTCGGGACACCCCCTGACGGTCCGCACGTGCCGTTCCTCGTACTCAGCGAGCAAACTGCCGTGAGTATGAGATTTCGAGCCCGTCGGCCCCGTTCGAGTCCCTTGATGCCTCTGCTGCCGCGACCCTGGCCCGGCCAAGCCCACAAAGGCCGAGAACGTCATGCTCCGTCTGCGCTCCGAAGAACGCACCGCGCCCGGCCCCCTTATCTCCGCCCCCACAGAAAGCCGCCCGATGACACATCCCAAGGAACTGGTCGTCCTTTACCCCGCGCCCCAGTCCACCGAGCGGATCTTCGCCCCGGAGACCCTGCGTCGACTGCACGAGGAGTTCGAGGTGCTCGACCTCGAAGGCGATCCCGACGCCGAACGGCAGCTGGACCTGGCGCTTCCCCGAGCCTTCGCCGTGGTCGGCCAGCCCGAACTGCCCGCCGAACGCGTCGAGCGTGCCGTGAGCCTGCGGGCCCTGTGCAACGTCGAGGGCAACTTCTTCCCCAACGTCGACTACGCCGCCTGCGCCGACCGCGGTGTCCACGTGCTCGGCTGCGGACCCGCTTACGCACAGGCCGTCGCCGAGTACTCCCTCGGCCTCGCGCTCGACCTGGCCCGGGGCATCACCCGCGAGGACCGCGCCTTCCGGGCCGGCGCCGAGGGGTACACCTTCGCGTCCAACACCGACTCCATCCTGCTGCGCGGCGCCGAGATCGGCCTTATCGGCTTCGGCAACCTCGGGCGCGCGCTGCACGAGCTGCTCGTGCCGTTCCGGGCCACCATCCGTGTCTACGACCCGTGGCTGCCGGAGCGCCACCTGGAGGAGCACGGAGTGATCCCGGCCTCGCTCGACGAGGTACTGGAGACCAGCCAGGTCCTGTTCGTCCTGGCCACGATCACCGAGGAGAGCGAGCGGCTGCTCAGCGAGGCACGGCTGCGCCGACTGCGCCCCGGTGCCCGCCTGGTCCTGGTCAGCCGCGCCGCGGTCGCCGACTTCACGGCCCTGATCGAACTCGTCAGCCAGGGCCACTTCCTCGCGGCAGTGGACGTCTGGCCCGAGGAGCCGGTGACTGCCGATCACCCGGCGCGTGCGGTGGAAGGACTCGTGCTGTCCGCCCACCGGGCCGGCGGTATCCCCGCGGCCTTCGAGAAGATCGGGGAGATGGTCCTCGACGACCTCTTGCAGATCAGGGCGGGCCTGCCGCCGGTGCGTATGCAGGTGGCGGCCCGGGAGCTCGTCCACCGCTACCGCAGCCGTCCGGTCACCACCGCGGCGGGTGCGAGGAACGCATGAGTGCCATGCGAGTCGCCGTGGCCGGTGCCGGCTTCATGGCCGTCGTGCATACCCGCGCAGCCCGAGGCGCCGGGGCGCACCTGGTGGCCGCGGTGCGCCCGGACGGAGAAAAGGGGCGGTCCGCGGCTGAAGCCTTCGGCGCGGACCGTGGATACCCATCCCTCGACGACGCGCTCGACCACGCGGACGCGAACTGAGCACCGGCGGCACCACACGCACGTAACCGACTCACGGGCAGGCCCGGCCCTCCCGGAGCGCACCGGCCCGCCCGACCACCTTCACACCCAAGGACCGCCATGTCCGTCACCCTCCCCGCCCGAGCCCTGCTCTTCGACTGCGACGGCGTCCTGGTCGACTCCGACCAGAGCGTCATCGCCTCCTGGAGCCGCTGGGCCCAGGCCTACGGCCTCGCTCCCGACGAAGTAGCCGCCGTCGTCCACGGCCGCCGATCCGCCGACACCGTGCGGCTGTTGATCCCGCCGGCTTTGCGCGCCGAGGCACTTACCGCCATCGACGCCTTCGAACTGGAGGACGCTGCCCAGGTCACGGCGGTCCCCGGAGCCGCCGACCTCCTCACGTCACTGCCGCAGGGCACGTGGGCGGTGGTCACGTCCGGGACCCGGGCACTGGCCACCGCCCGCCTGAAAGCCTCAGGGCTCCCGGTGCCGTCCGTACTGGTCACCGCGGACGACGTCACGGACGGCAAGCCGCATCCCGAGGGGTATCTTTCCGGCGCCAAGGCGCTGGGCACCCCGATCGAGCACACCGTCGTCCTGGAGGACAGCACGTCCGGCATCGAGGCCGCCCGCCGAGCCGGAGTGGGCGGCGTCGTCGGCGTCGGCGAACGGGCACTGGTGACGGACGCGGACGTCGTGGTCGCCGACCTGCGGTCGCTGCGTTGGTCGGGGGAGGGGCTGCTGTCGGCCGAGAACCACCTGCGACCGGTCCCGCCACCCGCCCGGACCCCTCCGGCCGACTCGGCGGCGCAGACCCGATGACGAAACCCGCAGCTTCGCGTCACCGCCCACCCCACGCGCGGGTGAAGCCAACCTGCGGTGGACGCGGAGCGCAGCCGACCCGGACCTGGGTCCGGCCGACGAGACGTCCATCAGGACGTTCGACGACCACGTCTTCCTCGGCGGCTGGTTCCTGATGTTTCCAATGCCGGACTGCCCGGCCCCCCGCCACCCCTTCCGGGTCCGACGAACGTGTAGGTGGCCGGGCCACCCTCACCGCCACCACCACGGCGACCAACACCCGCGCCGCGACCGCGCGACGTGCGTCTCGGCGAACACTTTTGCTTCAACCGCGCCAGCCCCGGAGCCCGAGCAGCCGGGCAAGGTCCTCGATCTCATGGCCGCACTGACCGAGTCCGGCCAGCAGGCCAAGGCCTCCCGCGGCGAGGACGCCGACGTCCACGAGCTGCCGAAGAAGAAGACCGCAAAGAAGCAGCCGGCCATGAAGACGGCGGCGAAGAAGACGACGGCGGCAGCTGGGACAGGACCCGCTGGCCCCTTCCTCCCATGAGGACGACCTGCGCCAGCTCGCCTACCAGTTGATGGACGCCGCCGGCCTGCAGCGCGGCCGCCTGACCGGTCTGATCCTGAAGGGCGACGACCTCCTCGACGCCGACCAGGTGGCCCGGCAGCTGTCCCTCGATGACGCCCACGAGGCCCGCCTTGCCGCGGAAGGCGCCGTCGACCGGATTCGTGTGACAAGTTCGGCCCGCAGGTCATCGGCCCCGCCGTCGTCTTCCGCCGTGCCTCCTAACCCCACCCCTGACCTGCTCCCGCTGCTCGGGGACCCGTGCTGCTGGACCCGCCAGGATTACGCGGCCCACCCCAGGCAATACCGCACTGGCCCTGCGTCCAGGCCGTCGAAGACGCCCTCAGCCATCGGGGCATCCCGCCGGGCACCGTCGGGCCGGCCCCCACGGCCCTGAACGAGGCCTGACCACCTATATGACCCTCGCCTCGGACGTCTCCCGCACGACCTCGGCGCCCGTGGTGGAAAACGAGCTGCTGCCCCGGCGGACGTGCCGGGGCAGCAGTGGGAGCTCAGAGAGCCTGAGCCGCGTGAGCCTGAGGGCGGTTCGGCGCTGGACGGGCGCCGATGCCCCGGTGTGGTCGGTCAGTGCTCGATGGAGGCCATGTTCGCCTCGTCATGGCGGGCGCCGGCCGGCGGGGTGAGGTTGTTGAGCCGCTCGATCTGGTCGGTGCTGAGCTTGATGCCGTCGGCGGCGGTGTTCTCCTCGACGCGGGCGGCGCGCTTGGTGCCTGGGATCGGGGCGACGTCGTCGCCCTGCGCGAGAAGCCAGGCCAGGGCGATCTGGGCCGTCGTGGCGTCGACCTCGGTGGCGATGGCCTGGACCTCGTCGACGATGCGCAGGTTGAGCTTGAGGTTCTCACCAGTGAAGCGCGGGTTGGTCTTGCGCCAGTCGTCGTCGGCGATGTCCTCGGTGGAGCGGAACGCGCCAGTGAGGAAGCCGTGGCCGAGCGGCGAGTAGGGAACCAGGCCGATGCCGAGTTCGCGCAGCAGTGGCAGCAGTTCGGCCTCCACATCGCGGGTCCACAGGGAGTACTCGGTCTGCAGCGCGGCGACCGGGTGGACGGCGTGGGCGCGGCGGATCGTCTCGGCCCCGGCCTCGGACAGGCCGATGTGCCGGATCTTGCCCTCGGCGACCAACTCGGCCAGGGCGCCGACGGTCTCCTCGATCGGGGTGTCGGGGTCGACCCGGTGCTGGTAGTACAGGTCGATGTAGTCGGTGTCGAGCCGCTTCAGGGAGCCTTCGACGGCGGTGCGGATGTTCGCCGGGCTGCTGTCGAGGACGTACGGTCCGCCGCCCGCGTGCGAGTACATGCCGAACTTCGTCGCCAGGACGACCTGGTCGCGGCGGCCGCGGAGGGCCTGGCCGACCAGTTCTTCATTGATGAAGGGTCCGTAGATCTCGGCGGTGTCGAGATGGGTGACGCCCAGGTCCAGTGCCCGGTGGATGGCGCGGATCGACTCGGCGTCATCGGTGCTCGCACCGGAGTAGAAGGCGGACATCCCCATGGCGCCCAGGCCGATCCGGGAGACGTTCAGCCCACCGAGTGAGACGTGCTGCATCAGATTGCTCCGTTCTTTGGCTTCCTCATCCAGAAAACCAGCCGTCGACCGCCACCGGGCCCGCGTATGGGGTACTGCTTTTCGGGGGGTCCGCCAGTGCCCCCTTCCACGACGCCGAGACTGGGGCATGGATCGGGCCGGTGCGGCGGGACAGGGGCAGGCCGGTGCCCTCGTTGGCGTGGGCGATGATCTCGGCGGTGATGGAGATGGCCGTTTCCTGGGGTGTGTGGGCGCCCAGGTCGAGCCCTATCGGGGAGTTGAGGCGGGCGAGGTCCACCTCCGGTACGCCGGCCTCCCGCAGTAGTTCCAGGCGCTGTTCGTGGGTGCGCCGCGAGCCCATGGCCCCGATGTAGCCGACCGGCAGGCTCAGCGCGAGGCGCAGGAGGGGGATGTCGAACTTGGCGTCGTGGGTGAGGACGCAGACGGCGGTGCGGGCGTCCACTTCGGTGGCGGCCAGGTACCGGTGCGGCCAGTCGGTCACGACCTCGTCAGCGTGCGGGAAGCGGGCGCGGGTGGCGAAGACGGGGCGGGCGTCGCAGACCGTGACCCGGTAGCCCAGAAAACGCCCCGCCTCGCTCAGCGCGTCGGCGAAGTCGACGGCACCGAAGATCAGCATGCGGGGAGGGCGGGCACTGGTATGGACGAGCACGGACAACCGCTCGGGGCAGGTGTCGGCGTCCCCGCCGACCTCGATCCGGCCGGTGCGGCCCGCCCGCAGCAGGGCATGTGCCTGCGCAGCCACGGCCTCGTCCTCGCGTTGCCCGCCCAGGGTTCCGTCGTACGGGCCCTCGGCAGGCACGTAAAGGGTGCCGCCGAGGAGTTCTTCCCGGCCGTTCACGATCTGGGCCACCGCGGCGGGCCGATCCGCCGCCATCTCGGCGAGGGCTGCGGTGAGTTGGGGCTGCACCGCGGGATCCAGCCGCTGTACCAGGATCTCGATCTCGCCCCCGCAGGTCAGGCCCACGGCGAAGGCGTCGGAGTCCGAGTAGCCGAAGCGCGTCAGTACCGGAGCGCCGGCGGGTTCGAGGGTCTCCCGGCACAGTTCGTAGACCGCTGCCTCCACGCAGCCGCCGGAGACGCTGCCGATCACGTCGCCGTCGGCGCTCACGGCGAGTGCGGTGCCGGGTGGCAGGGGTGCGCTGCCGCTGACGTCGACGACGGTGGCGAGGGCGAAGGGACGGGCTTCCCGGCACCAGGCGTACAGCGTTTCCGCGATGTTCAGCATGGACGGGTCTTCCTCACCGGGTCTTCCTCGAGGGATGTGGTGAACGGGCCGCCGCCGCACCGCCGGGGGGACGGAGTTCGCGGCGGCGGCCCTGGTGTGCCCTGCGTGGCGGGGCGGCCCGCAGGGCGGTCGTGGCGGGCCCGGTTGCTCAGAGCAGGGCTTCCGCCGTGATGGGCAGGGTGCGGATGCGGCGTCCGGTGGCGTGGAAGACCGCGTTGGCGAGGGAGGCGGCCACCCCGAGCTGGACGACTTCGCCGATGCCCTTGACGCCGATGGGGTCGGCCTCGTGGTCCTCCCCGTCGAGGTAGATGGCCTTGAGGTCGGGGATGTCGGCGTTGACGGGGACGAGATAGTTGGCCAGGTCGGCGTTCACGATCCGGCCGTCGCGCTGGTCCATGACCATGTGCTCAAGCAGGGCCTGCCCGATGCCGCCGACCATGCCGCCCAGGGCCTGGCTGTCGGCGAGCTTGGGGCTGATGACGCGGCCCACGTCGTACACGCCGAGCATCCGCCGCACCCGGACGAGACCGAGGCGGGCGTCGACGGCGACCTCGGCGAACACCGCGCCGTAGGAGTGCACCGAGGCCCGGTGGGGCTCTTCGGGAGTGTAGGAGCCGAGCACCTCGAGGTGGGTGCGGTTGTTGCGGGCCAGCAGCCGCTGGTAGGTCTCCCCGCGCGCGGGATTGTCCTTCACGTACAGCCGCCCGCCGCGTACGACGACGGTGTCGGCGTCGGCGCCGTACAGCGGCGAGTCCTCGTCCCCGACGGCGAGTTCGATCGCCTGCTTGCGCAGCTTGTCGCAGCCGTCCTGGACGGCGGAGCCGACGTTGGCCATGGTCATGGAGCCGCCGTGCGGCGGGGTCACGGGCATGCGGGAGTCGCCGAGCCGGAAGGTCACGTTGCGCATGGTCAGACCGAGCGCGTCGGCGGCGAGCTGGCTCTGGGAGGTGTAGGTGCCCGGGCCCATGTCGCTGGTCGCGGCCTCGACCAGGGCCGTGCCGTCGGCGTCGAGCCGGACCGACGCCTGGGCCGCCCAGTAGAGGTGGTGGTAGACGCCGGCGGCCATGCCGGTGCCGATCAGCCAGTCCCCGTCGCGGGTCGAGCGGGGCTTGGGGTTGCGGCGGTCCCAGCCGAACTCGCGGGCGCCAGTGGTGTAGCACTCGCGCAGCCGCCGGGTGGAGAACGGCAGTCCGCTCGACTCGTCCTCGGCCGGCTCGTTGCGCCTGCGCAGCTCGATCGGGTCGATGCCGAGTTCGTGGGCGAGTTCGTCCATCGCCGACTCGACGGCGAAGGAGCCGGTGGCGTAGCCGGGCCCGCGCATCCAGCACGGCGTGTTCACGTCGAGCGACACCGTCCGGTACTCCTGGCGGACGTTGGGGGTGCTGTAGAACATGTTGCCGGGGGCCAGGACGCCCTCTTCCACGAAGTTCTCGTACGTCGAGGTCTCGGCCGTGACGTCGTTGACCATGGCGGTCAGGCGCCCGCGCCGGTCACTGCCCAGGCCCAGCCGGAACTCGTACGTGGGCCGGTAACCGACCCCGAAGTAGAGCTGCTTGCGCGAGAGCACGAGTTTGACCGGGCGGCCCGTCTCACGGGCGGCGACGGCCGCGATCGTGACGTGCGGCCAGGAGCGGATCGCGCCGCCGAACCCGCCGCCGACGAACGGCGAGACGACCCGGATCGACTCCTGCGGGATACCGAACACGGCGGCCAGCTCGACCTGCGTCCCGGGCACCCACTGGGTCTTGTCCCACAGTGTCAGCTTGTCCCCGTCCCAGCGGGCGATGGTGGCGTGCGGCTCCATCGGGTTGTGGTGGTTGCGGCCCAGATGGTACGTGACATCCAGCTGTACGGCGGCGGAGGCGAGCGCCTTGTCCGCGTCACCGCGCGCGTAGGTGATGGGCTTCCAGTCCGGGCGGTCGGCCGGGTCGGCCATGTCGGTCGACGGCTGCCGGGCGTCGTAGGAGACCTTCACCAGGCTCGCCGCGTGCTGCGCCGTCTCCAGCGTGGTGGCGACGACGGCGGCGACCGGCTGCCCGTGGAAGCGGACCTGGTCGTCCTGGAAGACGTGCAGTCTGTCGCCTTCCAGCGGGTCGATCGAGGCGGGGTTGTCGCGGTAGGCCAGCTTGGGCGCGTTGAGGTGGTTGATCACCTTCAGGACGCCGGGCTGGGCGAGGGCGGCGCGGGTGTCGATGCCGGTGATCCGGCCGCGAGCGACCGTGCTGTCGACGACGACCGCGTGGACCACGCCGCCGATGTCGTGCTCGGCGGCGTACGTCGCCTTCCCGGTCACCTTCAGCCGGCCGTCCACACGGGACAGCGGAGCTCCCACGGCTGCCTGCGGCTGAGGGCTCACTTGGTACCTCCTACGACGCGCAGCTGGCGTTCGACGGTGCGCTTCACCAACTCGACTTTGAAGCGGTTGTGCTCCAGGGGGCGGGCCCCGTCGGCCGCGCGTTCGGCCGCCGCAGCCCACAGGCTTGCCGACGGTCGTTCGCCGATGAGGTGCCTCTCGACGGCGGGCAGCTTCCATGGCACGGTGCCGACGCCTCCGGCGGCGACCTTGGCCTCCTGGATCCGCCCGCCGCGGATGTGCAGGGCGACGGCCGCGGAGGTGAGGGCGAATTCGTAGGACTGCCGGTCACGGACCTTCAGATAGCCGGACTTCAGGGGGCGGGGAAGCGGCGGGATCTCCACGGCACTGATCAACTCGCCCTGCCGGATGGCCTGTTCGCGATTGGGTGTGCTGCCGGGCCGGAGCAGGAAGTCGGCGAAGGGCACGGTGCGCTGTCCGTCCGGGCCGAGCAGGTGCACGGTCGCCTCGAGTGCGGCGAAGGCGACGGCCACGTCCGAGGGATGGGTGGCCACGCAGTTCTCGGAGGTGCCCAGGATCGCGTGGGTGCGGTTGAAGCCCTCCAACGCGGCGCAGCCCGATCCGGGTTCGCGCTTGTTGCAGTTCGCGGTGACGTCACGGAAGTACGTGCACCGGGTGCGCTGCATGATGTTGCCGCCGATGGTTGCCATGTTCCGCAGCTGGGCCGACGCGCTCAGCTCCAGCGCCTGCGAGATCACGGGGTGGAGAGTGCGCACCTTGGGATGGGCGGCGGCCTCGGCCATCCGCACCAGCGCGCCGATGCGCAGGCCACCGCGCTCGGTGACCGTGACCTCCCGCAGGGGCAGAGCCGTGATGTCGACCAGCGTCTCGGGGCGTTCGACGGTCTCGCGCATCAGGTCGACCAGGGTGGTGCCGCCGGCGATGTAGCGTCCGCCGCGCCGGCCCGCGTTTAGGGCCTCGCGGGTGTTCTCCGCCGTGGTGTACGAGAAGGGGTACATGGCGCTCACTTCCCGTGCGCGGTCTGCTCGACCGCGCGCACGATCTTGACGTAGCAGCCGCAGCGGCAGATGTTGCCGCTCATGAACTCCCGGATCTCGTCCTTGGAGCCGGTGTGGCCCTCCTGGATGCAGCCGACGCCGGACATGATCTGGCCGGGGGTGCAGTAGCCGCACTGGAAGGCGTCCTGTTCGATGAACGCCTGCTGGAGCGGGTGCAGTTCGTCGCCGTCGGACAGGCCCTCGATGGTGGTGACCTCGGCGCCCTCCAGCCGTATCGCCAGCGTCAGGCAGGAGTTGACCCGCCGTCCGTCGACCAGGACCGTGCAGGCCCCGCAGGCACCTGCGTTGCAGCCCTTCTTGCTGCCGGTCAGCTCCAGATGCTCGCGCAGCAGATCCAGCAGCGAGGTCCGGTTGTCGACCGTGACGGTGTGCCGCTTGCCGTTGACGGTCAGGGAGACACGGCCGCTGGGTGGTCCGTCAGCGGCGACCGCCTCCTCGGCGCCCAGGCCGAGTGGTCCCGCCAGACCGCCCGCCATCACAGCACCACCGACGACGGCGGTCGTGGCGACGAAGGTGCGCCGGGACGGTTCCGACGTGGACGGTTCCGACGGGGGTGCGGTCGGCGGAGGGGCAGCTGAATCAGTGACTTCAGTAGACATGCGTACGCTTTCTACTCGGTGGAAGGTCAACGGCCTTGCTCATCGGCGCGCTTGCAGGAGAACTGGTGTCGTCTCCCAGGTGTGGCAACCGGCCGGCCCGCCCCGTCGCCTGAGATGACGGATGCTGCCTCGGTGCGTGAGGGGCTGTGGCGGCAGGGCCGCTGCACTCCATCCGGCGCGGGCCGTCGTTGCCCCGCTGCTCGGGATGTGATCCTGCGGTTGCGCCGCGGGTGTCAGCCGGCCGGGTTGCGTGTCTGTCGGGTGGTGTGGGGGTTGGTGGCGGACGTGGTGGTCCAGCTGGAGAGGATGCCCAGGGCTTCGGCGGTGGGGGAGGAGGGTTCGGGCGTGTAGATGACGAGGCACTGTTCGGGGTCGCCTTCGACGGCGAGGACCGCGAATTCGAGAGTGAGGTCGCCGACGAGAGGGTGGTGCAGGCGTTTGGTACCGGTGGTGTGCGCGACGACGTCGTGGTCGGCCCACAAGCTGCGGAAGATGTCGCTGTGCAGGGACAACTCGCCGATCAGCTCGGTGAGCTGCGGGTCGTCGGGGTGACGGCCGGCGTACAGGCGGAGCCTGGACACGCAGGTCTCGGCGACCTCGTCCCAGTCGGTGTACAGGGTGCGGGCGGCCTCGTCGAGGAAGACGTAGCGGGCGAAGTTGCGCTCGCGATGGGGTCGGGCTTCGAAGTCGGTGTAGAGGGCGCAGGCGAGCTTGTTGGCGGCCAGGATGTCCAGCCGTCGCCCCTCGATCACCGCGGGAACGCTGAGCGCGTCCAGGGTGCGGTAGAGGACCGGGTGGACCCTTTGGGGGGCGAGAGGGCGCTGGCGGCGGGTTCGGGCGGTGGGCTTGGGCTGCGCGAGGGTGAAGAAATGGGCGCGTTCGACGTCGTCGAGGTGCAGGGCGCGGGCGACGGCGTCCAGGACGGCCTCGGAGACGCCCTGGGTGCGGCCGCGCTCCAGGCGGACGTAGTAGTCGACGCTGACTCCGGCTAGCTGGGCGACTTCCTCGCGGCGCAGCCCCGGCACGCGGCGGGGCCCCGGATGTGGGGTGAGGCCGGCCTGCTCGGGAGTGATCCGGGCCCGGCGGGTGCGCAGGAACTCACGGATCTCGCTGCTGCGGTCCATGGGAACCACCGTAGGACGGCCTCCCGCCCCGTCGGGCCCTGAAAGGGGTACTGGCAGACCCCCCCCGGAAGTGCGGTGGCCGGTGCGGCGGCGCGTGGGGACCGCGGGCGGTTGCCTGGACGGCGGGTACCCACAGCGCCCCCATGCCAGCGCCATCGACGCCGTCGTGCCTTGGCAAATGACAGTTCCTCATCGGTGTGACAGAGCCCCGCCGAGTAGCTGTATGCACAGCTCCGATGGACGCCTGCTGACCCGTGCGCACAGCGTGGGCCCATGGGAAAAAATTTGCCAAGAAGGAAAGATTGCCAAAATAGAAAGAATCTTGGATGATCACCGGCGTGACGTCTGAGTTGAGCCTGCGGCAGCGGAAGAAGCTGGCGACGCGCTCCGCGTTGAGCCACGCCGCGTGGTCATTGATGGCGGAGCAGGGTCTGGACGCGGCGACCCCGGAGGCCGTCGCCGAGGCGGCGGATGGGTCCCCGCGGACGTTCCGCAACTACTTCGGGAGCCGTGAGAAGGCGATCCTCCACGGATTGGTCTCGCGGGGCACCACCCTCGTCGACACCATGCGGGCCAGGCCTGCGGAGGAACCGGTGTGGGATTCCCTGGTCAAGGTGCTTCCGGCCTTCACGGCGACGTTCGCCGTTCAGCGCGACGACATCGCGGTGTTGATGCGCGCAGTGGCCGAGAACCCGGCGATGCGGGCCCAGCATTTTGTCGCCTACGAGGACGCCCATCAGCGACTCGCCGAGTTCATCGCCGACCGTACCGGCACCGATGTCGAGCGGGACCTGGCTACGCGACTCCTGGCCGCCACGGCAGCCGCAGTGCTGCGGACGTCGGTCGAGATCGGGGCCAGAGGCGAAACCGGCGCCACACTGCCGGACCTGGTCCGCGAGGACCTGGCACAACTGCGTGACGGCCTCCCGGTCGGTGCGGGTGAAACGACCGCCCACCGGTCCGGCGTTCGCCCGCAGGGTGTCCTGACGATTCCGAACGCGCACGACGAGGAGACCACCTGATGACATCGTTCCCCCTGCCGAGCGGGCTGACGAGGATCCGATGAACGACATCCATCCCGATCTCGCGCGGGGCCGCTTCATCCCCAAGATGTCCTACGGCCCCCTGTCGTCACGCATCATGCGCAGCTTGAAGGCGCGCCCGGTCGTTCCCGGCCCGGACATCACTGTCCAGGAAGTGGTCGTGCCCGGCCCCGAGGGGGCGCCGGACGTCTCTCTGCGCGTCTTCCAGCCGGCCGGCCTGAAGACGACGGCGCCGGCCCTGCTGTGGGTACACGGAGGCGGCCTCATCTTCGGAGCCCCGCAGAACGACGACCGCACGAGCATCGCCTTCGCCCGTGAACTCGGCATCACCGTCGCCGCGGTTCGCTACCGGCTGGCGTCGCACAGTCCCGCACCCGCCGCGGTGGAGGACGCCTACGCCGCGCTGCGTGGCCTGGTCGCGCAGGCGCGCCACCTCCACATCGACATCGACCGCATCGCGATCGGCGGTGCCAGCGCGGGCGGCGGCATCGCCGCGGCCCTCGCGCTGCTCGCCCATGACCGTGCCGAGATCCGTCCGGTGTTCCAACTGCTGGTCTACCCGATGCTGGACGACCGCACGACAACGCGAACCGACCTGGACGCCCTCGACGTGCGCCTGTGGACGGCCAAGAGCAACAGATACGGCTGGTCGTCCTACCTCGGCGACGCCGTCGCGGGCCCGGACGTCTCCCCGTACGCGGCCGCAGCCCGCCGCGAGGACCTCACCAAGCTCCCCCCGGCCTGGATCGGAGTGGGCACCCTCGACCTTTTCCACGACGAGGACGTCGAGTACGCGCGCCGACTGGACGACAGCGGGGTCCCGTGTGAACTTCACGTCGTCCCCGGGGCTTTCCACGGGTTTGACGCGGTGTTTCCCGATGTCGAGGTCTCCCAGGACTTCTGGCGTCAGCAGGTGAAGGCGCTCGCGCGCGAGCTGCAGCAGAGTCGAGGCCGGCCGCGCCTCGGCGGCCGAGTGCGAGCGGAGACAGAAACACCATGAACAGCCGTAGGGGAACCCCTCGAAGAGACCTTCGCGGGCGGCACCCGCGCCGTCGGCGCCTGCAGGTGCACCGACCGCGACCGGTGATACGCACCACGGTCGTATCCGTGAGTCAGTCGGCAGAAGCGGGATGGAGCCGGGCGGAAAGCCGTCAGAGCCCGCTGCCGGAGCCCGCCCGGCGCCTCGCCGCAGGCAGCGCACTGGTGCTCCTCCTGAGCGGTGTCGTTTCCCTGATCGTCTGGTTCTGCATCACGTTCCAGGCCGTCGTCACACCCGTACTGCTCGCGCTGCTGGGTGCGGCCCTGCTCGGCCCGCTCTACCGGCGACTCGTCGCCATGAAGATCAACAAGTCCCTTGCCGCCGGGCTGACCTGCACCACCGTGGTCCTGGTCATGGGCGGAGCCTCCTACATCGTGGTGACCGCCCTGATCGACACCGGCGACCAGATCATCTCCTCGCTGCGGGACGCGGCGCAGTCGCTCAGTGGGACGTTCGAGGCGGCGGGGACCTCCCTGGACGAGACCGCCAAGAACGCCAAGGACCTGGCGTCCCAGTTCGGAGGTACCGCTGCCGCCGGCGTGATGAGCGGCGTCAGCGTGCTCACGGAGATGATCGCGACAGGCTTTCTCGCGATCCTGCTGCTCTTCTTCTTCCTGCGGGACTCCGACAGGGCCGTCGCCGCGCTGCACTCGCTGGCACCCCGCGGCTCCGGGGACACCGTCGTAGCCATGGCCCGCCGGGCCTTCCAGGCGATCGAGGGCTTCATGCGCGGAACCACGATCATCGCCTTCATCAACGCCGTCTGCATCACCGTCGGTCTGCTGGTCCTCCAGGTCCCGAATGCCGCCGGGCTGGGGGCGCTGGTGTTCATCGGTGCGTACATCCCCTACCTCGGTGCGCTTCTCTCGGGCGCGGTCGCGGTCCTCGTAGCGTTCGCCGACGACGGTCTCGGCACCGCGCTGTGGGTCCTCGGACTGGTGCTTGCGGTGCAGACCATTGAGGGGAACGTACTCCAGCCGATGATCCAGAGCCGCACGCTGCAGATGCACCCAGCAGTGGTCCTGCTGGCTCTCACTGCCGGCGCCTCCGTCGCCGGGATCCTCGGCATGCTGCTGTCGGTGCCGCTGACCGCGGCCGCGTTCGGGGTGGTCTCGGAGCTCCGGAAGCGACATGGGGGAGGGGAGAAGGGGGAGGTCGCGAGGGCCTAGGTGTGCTGTTCGGACAGGTTGGTGACGCGGCTGGCTGGGGGTTGGCCGCTGATTCCGGTGTGGGGTCGGTGGTAGTTGTACCAGTCCAGTCAGTCGGGAAACGCGGCTCGGCGTTCGGCGTCTGAGGTGTGGGGCCGGTGGTAGGCCCATTCGTCGAGCAGGGTGTGGTGGAAGCGTTCGGCCTTGCCGATGCTCCTATAGCTGTCAAGGAAGGTCAGGCTGCGGTTGCCAGATCTTCGCGGGCAGGTGGGTGCGCTGGGGGGCGCGGGACGAGTAGGCCGTAGACCTCACGGGCGATGTGTCGCTTCAAGCAGCGGATGATCTCGGTCTTCGTCTTGCCTTCGGCTGTCCTGCGGGCCACATAGGCGCGTGTGCGTGGCTCCCAGGCCATGCGGCTGACGGTGATCATGTAGAGGGCGTGGTTGGCCTGACGGTCGCCTCCGCGGTTGAGGCGGTGGCGGCTGGTCTTGCCGGAGGACGCGGGGATCGCAGCAGCCATCCGCCATGAAGGAGGTACGGGTGACCCAGTACACCGACCGGATTCCCGCACACCCGAGCCGCACGAGTTCACCCTCCAGGCGGTGCTGGACGCGCTCGTGGATCCGGTGCGCCGCAGCATCACTGCCCAGCTGTACCGCGCCGGGCAGCACGTCAGATGCGGAGGCCTCGATCTGCCGGTGGCCCGCTCACCGCCACGCACCACTTCGACGTCCTGCGTGCGGCGGGCATCATCCGCCAGTACTACGCGGGCACATCCAAGATAAACGCTCTGCGCGCCGACGAACTGAACGCCCGGTTCCCGGGCTTCCTCGACGCCTGTGTGCGAGAGGCCGCCGAGAACCTCAGTCCGGCAGGCTGAACGGCCCGGGCTGTATTTCGTCCTGTTCCCAGGGGATGGACGCACCGTCACGGCGTCGATGCGGCCGACCGAGACGCACGTCGACGCGGAGCCTCATAGGAAGCGGCCGTTCTTTCGCGCTTCGTTGCTCGACATCTCGAAGCGTGAAGAACGGCCACGTCACGTGCGTCGGTTTCCTGGGATCTCAGCAGGTCGATTGACCTGTGATGTCAATTCCCAAGCTACGGCAGGGGCGAGTTGCCGTGCCCGCCTTCCGAGCTCGTCCCCAGCTTGGCCCCGACGTCGATCATGGCGAGCATCGGCTCGCTCAAGCGCGCGCCCTGCACCTTGATCTGAGCGAAGCCGTCCTCGATATCCGCGATGTCGGCGGTGGTCAGCCGGACCTGCAGAGCGTCCATGTTTTCTTCCATGTGCCCCTGCGTGATCGGCCCCGGAATGGACACGATCCACGGCTTGCGGGCGAGCAACCAGGCCAGTGCTGTCTGGGCAGGCGTCGCCTGGTGGCGTGCTCCCACACGCTGCAGCAGTTCGACAACGGGCCAGTTCGCGCGACGCGCCTCCGGAGTGAAGCGTGGCAGTGAAGCCCTCAGATCCGCGGGGCCGTGCACCATCCTCGGAGTGACAGTGCCGGTCAGATACCCCATTCCGAGCGGACTCCACGGCACGAACCCGATGCCCAGCTCTTCGCAGGCCCGCAGTGCTTCTATCTCCGGATCGCGTGTCCAGACGGAGTATTCGTTCTGCACCGCCGTGACCCGCTGAACCTTGTGCGCGCGACGAATGGTCGCCCCGCCAGCAGCGGACAGGCCGAAGTGGCGGATCTTGCCCTCGGCGATCAACTCCTGGACCGTCCCGGCCACTTCCTCGATGGGCACCTTGGGATCGACGCGGTGTTGATACATGAGATCGACGTAGTCGGTCTTCAGGCGCCGGAGTGATTCCTTGGTCACCTGCCTGATGTGCTCGGGACGGCTGTTGAGGCCCTGAATCTGGCCGTCCCGACCGATGTCGAACCCGAACTTGGTAGCGATCACCACCTTGTCGCGTACCGGCTTCAGTGCCTTGCCGACTATCTCCTCGCCAAGGTACGGCCCGTAGACTTCGGCGATATCGAAAAACGTGACACCCCGGTCATAGGCCGCCCGGATCACCCGGACCGCTTCCTTGGTGTCGGTCGGCGGCCCGTACATCCCGGCGAAGTTCTGGCAGCCCATCCCCAGGGCGGAGACTTCCAGCGAGCCGAGCATGCGGCGCTCTGTGCTCATCGGGTGTGGACTGGGCGCGGAAGGTTTAGGGGTTGTCGCCTGCGCGGCTGAAACAGGTAGGAAGGACACTGCGCCAACTCCAAGGCCGGCAGCCATGAATCCACGGCGGTTCACGACAGTTCTTCTCCTCTTTGTTCTTGACTTCGAATCGGGTTCACTGAAGGAGGCTGATTGTTGAGCGCGAAAGACGCAGACAGCTCGCGATAGGCGTGATCACTGCTCGAATTAAGTAAAGCATTTGCAAACCCGGTGCCGATGGCTGGAGGGGGCCCCCTTCGTCCAGGGGTCTGTCAGTACCCCCTTGGCGGGGGCGGGCCCCACCGCGGGCGCAGCCCGGCCGCGGTGGCGCCGGGGCCGTACCCGGGTGCCGTCTTCGGGGCACGGCCCTCAGGCCCGCCGGTGTGATCCTCATCTGTCACCGCGCGTCGCTCCCTTCGGTGGCGTCTTGGCGCACGGACGACCAGCACCGGACAGCCCGCGCCCTGTCGTCAGGGGCTGTCCGGTGCCGCGCGGTCTCTGGCGGAATCGGTGGTGTCCGTCTGGTTGCGGAAGAGGGACAGTTTCGCGTCTCGGGCGACGAAGTACTTGTCGACCTTGTAGGCGATGGTCGCGAAGTCGAGTCGGCCGTCTCCGTTGAAGTCGCCCACGGCGATGCGTGCGGTGGAGTCGGAGGACACCCGCCACTTGGCGAAGACACCGGCCCGGATGTCGAGTGCATAGAAGACGTCCTGGCAGGGCCACGGCCCGCGCAGGGCGACGAGGAACTCGTCGTCGCCGTCGTTGTCGAAGTCCGCGCAGACGATCTGGTGGCCGGGGCCTTCGCCGAGTTCGTTGGGGTCGCCGAACACGTCGAGGACAACGCGGCGCCAGGTCGCCTCGTGGACCGGGGTGCCCGGTCCCTCCTTGACGTACACGGCGACGGTGTTGCCGTGGAACGGCTCCGTGGCCGCCACATAGGCGTGCGGATCGTCGCCGATACGGCCGGCGCCGACGTCACCGCTGCCCTTGAAGCCGGTCTGCTCGTACTGGGAGCGTTCACCGGAGCCGATGTGCATGGTGGTGAACCGGCCCTCGCAAGCGCGATCACGTCCGCCAGGAGCCGCGTGTGCAGCTCCGGCATGTCCGTCGCGCTGCTGCCGGATTGCGGGAGGCGAGCTGAGGGAAGAGCGTCCTCCCACACCGTGCGCACGGTGCGACCGACCAGAGTGCGCAGCACCGGCCACAGCTGGGGAAGCAGGTCCTGGCTGAGGCAGTGGGGAAGGTCATCGTGTAGGCCCTCGTGCAGGACGGTGCCGTACGGGCCATACGTGATGGGAGTTGCTCATTGGCAGATGCCGCAGAACAGGATGTCGAGCTTGACGTCGTGCGGGCCGACGTCGCGGCGCTCGATGGTGACGGGACCGAGCAGCCGGCCGGCCTCGTGGGCGCCGAACGCGTTGACAGTGGTCGACACGGTGATTCCGTTTCGCGGATGGGAGGTGATGTCAGGCTTCGGGGACGGCACGGCCGAAGTCGGCGAGGGTGACGTTCTCCGGCTCGGGACCTCCGCGACGGCCGGTCTCCAGGCCGTCGAGGGCCTTCAACTCGTCCGCGGTGAGTTCGAAGTCGAAGACGTCGATGTTCTCGGCGATCCGGTGGCGCTTGGTCGACTTGGGGATCACCGAGCGGCCCTGCTGGAGGCCCCAGCGCAGCAGCACCTGGGCCGGGCTCTTGCCGTGCGCCTCGGCGATGCGGGTGACGGCCGGGTCGTCAAGGACGCTCCTGCGGTCCTCGCCGTAGCCCGGGTAGAAGGTGATCCCGCCGATGGGGGACCACGCCTGGTTGAGGATGCCGTGCCGGTCGTCGAAGTCGAGTACGGCGCGCTGCTGGAAGTAGGGGTGGATCTCCAACTGGTTGACGGCCGGCACGACGGAGGTCGCGTCGAGCAGCGCCGTCAGGTGATCGACCATGAAGTTGCTGACGCCGATGGCTCGGACCTTGCCGTCGGCCAGGAGCTTTTCCAAGGCGCGGTAGGCGGCGAGGGTCTTGTCGAAGTCCGACGGCAGGGCCTGGTGCAGGATCAGAAGGTCGATCCGGTCGACGCCGAGCTTGGCGGCGCTCTTGTCGAAGCCGTGCAAGGTCTCGGCGTAGCCGTAGTCCCTGATCCAGATCTTGGTCTCGACGAAGATGTCCTCGCGCGGCACCGCGGACTCGCGGATGGCCTGACCGACCTCGCGTTCGTTGCCGTACGCGGCGGCGGTGTCGATGTGCCTGTAGCCGAGGTCGAGGGCCGCCGTGACGGCCGCCCGGGTCTCGTCCGGCGGGGTCTGGAAGACGCCGAGCCCGAGGACGGGCATCTCGACGCCGTTGTTGAGGGTGAGGGTCTGCATCACAGAGACCTTTCGTTCCGGGTGGCCCGTACGGGCACGATGAATGTCAGGACGGTCACGACGGCCAGGGCGAGCAGCACGGTGGAGCCGGTCAGGGCCGCGCCCGAGCGGGACGCGATGTCGGCGGCCGCATGGCCGGTGGAGACGGCGGCGGCCACAGCGGTCAGGATGCTCAGGCTCAGCGCGCTGCCGACCTGGTGAACGGTGTTGACCAGGCCCGAGCCGGCCCCCGCGTCCTCAGGGGTGACGCCGTCGACGCCGCTGGAGGTCAGCGGGGCCAGCGCCAGCCCCTGGCCGGCGCCTATGAGCACCATTGGCAACGCCACTCCCGTCAGGTAGGGCGTGTGCAGGTCGAGGCGGCTCAGCCAGGCCATGCCCACCGTGGTCAGAGCGATTCCGGCGGCGAGCACCCGCGGCCTGCCGAACCTCTCCAGTAGTCGCGGCACCCGGACGGCGAAGACGAAGTTGACCAGCGTCATCGGCAGGAAGGAGAGCCCGGCCTGCAATGGTGTCCAGTGGTAGACACTCTGTACGAACTGCGCGGTGAAGAAGAAGAAACCCATCATCGCGCCCATGTAGAGCATCCGGGTGACGTAGGCGCCGCTGCGCTCCCGGCTCGCGAACAGCCGCAACGGAACGATCGGCTGCGCGGCCCGCCGCTCCACCTGCACGAACAGGCCCAGCATCACCGCACCGGCCCCCAGGGGGAGCAGGGTGGCAGAAGCCGTCCAGCCGTGGTCGGCCGCATCGACGATCCCCAGGACCAGGGCGGTCGAGCCCAGCGTCGCCAGCAGAGCCCCGGTGATGTCGAAGCGGCCCCGTCGGCGGTCGGTCTCGGGCAGGAACCGCAGGGCCAGCACCATCATCACGATGCCGATCGGCACGTTGAGGAAGAACCCGGCCCGCCACGAGACCAGGTCGGCGACGAGCCCCCCGACGACCAGGCCGAAGGCCGCACCGAGACCGGCCACAGCACTGTAGGCGGCCATGGCCCGGTTGCGGGCCCGGCCCTCGGCGAAACTGCGCGTGAGCAGAGACAGCGCGGAGGGAGCCAGCACCGCCGCCCCGACGCCCTGGAGCGCCCGGGCGGCGATCAGCCACCAAGCGGTCTGCGCGGCGCCCACCAGGAGCGAGGCCAGCGAGAAGGCGATCAGCGAGAACAGGAAGACCCTGCGGTGTCCGAACAGGTCACCGGCTCGCGCGCCCAGGAGCAGCAGCCCGCCGAAGACCAGGACGTAGGCATTGGTGATCCAGGACAGGCCGGTTTCGGAGAAGCCCATGTCGGACCGGATCTGCGGCAGCCCGGTGAACACGATGGAGTTGTCCAGGATGACCATGAAGTAGCTGACGCAGATGATCGCGAGGATCAGTGTCGAGCGGGCCGGGGCCCCGCGCTGCTCGCACCGGTCCCGGCGCGTCGGCGGAGACGGCGTGGTGACCCCTGCGTCACTCGGCACACGGGTGGTGCCCGGACGGCTCGGGTCGGCGACGTGCCCGGCACGGACGTCGCCGGCCTCGCATGTGGGTGCTGCGCGCACGGTGTTCCTTCGAGTCGGCTGTGAGTTCAGGCCCGGTCTCGGACCGCCAGTTCTGGCCTTCCCCAGGTAACTGCACGTCGGCCCACGAGTGGGAGTCACTGCTCTTCCAGGTACTAGCAGTACCTCGCAGGCCGGCTCGGACAGACCTAACGTGAAGGTCTCGGCACGACACACAGGACGATCAAAAGGAGGTCGCAGTGCCCCCGGCCCCGGCATCCACACCAGCCCGTCGGCTGAGCCGCACCGTCTGTCCCGCGCCGCCCTCCCGCTTCGGCGACGTCCTTCGCGACGGCGCACGGGCCCGGCTCGGGGCGAGCACGCTCCACACCGATCCGCGCCCGCCGCTGTCCGCCGTAGGCGCGGCCGACGACAACACCAGGATCTGAGCATGGCCGACAGCACCAAGAAGGACCTCGCCGCCGAAGTGCGCGAGTTCCTGAGCACCCGACGGGCGCGGCTCACCCCGCAGCAGGCCGGGCTCCCGGTCTACGGCGGACAGCGACGCGTGGCGGGGCTGCGTCGCGAGGAGGTCGCCCTGCTCGCCGGAATGAGTGTGGACTACTACGTCCGGCTCGAGCGCGGGAACCTCAGCGGTGCCTCGGACTCGGTGCTCGAAGCCCTCGCGCACGCACTGCAACTCGACGAGGCCGAGCGCACCCACCTCTACGACCTGGCCCGGGCGGCGGCACCGTCGGGCCGACGCCCCACGGCGACCGCCTCCCGGGTACGGCCGACGATCCTGCGCCTGCTCGACTCCATGGCCGAGGTGCCGGCCTACGTACGCAACGCCCGCTTCGACATCCTGGCCGCCAACACCCTGGGGCGGGCACTGTACGCGCCGGTCTACGACTCACCGCTGTTCGCGCAACGCGGGCCGGTCAACAGCGCCCGCTTCATGTTCCTGGACCCCGCGAGCAGGGAATTCTGGGCCGACTGGGACAAGGGGGCCGACGACGCGGTCGCCTTCCTGCGCACCGAGACCGGCCGCGCACCGCACGACAGGGCGCTGACCGACCTGGTCGGGGAGCTGACCACCAGGAGCGACGACTTCGCACGCCGCTGGGCCCGCCACGACGTGAAGTTCCACCGCTCGGGCGTGAAGAACCTGCACCATCCGCTGGTCGGCGATCTCGCCCTGCCCTGGGAGGCGATGGACCTGCCGTCCGACCCTGGACTCCGCCTCAACTTCTACACACCCGAACCGGACTCCCGGGAGCAGGAGGCTCTCGGCCTCCTCGCCAGCTGGGCGGGCACCGGCACCGTCGTGCCCTCCCGGAACGACTGACCACCCTCGATCGAGGAGAACCACTTCATGCAGTACCGACCGCTCGGCCGCACAGGCGTCCAGGTCAGCCCGCTCTGCCTGGGCGCGATGATGTTCGGCCCCTGGGGCAACGAGGACGAAGCCGACTCGATCCGGATCATCCACCGCGCCCTCGACGCGGGTATCAACTTCGTCGACACCGCTGACGTGTACTCCGCCGGCGTCTCCGAAGAGATCGTCGGCAAGGCGCTCAAGGACCGACGCGAGGACGTCTTCCTGGCGACCAAGTTCTTCATGCCGATGGACCAGGACGACCCCAACCAGCGAGGCGGCTCACGGCGCTGGATCATCCGCGAGGTCGAGAACTCCCTGCGGCGGCTCGGCACCGACCACATCGACCTCTACCAGGTACACCGACCCAGCCAGGACACGGACGTGGCAGAGACCCTCGGCGCCCTCTCCGACTTGGTGCATCAGGGCAAGATCCGCTACATCGGCTCCTCGTCCTACTCCGGCTCCCAGATCGTCGAGGCCCAGTGGACCTCGCGGGAGTGGCGCCTGGAGCGGTTCGTGACCGAGCAGCCGCCGTACTCGATCCTGGTCCGGGGTATCGAGGAGGACGTGCTCCCCACCGTGCGCCGTCACGGCATGGGCACGCTCACCTACAGTCCGCTCTCCGGCGGGTGGCTCTCCGGCCGCTACCGCAAGAACGCCTCCGAGGGCCCAGCCTCCGCGGCGCGCCCCCAGGCCCGGTTCGACATGAGCACCCCCGCCAACCAGCGCAAACTCGACGCCGTCGAACAGCTCGCCGTCCTGGCGGAGAAGGCCGGTCTCACCCTGATCGAGCTGGCCGTCGCCTTCGTCATCAACCACCCCGGCGTCACCTCGGCGATCATCGGCCCGCGCACCATGGAGCAGCTGGAGGCGTTCCTGCCCGCCGCCGACGTCACACTGTCTTCCGACGTGCTCGACGCCATCGACGAGATCGTCGCCCCCGGAGTCACGGTCAACCCCGTCGACAACAGCTACGGAGACTTCGAGCTGCGGGCTGACCAGCGGCGGCGCTGACGTGACCCGGCTCGGCCGGTCATGGTCGATCGAGTCGGGTCACCGTGACGGCATACCGGCGGAGTGATCGGCCCTGGGGCTGTGCCCCGCTCGACCGCCCACTCTCGTGACCGAGCCTTGTCTCCCCGCCCCTGCACGCGCGGCGGGCAGGGGCCGCGCCGCGCAGTAGGTCGGCATGCGGCGTGACCGCTGCCCGGCGTGACGCTCATCTGACGCTCTGGGCGTCCGATCGCTCCCGAGAGAGTCAAAAAATGCGCTCTGACCTGCGAGTTTATCGAACCCTCCTGGGGTGACGTGTTTCCGATGACTCATCATGTGGACTGTCTTGCCGCCTCGGCTTCCTAGGGTGGCTGGTGACTCCCGTGCCCGGCCGCGATGCTGGCGAGACCGTGACCGGAACCCGGGGGCCGTGCTGCCGGGCTGTGGCTCAGGCGTCGATGATGACGGGGATGATGAGGGGCTTGCGGCGGTGGGTGCGGAACGCCCGGATGACCGGCTCGAAGGTGGTGTCGTCGTGGACGAAGCCGCGGGCCAGGAAGTCGGGGGCCTCGGCGAGGGCGCCGGTGTCCGCGTCGACGATCGCCACCACCGTGACGACCCCTTCCTCCGCGAGGGTGAGGCGGTCCTTGAGGGAGGCTTCGGTAGCGCCGCCGACTTCCATGCCGTCCACATAGACGTTGCCGACGGGGACCTTGCCGGTGATCGACGCACGCCCGTCGACGAGGTCGACGACGACACCGTCCTCGGCGATCATGACCCGGTCGGGGTCGACACCGGTACGGATGGCGAGGTCGCCGTTGGCCCGCAGATGGCGCCATTCGCCGTGCACGGGCATGACGTTGCGGGGTTTGACGATGTTGTAGCAGTAGACGAGTTCGCTGGCGCTGGCGAGACCGGAGACGTGCACCATGGCGTTGCCCTTGTGGACGACGTGGGCGCCCCACCGGGCGAGTCCGTTGATGACCCGGTAGATGGCGTTCTCGTTGCCGGGGATGAGGGAGCTGGCGAGCAGAACGGTGTCGCCCTTGCCGATGCGGATGACCTGGTCGGGGTTGGCCATCCGTGACAGCGCGGCCATCGGTTCGCCCTGGGAGCCGGTGCACACCAGAGCGATCTTGTGGTCCGGGAGCTTCTCCAGCTCCTTGGTGCTCACGATCAGACCGGACGGGACCTTCAGGTAGCCGAGGTCACGGGCGATGCCCATGTTGCGGACCATCGACCGGCCGACGAAGGCGACCACACGGCTGTCCGGCTGTCCGTCAATGCCGGTCACGAGTGAACGAAAAGTCAACTCATTGTCAGCCCGTCCAGGCCAGGTTGAGCGCCGCTTCGTTCGAAGCCATCCGGCAGTGATCGAGTCATGCCGTTGTGCCGGGATCGATGGGACGGTTGCGCAGTGCCGTCCCGGACGGGGGTCTGACTCATGAGATCTATGACCGAAGTGTCCAGTCACGGGCTTGTCGACTGTCAGTTCGGGATGGCGCCTGCTGGTACCGAGCCACAGGGCGTGTCCCAATAGGGGCCTTGCCGACGATCAGGCGCCATCACAGTTCAGACCGCCCGAGCAGGCCGGTGCCATTCACCCCAGCCAGCACGTCACCACGTGGGAGGCGAACCATTATGACGACCCGACAGCGCAGCACCTCCTCGAGCACGGATCCTCCCGTTCGGCGCGAGGTCATCCTGGGCGTGGACACGCACGGTGAGGTGCACGTCGCCGCCGTGATCTCCTCGCTGGGGAAGATCTTGGGCACCGAGTCCTTTCCGGCCACGGCGGCCGGCTACCGCCAGCTGCTCGTCTGGGCCCGCAAGCGGGGGACGGTGCGCCGGGCCGGGGTGGAGGGCACCGGCACCTTCGGCGCAGGCTTGTCTCGCTACCTGCTGGCTCAGCAGATCCAGGTGTTCGAAGTGAACCGGCCCGACCGTACGGCCCGTCGGCTGCTGGGGAAGTCCGACCCGCTGGACGCGCAGGCCGCCGCGCGGGCCGTGCTCAGCGGTCGCGCCCAGGCCCAAGCCAAGTCCGGCGACGGTCCGGTGCACAGTGCCCGGTTGTTCAAGCTGGCCAAGGACTCCGCGGTCAAGGCTCGAACTCAGGCGATCAACCAGCTTAAGGCTGTCCTGGTCATCGCTGATCCCGCCCTGCGGGAGGAGCTGTCCAGCCTGGGCAATGCCGAGCTGTTCCGCACCTGCGCGCGCCTCGCCCCGCTCGATGGTGGGGGAGATGAGGACGCGGTGGCCCAGGCCACCCACATGACGTTGCGCATGCTCGCGGAGCGTATCGAACAGCTCACCGCTCAGATCGACGAGCTGAATCAACGTTTGACCCGGCTCGTCGAACGCCACGCCCCACAGTTACTCGCACCGGTGGGCATCGGCCCGGACAGCGCAGTCACTCTCTTGATCACCATGGGGGATAACCCTGAGCGTCTGAACACCGAGGCGTCCTTTGCTGCCCTTTGCGGAGTCAGCCCCATCGAGTACTCCTCCGGTCGTCGGAGCACACGCCGGCTCAACTACGGCGGCGACCGCCAGGCCAACGCCGCCCTGCATCGCATCGTGTTCACCCGGCTACGTCACGACCCCCGCACCCAGGCGTACTACTAACGCCGCACCCAGGAGGGCAAGACCCGGCGTGAGATCATCCGATGCCTCAAGCGATACGCAGCCCGCGAGGTCTTCAACCTGGTCAGACAGGTGTCCAGCACCCCCGCGTTATAGGGGCGTCTGTGAGACGTGAGAGGGTCTGGGGCGTGAGTGAGACACCGTCGAACACCCTGCAATACCGCTTTGACGGGCCAGAAGAGGCTCCCGTCCTGATCTTGGGTCCCTCACTGGGTACCACATGGCACATGTGGGACCGCCAGGTCCCGGAGCTGGTCAAGCAGTGGCGCATCTTCCGGTTCGACCTGCCGGGGCACGGCGGCGCGCCCGCCTACCCGGCGGGCTCCGTCCGCGATCTCACCGACCGGCTGCTCGCCACGCTCGACCAGTTCGGCGTGCAGCGCTTCGGCTACGCGGGCTGCGCGCTGGGCGGCGCGGTCGGCATCGAGCTGGCGTTGCGCCACCCGGAGCGGCTCGCCTCGCTCGCGCTGATCGCCGCCTCACCCCGCTTCGGCACGGCCGACGAGTTCCGCCAGCGCGGGGTGATCGTACGGACGAACGGGCTCGATCCCATTGCCCGCACATCGCCCGAGCGCTGGTTCACCTCCGGGTTCGCCGCCGCCCAGCCCGCGATCACCGAGTGGGCCGTGCAGATGGTGCGCACCACCGACCCGGGCTGCTACATCGCGGCCTGCGAGGCGCTCGCCGCGTTCGACGTACGGGCCGACCTCGCGAGGGTCGGCGTGCCGACCCTCGTCCTCGTCGGCTCCGACGACCAGGTCACCGGCCCCGCCGAGGCCCGCACCCTGGTCGCGGGCATTCCGGACGCCCGGCTCGCCGTCGTGCCCGGCGCCTCCCACCTGGTACCGGTCGAGCAGCCCGCGGCCGTCACCGACCTGCTGGTCAGACACTTCTCCACCGCCTGGCAGCCCGCCTTCGACTCGGCCACGGGCCAGACGGCGATCCCCGCGACCCCGCTCCAGCCGGTCCTGACGGCCGCGCCGCCGCAACCGGTGCCGATCGCCGAGATCGCCCCGGCCGCCCCCGCCCCCGCCCCCCAGTCAGGGACTCGCCCCGACCCGTACGACGCCGGCATCAAGGTGCGCCGTGAGGTGCTCGGCGACGCGCACGTCGACCGGGCCCTCGCGCAGGCCGACGAGTTCTCCGGCGACTTCCAGGAGTTCATCACCCGCTACGCCTGGGGCGAGATCTGGGACCGGCCCGGCCTCGACCGCCGCTCGCGCAGCTGCGTCACCCTCACCGCCCTCGTCGCGGGCGGACATCTGGACGAGCTCGCCTTCCACACCCGGGCCGCCCTGCGCAACGGCCTCACTCCGTCAGAGATCAAGGAGGTGCTCCTCCAGGCGGCCGTGTACTGCGGTGTCCCGGCGGCCAACAGCGCCTTCAAGGTGGCCCAGCAGGTGATCCGCGAGGAGACCACCCCCGCCGAGTGAGGCGGCGCCTCGCCGAGGGGCAGGATGGACCCATGAAGCTCACGAAGATGTCGCACTCCTGTGTCCGTCTGGAGAAGGACGGACAGACGCTCGTCCTCGACCCCGGCGCCTTCAGCGAGGAGGACGCCGCCCTCGGCGCGGACGCGATCCTCGTCACGCACGAACACCCCGACCACTTCAGCGAGGAGCGGCTGCGGACGGCCCTGGACGCCAACCCGGCCGCAGAGATCTGGACGCTGAAGTCGGTCGCCGAGAAGATCTCGACCGCTTTCCCGGGCCGCGTGCACACCGTCGGCCACGGTGACACCTTCACCGCCGCCGGTTTCGACGTCCAGGTCCACGGCGAACTGCACGCCGTGATCCACCCGGACATCCCGCGCATCACCAACGTCGGCTATCTCGTCGACGGCGGCCGGATCTTCCACCCCGGCGACGCCCTCACCGTCCCCGACCACGCCGTCGAGACGCTGATGCTTCCCGTCATGGCCCCCTGGAGCAAGATCTCCGAGGTCATCGACTACGTCCGTGAGGTCAAGCCCCAGCGCGCCTACGACATCCACGACGCCCTTCTCACCGACCTCGCCCGCCCGATCTACGACAACCAGATCGGCGCCCTCGGCGGCGCGGAGCACCTGCGGCTGCAGCCGAGGGAGAGCACGGCACTCTGAGTGTCAGTGCCGCCCGGTAGGTTGTCGGGCATGCGCATCGCGACCTGGAACGTCAACTCGATCACCGCCCGTCTCCCGAGGCTGCTGGCCTGGCTGGAGAGCACCGGCACCGATGTGCTGTGCCTCCAGGAGGCCAAGATCGCCGAGGAGCAGTTCCCGTTCGACCAGCTGCGCGAGGCGGGTTACGAGGCGGCGGTGCACGCGACCGGCCGGTGGAACGGCGTGGCGGTGATCTCCCGAGTGGGCCTGGAGGACGTCGTCAAGGGCCTGGCGGGCGACCCGGGCTACGACGGCGCCCCGGAGCCCCGCGCCATCTCCGCGACCTGCGGCCCGGTCCGCGTCTGGTCGGTCTACGTGCCGAACGGCCGCGAGGTCGACCACCCGCACTACGCCTACAAGCTCCAGTGGTTCGAGGCCCTCAGGGCCGCCGTGGCCGGTGACGCTGCGGGCAGCCGCCCCTTCGCGGTCCTGGGCGACTACAACGTGGCGCCGACGGACGACGACGTATACGACGTGGCCGCCTTCGAGGGCCTCACCCACGTCACCCCGGCCGAGCGCGCGGCCCTCGCCTCCCTGCGCGAGGCGGGCCTGTCGGACGTCGTCCCGCGGCCCCTCAAGTACGACCACCCGTTCACGTACTGGGACTACCGCCAGCTCTGCTTCCCCAAGAACCGCGGCATGCGCATCGACCTGGTGTACGGCAACGAGCCCTTCGCGAAGGCCGTCACCGACGCGTACGTCGACCGTGAGGAGCGCAAGGGCAAGGGCGCGTCCGATCATGCGCCGGTGGTCGTGGACCTGGACGTCTAGACCCCACGACCAGACCCCACGACAGGGCTCACAGCAGCGTCAGGGCGCAGCCCCGGGTCGAAGTCCAGCACGCCGTCGAACACCCCGGAATCCCGGATCCAGGTTTTGACCGCGACCCGCTCGGTGTCGACGGCGGCCGTGCACCGGGCCTCGCCCCCGCAGCCCCTCGACGACTTCCTGCGCCGACGCGCGCCGCACGTCGTTGACGCTCTCGAACCCCACGGTCGTACGTACCGACGCCCCGTGTGATCGCCGGCCACACTCACATACGACCGCTGCAGCGCCGGCCTGTGCCCCGCCACCGCCCCCGCCCCCGGCCCAGAGCCACCGCACCACTCCGGACGGCGTCGGCGCACAGCCGGATCCTCCCGCTCGCGAGGGACGAAAGACGCATGGCGATGTCAAGGCGACATCGGCGGCACGTCACAGCGCCCGGCGCGGACTCGGTGCGCAGTGGACGGGAAACCGCGGCCCGCGCGCCTGTGGTGCATGCGGCCGGGTGGGTGACACGCTGGGCGTATGAAGATCCCTTTTCTGGGCGGCTGGAGTGAGAAGCCCGGGACCCGTGACCCCGAGGGCATCGCCGAACTCCTCTCCGAGTGCGAGCTCCTGCGCTCCCACGCGTCCCGTTCGGGTGTCCTACTGGACGACACGGCGGCCTCGTTGGAGGCGCTCGATCAGCTGGTGCCGGGCTGGCGCGACGACGAGGAGATCCTGCTCTGGCTCGGCAACGACGCCGGGCTCTACCTGGGCACGGTCATCGTGCGGACCGTCCCCGGGGCGGCCTGGGATCTGCGCTCGGACGGCCAGCCCGTGATCCGGCTGGAATCCGGCCGGGAGTTCGACGTCGTGGCCTCCGGACACGAGTGGGCCGCGAGCGGGGTGCCCGAGCTGTCCCAGCTCTACGCGGAGGTCGCCGAGGAGTGAAACCATGGCCGTAAGTGCGGCGTAAATACGGCTTATGACCGAAAAGTGCGTGTCGTTCCTTAAGCGCGATCTTGCCTCGATAAGTTGCGGCAACCACGACACAGCTGAGAGTGAGTAGGGCTGGGTATGGCCGTCGTCGATCCGTTGATCGAACTGCGTGACGTCAACAAGTACTACGGGGAGCTGCATGTCCTGCAGGACATCAACCTCACCGTCGGCAAGGGGGAGGTGGTCGTGGTCATCGGCCCTTCGGGGTCGGGCAAGTCCACGCTCTGCAGGACGATCAACCGCCTGGAGACCATCAAGTCCGGTTCCATCACGCTCGACGGGCAGCCGCTGCCCGAGGAGGGCAAGGCCCTCGCGAAGCTCCGTGCCGAGGTCGGCATGGTTTTCCAGTCCTTCAATCTGTTCGCCCACAAGACGGTCCTGCAGAACGTCTCGCTGGCCCAGGTCAAGGTCCGGGGGCGCAAGAAGGAGCAGGCCGACCGTCGCTCCCGCGAACTCCTCGACCGGGTGGGTCTCGCCGACCAGGCCGACAAGTACCCGGCCCAGCTCTCCGGCGGCCAGCAACAGCGCGTGGCCATTGCCCGTGCCCTCGCCATGGAGCCCAAGGCCCTGCTCTTCGACGAACCCACCTCGGCCCTCGACCCGGAGATGATCAACGAGGTGCTGGAGGTCATGCGCCAACTGGCCCAGGAGGGCATGACCATGGTCGTCGTCACCCACGAGATGGGCTTCGCACGCTCTGCTGCCAACCGCGTGGTGTTCATGGCCGACGGCCGCATCGTCGAGGACCGAGCCCCCGACGACTTCTTCACCAACCCCGACAGCGAGCGCGCCAGGGACTTCCTCTCCAAGATCCTCAAACACTGAGAGGGGCGCGGCCATGTCCTTGAACCTCGACTACGATGGTCCGCTCATCCCCACGGTGACGGCGACCGCGCCTCCAGGGTCGCCGCTGCCGGGTCGGGGGTCCCCCCACGGCCCTTGAACCGCAGGGGGCGGCAGTCACAGAGCCATACCCGCCCGGCGCCGGCCGGAGATCACTGCTCGCGCAGCGGAATCGACACGTACGACGGGTCGTTCGACGGCGAGGAGAAGGTCAGCTGGGCGCCGGACGGGTTGTGCTCGATGTAGAGCGGGTCGACCGTGTCGGCCACCAGGGCCAGCCGGTGCCCTGCCGGGACGTCGTAGGCCGTGGAGAACAGCTCCAGGTCGACGCCGATCGGCTTCCCGGGCGTCTGCCCGTGGAAGGTGTAGGGCGCGTGGGAGACCAGCTTGCCGAGGCCGAGCGGCCCCACGTCGTAGAGGTAGGCGACGAGGGTGCCGCTCTCCTTCGTAGGCGTCACCGTGGTGTGCAACGTCGCGGTGCCGCGCACCTGTTGGGCGGTCGTGTACTTCTCCGACTGCCATACGGCGGCCCAGCGGCGGGGGAGCAGGGGGATCGAGGCGACCGGGGGAGCCTGGGCGATCTGGTCGAGGATGCTGGACAGGAAGACGATCCCGCCGTCGGCGCCCGAGTCGACGTTGGTGTGGATCGTGGTCGTGCCCGAGAGGGCGATCTTCTTGCGGGTCGCGCCGACCGACTTCCAGTCCGGGTAGCCCTCGTAGCCGCCTGTGGAACGGGACTTGAGCCGGACCGGCTCCTCGTGGTTGATCCCGTTGTCCGCGCCCTTGAGGTAGTGGTCGAACCAGCGCTCGGTGTCGCTCCACACGTCGTTGGGCAGGCCGAACAGCCCGGTCAGCTCGGCGGTGGCGTGATCGCCGGGACGGAACTCCAGTCTCTTCGGGCCGGTCAGCTTCTCGTAGAAGTCCGCGTACTGGTTGGGCGGGAAGACCGTGTCGCCCCACGCGTTGGCCATCATGACCGCCGCGCCGTTCTGGTTCAGCTGGTCCACATATGTGGCGGCCGAACGTTTCTTCCCCCAATCGATCATCTCCTGCTCCTTCGACAGGTTCGACGCGTAGAAGTTGTCGAAGATCTGCCGGATTTCGGCGCTCTGACGGCCGGTGACCAGGCTCGCGCCGTCCAGCAGGGCCCCGGCCTGGACGTGCTGGGTGCGGCCGGAGTAGATGGAGTCGATCAGATCGGCCCAGCCGCTGAGGGCCGCGACCGCCTTGACGCGCTTGTCCTTGGCGGCGGTGAGCAGGCTGATGCCGGCGCCGTAGGAGACGCCCGCCATGCCGATGTGCCGGTCGTCCGCGGGGGTGTTGGCGAGCGCCCAGTCGATGACCTTGGACGCGTCGGCGGTGTCGGGAGGGCCCGCCACTTCAATCTCCCCGCCCGACTGCCAGAAGCCGCGGACGTTGTAAGTGACCACGATGTAGCCGGAGTTGGCGAGTTTCTGGGCCTGGGCGAGGTACTCGACCTGCGGCAGGCCCCAGCTCGTGGGCAGGACGAGCAGCGGATAGCGCCGGGTGCCGTCGGCTCCGGCGGGCGTGATGACGTTCGCCTTGAGGACCGTGCCGCCGTCACCGGCGATGTCGACGAAGCGGATGGGGTCCGCCGCCTGGGCGGTGGGGGCGAGTCCGAGGGCGCTACCGGCGATCAGGGTCGCGGAGACGGCGCCCACGGTGGTCGTACGCAGGGCCTTGCGAGGGTGTCCCACGGGTCACTCCCTACTCGTGTCACTGCAAAGTGACCAGACGGTAACCTCGACGCTTTACCGGAGGTAACCCGTCGGTAAGTTACGTGGGAGTAACGATTGTTGTGGTGTGAATCAATTCAGGAGGCGCGGTGGGAGTTGCGTGGAGCAGCGGACGCCGGAAGGGGGGTCTTGGCCTCCCGTGTCACGTCCGCGACCAGCTCCACGACGTCCGGCCCGTAGGCCCCGGAGTTGACCACCTTCAGCAGCAGCACGAAGGTGCTGTCGCCGTACTTGCGGGTCAACCGCTCCTGGTTGCGGGCCAGATAGCGGGTCGCGGCCTGGTTGGTGATCGCGGTCTGGCCGCAGAAGAGGAAGACGGGCCGGGCGCCGTTGCTCTGGTCGACGGTGAGCCGGGCGAGGAGCGCGTACTCGGTCGTGCCGACCTCCGCCCGGTAGCGCTCGGTGCCGATGTGGAAGGCGCCGCGGTCCGGGCTCGGTTCGGCGTCCACGTTCACGCGGACGCCGGGCAGCAGGGACGAAAGGTGCGCGGCCATACGGCGGTTCGAAGCCGGGCCGCCCACACAGAACTCGGTGCGCTCGCCGAAGCCCTGCCGTGCCGCGTCGTGCGGCAGGACCTGGGCGTGTGCGTTGCAGTCCTTGATGAGCGCGGCGAGCTCCAGGAGGGCGAACACGTCGTAGCGCATCACCGCGAGGTCCGGGCCGCTCGCGCCGCGGTTCACGACCAGGAGCGACTCGGAGTTGTCCGGCAGCCCGAAGAAGGCCTGCTTGCGGCGGAGCTTCCGCTTCCACAGATACGTCCGGGCGAGCCAGCCGAGCGCGGCACTGATGCCGGCCGCCACCACGCCCAGGACGATGTTGCGCACGTCGTCAGTCATGTGCGCGCATGGTAGCGGGCCGACACCGTTGGTACGTACCGGTGTTCGAAGTGTGGCATTCGCATGACACCTGACCCGAAGAGGGCTGTCGGGGCCCCGGTGATGTGGTTACGCTGCGCGGACGGTCCTGGCCTGGAGGTACGGATGCGTCGCCCTGTCGCACGGAAACTGTCGGTCCTGGCGGTCTCGGCCGCCGTGGTGTCGGTGGGGGCGGCAGCGCCGCCGCAAGCCACCTCGGCACCCCAGAAAGTACCCGTCGCCGTCGGCTACGGCGGCGCCGTCTCCAGCGTCGACGCGGACGCGTCCGCCGCGGGCATCGAGGTCCTGAGGAACGGCGGCAACGCGGTCGACGCGGCCGTCGCCACCGCCGCCGCGCTCGGCGTCACCGAGCCGTACTCCTCCGGCGTCGGCGGGGGCGGCTACTTCGTCTACTACGACGCCAAGTCCCGTACGGTCCACACGATCGACGGCCGCGAGACGGCACCGCTGACCGCCGACTCCGACCTCTTCGTCGAGAACGGCAAGCCGCTCGCCTTCGCCGACGCCGTCAGCAGCGGGCTGAGCGTCGGCACCCCGGGCACGCCGGCCACCTGGGCCACGGCGTTGGACCAGTGGGGCAGCAGATCGCTCGGCAACGTCCTGAAGCCCGCCGAGCGGATCGCCCGGCAGGGCTTCGTCGTCGACGACACCTTCCGCTCGCAGACCGCGTCCAACGAGACGCGGTTCCGCTACTTCCCGGACACGGCGAAGCTGTTCCTTCCGGGCGGGCAGCTGCCCGTCGTCGGCTCCACCTTCAAGAACCCCGATCTCGCCCGCACCTACGCGGAGTTGGGCCGCAAGGGCGTCGGCGCGGTCTACCACGGCGACCTCGGTGACGACATCGTCGACACCGTGAACCACCCGCCGGTGGATCCGGGTTCGGGGTGGAACGCGCGGCCGGGGGACCTGTCCGAGAAGGACCTCGCGGCCTACCGGGCCAAGCTCCAGAAGCCGACCAGCACCTCCTACCGGGGGCTCGGCGTCTACTCCATCGCGCCCTCCTCCTCCGGCGGCACGACGGTCGGTGAGGCCCTCAACATCCTTGAGAACACCGACCTGTCGAAGGCCAGTGAGGTCCAGTACCTGCACCACTACATCGAGGCCAGCCGGATCGCCTTCGCGGACCGGGGGCGCTGGGTCGGCGACCCCGCCTTCGAGGACGTACCGACGAAGGGGCTGCTGTCGCAGCGGTTCGCCGACTCGCGGGCCTGTCTGATCAAGGACGACGCGGTGCTCACGAGCCCGCTGGCGCCAGGGGACCCGCGCGACCCCGCGGCCTGCTCGGACGGGGGTACGGCGGCTCCGACGACGTACGAGGGTGAGAACACCACGCATCTGACGGTGGCCGACAAGTGGGGGAACGTCGTCGCCTACACGCTGACCATCGAGCAGACCGGTGGCAGCGCGATCACCGTGCCCGGGCGTGGGTTCATTCTCAACAACGAGCTGACGGACTTCTCCTTCGCTCCCGCCAACCCGGCTGTTCATGACCCGAATCTGCCCGGCCCCGGCAAGCGGCCGCGGTCCTCGATCTCGCCGACGATCGTGCTCGACCGGCACAACAAGCCCGTGGTGGCGCTGGGTTCGCCCGGTGGGGCGACCATCATCACCACCGTGCTGCAGGTGCTGACCGAGTTCGTGGATCGTGGACTGCCGCTCGTGGACGCGATTGCCGCACCTCGGGCGAGTCAGCGGAATGCCGCGCAGACCGAGCTGGAGCCGGCGCTGTACAACAGTGGGGTGCGGTCCCAGTTGGAGGCCATCGGGCACTCGTTCAAGCTGAACCCGGAGATCGGGGCGGCGACAGGGGTGCAGCGGTTGCCGGGCGGGAAGTGGTTGGCGGCCGCTGAGACCGTCCGCCGGGGTGGGGGCTCGGCGCAAGTGGTGCACCCCGCGCCGTAGGTGTCCGAGGGTGCGCGGTGTTGTTCGCGCACCTACGGAGTTCCGGTGAACGTCAAGCCGCCTGCCTCCGTGTCCACCGTCACCCGGCCGCCGTCCGCGATCCTGCCGTCCAGGAGCAGGCGGGACAGTTGGTTGTCCACCTCCCGCTGGATCGTGCGGCGCAGCGGCCGGGCGCCGTACTCCGGCTGGTAGCCCCGTTCGGCGAGCCAGTTCACCGCGCTGTCGGTGAAGTCGACCGTGACCCCCTGGGCGTGCAGCAGGCGGCGGGTCCGCCCCAGCAACAGCCTGGTGATCTCGCGTAGTTGATCGCCCGTCAGCTGCCGGAAGACGACGATCTCGTCGATGCGGTTCAGGAACTCGGGGCGGAAGTGCTCGCGCAGGGGGCGCAGGATCCGCTCTCGGCGGGCCTCCTCGTCCGAGTCCGCTCCGCCCGGCCCGAAGCCGATGCCCGCGCCCCTGCGGGTGATCGCCTCCGAGCCCAGGTTGCTCGTCATCACGATGACGGTGTTGGTGAAGTCGACGGTGCGGCCCTGGGAGTCGGTCAGCCGTCCGTCGTCCAGGACCTGGAGGAGGATGTTGAACACGTCCGGGTGGGCCTTCTCCACCTCGTCCAGGAGCAGCAGCGAATAGGGATGCCTGCGGACCACCTCGGTGAGCTGGCCCGCCTCCTCGTGGCCGACGTATCCGGGCGGGGCGCCCACCAGACGGCTGACCGTGTGCCGTTCCTGGTACTCGCTCATGTCCAGCCGGACCATGCGCTCCTCACTGCTGAACAGGGACTCGGCGAGGGCGCGGGCCAGTTCGGTCTTGCCGACGCCCGTCGGGCCGAGGAAGAGGAAGCTGCCGATCGGGCGGTCCGGGCTCGCGAGGCCCGCGCGGGAGCGCAGCACGGCGTCCGAGACGACCCGTACGGCCTCGTCCTGGCCGACCACCCGCTCGTGCAGGTGCCTCTCCAGGCCGAGCAACCGGTCCTTCTCCTCCTCGGTGAGGCTGCTGACCGGGATGCCCGTCAGCCGGGACACCACCTGGGCGATGGCCTCCGTGGTGACCTCCAGGTGCTGGCCCTCGTCGGCCTCGTCGTTCCCGGTGGCCTCGCCGATCCGCTGCTTCAACTCCACGATGCGGTCACGCAGTTGCGTGGCCTGCTCGTACTGCTCGTCGGCGACCGCCTGGTCCTTGTCCCGGGTCAGCTGCTCGACCTCGCGCTCCAGGGCCCGTACGTCCGTGCCCTTGGTCCGTGCGCGAAGACGCACCCGTGCCCCCGCCTGGTCGATGAGGTCGATCGCCTTGTCCGGCAGGCGGCGGTCGGGCAGATAGCGGTCGGACAGCTCCACGGCGGCCACCAGCGCCTCGTCGGTGTAGCGGACCTGGTGGTGGGCCTCGTAGCGGTCGCGCAGCCCGCGCAGGATCTCGATCGCGTCCGCCGCGGTGGGCTCCGGCACCAGGATCGGCTGGAAGCGGCGGGCCAGGGCCGCGTCCTTCTCGATCCTGCGGAACTCCTCCAGCGTGGTCGCGCCCACGATGTGCAGTTCGCCGCGGGCCAGGGCGGGCTTGAGGATGTTTCCGGCGTCCAGCGAGCCGCCCTCGCCGCCCCCGCCCGCGCCGACGACCGTGTGTAGCTCGTCGATGAAGACGATCAGCCGGTCGGAGTTGTCGCGGATCTCGCCCACGATGTTCGTCAGGCGCTCCTCGAAGTCGCCCCGGTAGCGGGTGCCGGCCACCACTCCGGTCAGGTCGAGGGCGAAGACCCGGCGCCCGGTCAGCACGTCGGGCACGTCCCCGTCGACGATGCGCTGGGCCAGGCCCTCCACGATGGCGGTCTTGCCGACGCCCGCGTCACCGATCAGCACCGGGTTGTTCTTGCCGCGCCGGGACAGCACCTCGATGGTCTGCTCGATCTCCTCGTCCCGTCCGATCACCGGGTCGATACGGCCCTGGCGGGCCAGGTCGGTGAGATCTCGGCCGTACTTGTCGAGCGTGGGCGTGCCTGTGCTGCGTGGTGCCTCGCCGCGGGGCTGTCCGGAATCCGGGGCCGTCTCGGGAGGCAGACCGGTGGAGGCGAACCGGGCCGAGTTCAGGATGTGCCCGGCGGCCGAGTCGGGATTCGCCGCCAGGGCGCTCAGCACGTGCTCCGGGCCGATGTAACCGGCGCCCCGGGCCCGGGCCAGGTCGTGTGCGTCCAGCAGGGCCCGCTTGGCCGCCGGGGTGAGGGACAGCGAGGTGGGTGGAGGGGCCTCTTCCGGCTGGTGCTGCACGGGGCCGGAGCGTTCGTCGATCTCCGAGGCGAGGGAGTCGGGATCGGCGCCGGCCCGGCTCAGCAGGGTCCGGGTCGGCTCGGCGGTGAGCGCGGCGCGCAGCAGGTGCTGGGTGTCCAGATCCCGGCTGCCGTGCTCTGCGGCGTACTGGGCGGCGCCCTGCACCAGCTCCCGGGCCGGCTGGCTCAGCAGCTGGCCGATGTTGATCTGCCGGGGGCCGGGACGCGGTCCGCCGAAGAAACGGGCGAGAAACTCTCCGAAGGCGTCGTAGCCTTCCGGTCCGCTGAATCCGCTGGTCATGGCGTTCCCATCCGGCATCCCCGTGGGGGTCCCCCCGGGCCGAGCCCGTTCGAGGACTGGAAGAGGGCCGGGGATGCCCTCGCTGATCGACGTGCCGGGGCCGGGTAACCCGGGTGTCAGCCGGTTACACCTTCGCACGGATGGGGGAGTGGGGCACTTTCAGCGGTCGGCCGGCGGCCGAGCGGCGGGCGGGGTGGCTTGTCCTGCCAGTACCGCTCGCCGGGCACGACGCGCTGCACGAGGCCTCCGGCCCTGCTCCCCCGGTTCGCGGCGGCCGGACGCCGGCAGTGCCGAGACGTGCAGCAGGTCGTCGTCGACATCGATGCCGTCGTCACCGTCGCCGGGCGTGCTCCGGCTCCGCACGGAGAGTGCGACGCCGGGCGCCCGTCCGCCGAGTTCGCCCGGCGGGGTCTCCGGAGGCAGCCGCTGCGAGAACGTGAGCCGCCGCTCCGCGCCCTCGTGTGCAGGGCGAGTTGACCCGGCTCCGCCGAGCACGTGTCGACCTCGTACGTGCTCCGGCCGCCCCTGAGGAGGAACGCACCCCTCAACTCCCCGAGGGGACGCAAGTCGACTCAGCGTGCCGTCAGGACGCGCGGGCCCGCGTCCGTGATCGCCACGGTGTGCTCGGTGTGTGCCGCCCGCGAACCGTCGTTGGTCTTCAGCGTCCAGCCGTCCGGCGCGGCGTGGTACTCGTCCGTGCCGCCGGCGATGAGCATCGGCTCGATCGCGAGCACCATGCCGTGCCGCAGGGCGAGACCCCGTCCCGGGCGCCCTTCGTTCGGCACCGGCGGGTCCTCGTGCATACGGCGGCCGATGCCGTGTCCGCCGAAGTCGTCCATGATGCCGTAGCCACCGTCGCGGCACACCGTGCCGATCGCGTGCGCGATGTCCCCGATGCGGTTGCCCACGACCGCCGCCGCGATCCCGGCCGCCAGCGCCTGCTCCGCGGTCTCGATCAGCCGGACGTCTGCGGGGCGCGGCCTGCCGACCGTGAAACTGATCGCCGAATCACCGGCCCAGCCGCCGAGTTGGGCACCGCAGTCGATCGAGACGAGGTCGCCGTCGCGCAGCCGGTAGCCGGTGGGGATGCCGTGCACGATCGCGTCGTTCACGGAGGCGCAGATGACGGCGGGGAAGGGGGTGGTCGCGAAGGTGGGGCGATAACCGAGGAAGGGTGAGGACGCCCCGGCCTCCCGCAGCACCTCACGGGCCACCTCGTCCAGTTCCCACAGGGAAACGCCCACGTCAGCGGCTTTCTGTACGGCGGTCAGGGCGCGCCCGACCACCTGTCCCGCCTCGTACATGGCCTCGATCGATGTGTCTGTCTTCAGCTCCACCATGCCAATTACTATACCGGTATTAGAATGGGCGTCATGGTGCGCACCCCTCTTACTCCCGAAGAACACGAACGCGGCGAGCGGCTCGGCCGGCTGCTGCGCGAAGCCCGTGGCGGCCGCAGTATGGCCGAGGTCGCGGCGAGTGCCGGGATCTCCCCGGAGACCCTCCGGAAGATCGAGACCGGGCGGGCTCCCACGCCGGCGTTCTTCACGGTGGCCGCGCTTGCCCGGGCCCTCGGGCTCTCCATGGACGAGCTGGCCGGACTGTGCGAGTTGGCGGGCGTGTGACGGGAGTTCGCTCACCGGTCCGGGATCGCGCCAGGAGGCTCCTGCTGCTCCTTTGCAAACTGGCTGTAGCCCGTTCGTAACACTGCTGGTGTTGCCTTACGGACCGGAGTGCTCCGGTCTAACGGGAGTTGAGCGATGGCAGTGGATCAACTCCCGGGGCGGCTGCGGGAGTTCGTGGCCTACCTGGACGGCTTGCTCGCGCGCCTGGATCAGGGCGGCGGCTGGTGCGCGGTGTTCTGGCAGCGCGACCCCGACGGTATGCAAGCCTGCCTCGACGGCCGCGAAGTGCCGCCCTGGGACGTGGTCGAGGCGCTCCTGCAGGACCTCGCCACGGAGTACGGCCCCGAGGTGGCCCACGTCGAGGCGGAGCGGGCCCGCCCCCTGCACGCCGCTGCCCAGACCGCCCACGACGCCCGCCCCGGCGGCCGGGACGCCCTCGGCGACCGCTTCGACGTCATGCTCCGCGAACAGCGCTACGCCGCGGAACGGCAGGCCGAGTTGGGCCGCCTGCTCGCCAACGCCACCACCCAGGAGGAAGCCGACGCCATCCGCCTGGACCTCGCCTGGGCCCGCGACGACCACGAGCGCGCTGTCCGCCGCTGCGCCGAACTCCAGTCCCGGATGGCCGAGTTGGACGGCCGTTCGCTCGGCGGCCGGGGCCGGGCGATCCGGCGGGGGCAGGTCGCGGACGGGGGAGTGTTCCAGGGGGCGTACGGGGACGGGGACGCCGCATCCGGGGGCACCGGGGGCGGCAGGCTTGCGGACCGCTACGGGGGTGACGTCGCTGGGGTCGGCGGAAATGGAGCGGGCGGTACTGGGCGTGGTGGACGTGGACCGGGTGGCTACGGGGGTGAGGCTGCTGGGGCCGGCGGGGATGGAGCGGGTGGTGGACGTGGGCAGGGCGGCTACGGGGACGACGCGTCCGGGGAGAGCGGGCACGGAGCGGGCGGTGCTGGGCGTGGGCTGGGCGGCTACGGGGGTGAGGCCGCTGGGGTCGGCGGAAATGGAGCGGGCGGTACCGGGGGTGGTGGACGTGGGCTGGGCGGCTACGGGGACGACGCGTCCGGGGAGAGCGGGCACGGAGCGGGCGGTGCTGGGCGTGGGCAGGGCGGCTACGGGGGTGACGTTGCTGAGAGGGGCGGGCACGTAGCCGGTGACACCGGGGTCAGGGGGCGTGAAGCCGGCCACTACGGGGATGCCGGGACTGGATTCGGCGGCCACGAGTCGGGCGCCCGCGGAGCCGACGGCCGAAGCGCCGACTTCCCCAACATGCCCCAGCAGCGCGACACCACGTCGACCACAGGCACCGAGGCGACCCGCGGCGGCCCCGTCGAGCAGTGGCCGGACCCCGCCGAAGCGGCCCGCTCGGGGCATGCCCCGCAGCGGTCGGCTTCTGCCGGGGTGACTGGTCCGGGGCGCGCGCCGCGGTGGTCGGGTGCTGCCGAAGAGGCTCGTCCGGGCCATGCCGTGCAGGGGTCGGCTTCTGCTGGGCTGGACGGTCCGGGGCGCGCGCCGCGCTGGTCGGGTGCTGCCGAAGCCCCTCGCTCGGGGCACGCCCCGCAGGGGTCGGCTCCCGCCGGGGAGGACGGCGCGGGGCACCCCCCGCAGGGGTCGGCTCCCGCTGAGGTGGACGGTGCGGGACGTGCCCCGCTGTGGTCGGGCTCCGCCGATGCGGTCCGTGCGGGACGCACCCCGCCATGGTCGGCTCCCGCTGAGGTGGACAGTGCGGGCCGTGCCCCGCAGTGGTCGAGCTCCACCGAAGCGGCCCGTCCGGGATACAGCCCGCATCCCGCCGACGCAAGCCGCCCCGGCCCGCACCAGCACAGCGAGGCCGACGCGGCCCACACGACGTACGCCCCGTATCAGCAGGCGCCGCCCGCAGTCACGCGCACCGGCCGCGCACCCCGGCCCGGCGCGGAGACCCCGCAACAGCCGACCCCCGCCGCCCAACCGCCGGAGGCCCCCACCCCGACGAACAAGCGCAAGCGCCGCCGTGGCAGCGCCCGTTTCGCCGGTATGGCCGAGGAAGGCGGCGCCCCCGTCGTCGTACCCCCGGCGGCCGTCCCCGATCTGCCCACGGGGCCCGTGTCGACGGGGCGCTCCCTCCGCGGGGCCCGTTTCGCCGGGGCCGCGGAGGAGGCGAAGGAGCGGTCGGAACAGCGGGCCGAGTCGTTGGACGCGGCTGCGCGGAGGGAGACCGCCGACACCGTCGCGACGCTGACGCGGCTGCGCGCGGAGGGCCGGACCGGTGAGGCGCACGCGCTGCTCGCCGAGGTCGCCCACTGGCCCGCCGACCGTTTTCCGCTGATCGCCGCGGAGCTTCAGCACGCCGGGCTCCGCGCCGACTGGGCGAGCCTGCTGTGGGAGGCCGCCTCGCTGCCCGCCGACCGGCTGGTGGCGGCAGCCGACGCGCTGGTCGCGGCCGGGCGGGGCGCGGACGGGGAACAGGTGCTCCGGCAGGGCGTCGCACGGCCCGCGGGTGAGATCGGCGCCGCCGTGCTCGGGCTGGTCGCCGAGGGCCGCCGTCGCGAGGTCTCCGCGCTTCTCGACGCCTACGTCCGGGTCCGCACCCCCGAGGAGGCCGCCCGCAGCGCCGAGCCCGGCCCGCAGACCCTCGTCCCGCTCCTGCTGGCCGCCGCGCGAGGCGTCTCGGACGAGCGGCACTGGGACCTGGTCCACGCGCTGCGGGTCGCCGGATTCTCCGCCTGACAGGTCGCCCACGACCCGCTGACCGGCCACGTCACTCCTCCACTGGAGTGTGAAACGTGATCGACTTCGCGGGTTAACGACAATGGTCTTGGCAAGCCTCTCCAGGAGGCTTACGTTCGTCCCTCTACGGCTACATCTACGGGCGTAGAGGCTCTGACGTCCCGCCGAAGGAGCAGCTCATGGCCAACGTCGTACGTGCCGCTCTGGTCCAGGCCACCTGGACCGGCGACACCGAGTCCATGGTGGCGAAACACGAGGAGCACGCCCGCGAGGCGGCCCGACAGGGCGCGAAGATCATCGGGTTCCAGGAAGTGTTCAACGCCCCCTACTTCTGCCAGGTCCAGGAACCGGAGCACTACCGCTGGGCCGAGCCGGTGCCCGACGGCCCCACCACGAGTCGTATGCAGGAACTCGCCCGCGAGACCGGCATGGTGATCGTCGTGCCGGTGTTCGAGGTCGAGCAGTCCGGCTTCTACTACAACACCGCGGTCGTGATCGACGCCGACGGCAGCGTCCTCGGCAAGTACCGCAAGCACCACATCCCGCAGGTCAAGGGCTTCTGGGAGAAGTACTACTTCAAGCCCGGCAACCTCGGCTGGCCGGTCTTCGACACGGCCGTCGGCAAGGTCGGCGTCTACATCTGCTACGACCGCCACTTCCCGGAGGGCTGGCGGCAGCTGGGCCTGAACGGCGCCCAGCTCGTCTACAACCCGTCCGCCACGCACCGCGGACTCTCCTCCCACCTGTGGCGCCTGGAGCAGCCCGCGGCCGCCGTCGCCAACGAGTACTTCGTCGCCGCGATCAACCGGGTCGGCGTCGAGGAGTACGGCGACAACGACTTCTACGGAACGTCGTACTTCGTCGACCCGCGCGGTCAGTTCGTCGGGGACACGGCGAGCGACAAGGAGGAGGAACTGGTCGTCCGCGACCTGGACTTCGACCTCGTCGACGAAGTGCGGCAGCAGTGGGCGTTCTACCGCGACCGCCGCCCCGACGCCTACGAAGGGCTGGTGCAGCCGTGACCGAGGACCTGCTGGGACGTCACCGTGCCGTCCTGCCTGACTGGCTCGCCCTCTACTACGAGGACCCTCTGGAGATCACACACGGCGAGGGCCGGTACGTGTGGGACGCCGAGGGCAACAAGTACCTCGACTTCTTCGGCGGCATCCTGACCACGATGACCGCGCACGCCCTGCCCGAGATCACCAAGGCGGTGAGCGAACAGGCCGGGCGGATCATCCACTCGTCGACCCTGTACCTGAACCGGCCGATGGTCGAACTCGCCGAGCGCATCGCCCAGTTGTCCGACATCCCGGACGCCCGCGTCTTCTTCACCACGTCCGGCACCGAGGCCAACGACACCGCCCTGCTGCTCGCCACGACCTACCGCCGCAGCAACACCATCCTGGCGATGCGCAACAGCTACCACGGCCGCTCCTTCAGCGCGGTCGGCATCACCGGCAACCGCGGCTGGTCACCCACCTCGCTGTCCCCGCTGCAGACGCTGTACGTCCACGGAGGCGTGCGCACCCGCGGCCCGTACGCCTCCCTCGGCGACGACGACTTCACCGCGGCCTGCGTCGACGACCTCAAGGACCTGCTCGGCCACACCCGCCCGCCCGCCGCCCTGATCGCCGAACCGATCCAGGGTGTCGGCGGCTTCACCTCCCCGCCCGACGGCCTCTACGCGGCCTTCCGCGAGGTGCTCGACGAGCACGGCATCCTGTGGATCGCCGACGAGGTGCAGACCGGCTGGGGCCGCACCGGCGACCACTTCTGGGGCTGGCAGGCGCACGGGCAGTCCGGCCCGCCGGACATCCTCACCTTCGCCAAGGGCATCGGCAACGGCATGTCCATCGGCGGGGTGGTGGCCCGCGCCGAGATCATGAACTGCCTGGACTCCAACAGCATTTCGACGTTCGGCGGTACCCAGATCACCATGGCGGCCGGCCTCGCGAACCTGACGTATCTCCTGGAACACGACCTGCAGGGCAACGCCCGGCGCGTCGGCGGGCTGCTGATCGAGCGGCTGCGGGCCGTCGCGGCGCAGGTCCCGGGCGTACGGGAGGTGCGCGGGCGCGGGCTGATGCTCGGCGTCGAGCTGGTGAAGCCCGGCACCGACGAGGCCGACCCGCAGGCCGCGTCCGCCGTGCTGGAGGCGGCCCGCGCCGAGGGGCTGCTCCTCGGCAAGGGCGGCGGGCACAACACCAGCGCCCTGCGGATCGCCCCGCCCCTGTCCCTGACCGTCGCGGAGGCCGAAGAGGGCGCCGCGATCCTCGAACACGCTCTGAGGAGCACCATCCAGTAGGTCCACAGCAAGGGAACACCGACATGAGCACCACCTTGGAGCCCCTGGAGTCCTTGGCGCCGACCCTGTCGGTCCGTCAGGTCCTCATGCTGGAACGGGTCCTCGCCGGGGAGCCCGAGGTGGTGGCCGGTGCCGGACAGCTCGACCGGGCCGTGCGCTGGGTGCACGTCGCGGAGGCCGCCGACGTCGGCGTGATGCTCAGCGGCGGCGAGATGGTCCTCACCACCGGTGTGCTGCTCGCCGGGGACGACGACAAGCAGGCCGAGTACATCCGGTCCCTGCACCGCGCGGAGGCCGCGGCCGTGGTCCTCGGACTCGGCCGCGCCTTCCCGTCCCCGCCGGATGTGATGCGCCGGGCCGCCGAGCGGTGCGGGCTGCCCATGGTCGTCCTGCACCGGCCCTTCCCCTTCGCCGAGTTGACGGAGGAGGTCCAAGCCCGGCTCGTGCGGCGGAAGTTCGCCGCCGTCAGCATGTCCGAGGCCGTCCGCACCGCCCTCACCGGACTCATCACCGCGGGCGCCCCGCTCCAGCGGATGCTGGACGAGATCGCCCACCACAGCGGCTGTCCCGTCGTCGTCACCAACCTCGCCCACCGCGTCCTCGCCACCGCGGGGGAGCGCTCCGCGGTGGACGACGTGCTGCGCGACTGGGAACGCATCGCCCGCCAGGCCGGCGGCAGCGAGGGCGACGGCTGGATCCGCGCCGAACTGGGCGGGCGCGGGGAGCGCTGGGGTCAGATCATGCTGTGCGGCTACCGGGGTGACACCGCCACCGGGCGGCTGCTCGCCGACCGTGCCGCCGAGGCCCTCGTCCTGCACCGCATGCTGGGCGGCACCTCCGCCCACACCTGGGAGGAGCAGTCCGCGCAGAGCCTGCTGACCGACCTGGTCAGCGGGGTCGTACCGGCGAGGCAGCTACTGCCCCGCGCGCGGGCGGCCGGACTGCCGGTCAACCGGCGCACCTTCGTACCGCTCGTCGTCCGGGACGGTGATCCGGCCGAACTCGACCGGGTGCTACGCCTGTTGGGCTTGCCCGGCATCGTCGCCGAGCTCGCCGACGGGGCCACCGCCGTACTGCTGAGCCTGGCCCGGGACCAGGACGCCACGGTGCTCACGGCGAACTTCGCGGCCCGGCTGTCGCGGACGGTCGTGGCGGCAGCGGATCCCAGGACCGCCTGGGACGACGTTCCCGCCGGTATGCGTGAGGCCCGGCATGTCGCGGAAGCCGTCGCCTCGGGGGTCCTCGATCTCCCGCCTGTGGTCCGCCTCAAGGACGTCCATCTGCGCGGTCTGGTCCGGCTGTTGCGCGACGACCCGCACGTCCAGTCCTTCGCCGAACGCGAGCTGGACGGGCTGCTGTGCGGGGCGGGAGAGGATCTGCTGGCGGTGCTGCGCACCTATCTCGCCACCGGCCGCAACAAGTCCCGCACCGCCCAGCTCCACCACGTCTCCCGCCCCGCGCTCTACCGGCGGCTGGAAGCGATACAGGGCCGGCTCGGCGTCGACCTCGACGACTTCGAACAGGCGGCCTCGGTGCACATCGCGCTTCTCGCACACGACGCGCAACAGGGCTGAAACATGCCACGACCTGGGAAAACGGCGGTGAAACATGGGCTCACGACAGGGTGACACCGTGACACGCCCAAGGTCCGCAGACGTGACACCGTGCAACTCAAAGCCGGTTTTCGGACTTCCTAGTCTTCTCGCACACCGAGTGACCGGAGGTCCCGATGAGCAGAGTGATTCGTGCCGCCCTCTTCCAGACCGCGTGGACGGGCGACAAGGAGTCGATGATCCAGGTACACGAGCAGGCGGCCCGGGACGCGGCCGCGCAGGGTGCTCAGGTCCTGTGCTTCCAGGAGCTGTTCTACGGACCGTACTTCTGCCAGGTCCAGGACAAGGCGTTCTACGAGTACGCCGAGCAGATTCCGGACGGCCCGATCGTCAAGCGATTCCAGGCGCTGGCCAAGGAACTGGGCATCGTCCTCATCCTGCCGATGTACGAGGAGGAGCAGCCCGGCGTCCTCTACAACACCGCCGCCGTGATCGATGCGGACGGCTCGTACCTCGGCAAGTACCGCAAGCACCACATACCCCAAGTGCCGGGATTCTGGGAGAAGTTCTACTTCCGCCCCGGCAACCTCGGCTGGCCGATCTTCGACACCAAGGTCGGGAGGATCGGTGTGTACATCTGCTACGACCGCCACTTCCCCGAGGGCTGGCGGGCGTTGGGCCTGGCCGGCGCAGAGATCGTCTTCAACCCGTCGGCCACCTCGCGCGGTCTGTCCGCCTATCTGTGGCAGCTGGAGCAGCCGGCCGCGGCCGTCGCCAACGAGTACTTCGTCGGCGCCATCAACCGGGTGGGCGTCGAGGAGCTGGGCGACAACGACTTCTACGGAACGACGTACTTCGTCGACCCGGAAGCCCAGTTCGTCGGCGAGGTGGCGAGCGACAAGGAGACCGAACTGGTCGTCCGGGACCTGGACATGGCCAAGCTGCGGGAAGTCCGCGACCGCTGGCAGTTCTACCGCGACCGCCGTCCGGACGCCTACCCCCCGCTGACCGCACCCTGACCGAACCGTCCACTCTGGCAGGAGAGGGAACATGAGCAGCCGTACCGTCATCCGCGGTGGCCTCGTCATCACCGCGTCCGACGAGATCCACGCCGACGTGCTGATCGAGGACGGCCGCATCGCCGCCCTCGCCGCCTCGGGCACCTCGGCAGCCGAGTCGTTCACAGCCGACCGGACCATCGACGCCACCGGGAAGTACGTCATCCCCGGTGGCGTCGACGCCCACACCCACATGGAGCTGCCGTTCGGCGGCACCTTCGCCTCCGACACCTTCGAGACCGGCACCCGGGCCGCCGCCTGGGGCGGTACGACCACCATCGTCGACTTCGCCGTGCAGAGCGTCGGCCACACCCTGCGCGAGGGCCTGGACGCCTGGCACGCCAAGGCCGAGGGCAACTGCGCCATCGACTACGGCTTCCACATGATCGTCTCCGATGTGAACCAGGAGACGCTCAAGGAGATGGACCTGCTGGTGGAGGAGGGGGTCACCTCCTTCAAGCAGTTCATGGCCTACCCCGGCGTCTTCTACTCCGACGACGGCCAGATCCTGCGCGCCATGCAGCGCTCCGCCGAGAACGGCGGCCTGATCATGATGCACGCCGAGAACGGCATCGCGATCGACGTGCTGGTCGAGCAGGCGCTGGCGCGCGGCGAGACCGACCCCCGCTACCACGGCGAGGTACGCAAGGCCCTCCTCGAGGCCGAGGCCACCCACCGTGCCATCAAGCTCGCGCAGGTCGCCGGCGCGCCCCTGTACGTCGTGCACGTCTCGGCCATGGAGGCAGTGGCCGAGCTGGCCCGCGCGCGCGACGAGGGGCTCAACGTCTTCGGCGAGACCTGCCCGCAGTATCTGTTCCTGTCGACGGACAACCTCGCGGAGCCGGACTTCGAGGGCTCGAAGTACGTGTGCTCAACTCCCTTGAGGCCGAAGGAACACCAGGCCAAGCTCTGGCAGGGGCTGCGCACCAACGACCTCCAGGTCGTCTCCACCGACCACTGCCCCTTCTGCTTCGTGGGCCAGAAGGAGCTCGGCCGCGGCGACTTCTCGAAGATCCCCAACGGCCTCCCCGGCGTCGAGAACCGCATGGACCTGCTCCACCAGGCCGTCGTCGACGGACACATCTCGCGCCGCCGCTGGATCGAGATCGCCTGCGCCACCCCGGCCCGGATGTTCGGCATGTACCCGAAGAAGGGGACCATCGCCCCGGGCGCCGACGCCGACGTCGTCATCTACGACCCGCACGCCGAGCAGATCATCTCCGCCGAGACCCACCACATGAACGTCGACTACTCGGCGTACGAAGGAAAGCGACTCACGGGCCGCGTCGAGACGGTCCTCTCGCGCGGCGAACTCGTCATCACCGAGCGGGAGTACACCGGGCACGCCGGGCACGGCACCTACACCCCCCGCTCCACCTGTCAGTACCTCAACTAGGAGTGGCGCACATGGACTTCGGACTCGTCCTGCAGACGGATCCGCCCGCCTCCAAGGTCATCAGCCTGATGAAGCGGGCCGAACGCAACGGCTTCACCTACGGGTGGACGTTCGACTCCGCCGTGCTCTGGCAGGAGCCGTTCGTGATCTACAGCCAGATCCTGGCGAACACCTCGCAGTTGAAGGTCGGCCCGATGGTCACCAACCCGGGCACCCGCACCTGGGAGGTCACCGCCTCCACCTTCGCCACCCTCAACGACATGTTCGGCAACCGCACGGTCTGCGGCATCGGCCGCGGCGACTCCGCGATGCGCGTCGCGGGGCGTACGCCCAACACACTGGCGCGGATCAGCGAGGCCATGAAGGTCATCAGGGCGCTCGGCTCGGGCCAGGAGGCCGACCTTGGCGGCACGGTGATCAGGTTCCCGTGGATCAAGGAGGACGCCGAACTCCCGGTATGGATGGCGGCGTACGGCCCCAAGGCACTGAAGATGACCGGTGAGGAGGCCGACGGGTTCATCCTCCAGCTGGCCGACCTGTACCTGACCGAGTACATGGTGAAGGCGGTCAAGGACGCGGCCGTCGCCGCCGGACGCTCGGCGGACGAGGTCAAGATCTGCGTGGCCGCCCCCGCCTACGTCACCGAGGACGACTCCCCCGAGGCACTCGCCCACGCGCGCGAGCAGTGCCGCTGGTTCGGCGGGATGGTCGGCAACCACGTCGCCGACCTGGTCTCCAAGTACGGCGAGCACTCCGCCGCCGTACCCGACGAGCTGACGGATTACATCAAGTCCCGTGAGGGGTACGACTACTCGCACCACGGGCGGGCCGACAACCCGGACACCGCGTTCGTGCCCGACGAGATCGTCGACCGGTTCTGCATCGTCGGACCGGTCGAGAAGCACATCGAGAAGCTGAACGCGCTGCGCGAGCTGGGCGTCGACCAGTTCGCCGTGTACGACATGCACGACGCCCAGGAGGCGACCATCGACGCGTACGGCTCGAAGGTCATCCCCGCCCTCAACGCCTGACTCCCGAACCCCCCCGCGACCCCCCACACCTTGTTCCCCCCTCTCCTCCCCGCCGTCCCGGGGCGGAGAGGGGCCCAAGGCCCCGCACGGCCTATCCCGTCCCGCTCTGATCGATTGGCCTGCCCATGACCGAAACAGTCCCCACGGGGTCGCCGATATCGCAGCCCGCCGGTGGCCGCGTCGAGCTAGCCCCCGAGGCCTTCCCCGCCGACAGCCCCTTCGCCAACGAGGACCTGCGTCCCGTACCGGTCTCCGAGCGCAAGTGGACGACGTACAACTTCGCGGCCCTGTGGATCTCCATGGCGCACTGCATCCCCAGCTGGACCCTGGCCTCCGGCCTGGTCGCGCTCGGCATGGACTGGAAGCAGGCCGTGTTCACCATCGCCCTGGCCAACATCATCGTGCTGCTGCCGATGCTGGCCACCGGGCACGCCGGACCCAAGTACGGCATCCCCTTCCCGGTCCTGGCCCGCGCCTCCTTCGGGCTGCGCGGCGCCAACATCCCGGCCCTGATCCGGGCGGCCGTGGCCTGCGGCTGGTTCGGCATCCAGACCTGGATCGGCGGCAGCGGCATCTTCGCGCTGGGCTCCAAGCTCACCGGCGGCCACTGGGAGAACGCGAGCAAGATCGCGGGCAACCCCTGGCCCCTGTGGCTCTGCTTCCTGCTGTTCTGGGCGCTCCAGATCGCGATCATCTACCGCGGCATGGACTTCCTGCGCCACTTCGAGAACTGGGCCGCGCCCTTCGTGATCGCCGGCGCGCTCGTGCTGCTCATCTGGATCGCGGTCAAGGCGGACGGCTTCGGCGCGCTGCTCGACCAGCCGTCGAAGCTGGGCTGGGGCCCCGACTTCTGGCCGGTCTTCTTCCCGTCCCTGATGGGAATGATCGGCTTTTGGGCGACTCTGTCCCTGAACATTCCTGACTTCACTCGCTTCGGTGCCAGTCAGAAGGCGCAGACCTGGGGCCAGTCCCTGGGACTGCCGACCACGATGACCCTCTTCGCGGTCCTCGCCGTGCTGGTCACCTCCGGCTCCGAGGTCGTCTACGGCGAGGCCATCTGGGACCCGGTCGCGCTGGCGGCCAAGGCGGACAACGCCTTCGGGCTGCTCTTCGCGCTGATCATCGTGCTGGTCGCCACCATCTCGGTGAACATCGCGGCGAACGTGGTCTCACCGGCGTACGACCTGTCCAACCTGGCCCCGAAGTTCATCAACTTCCGCACCGGCGCGCTGATCACGGGTGTCGTAGGCATCCTGATCTTCCCGTGGAAGCTGATCTCCACGCCGGAGTTCTACATCTTCACCTGGCTCGGCGTGGTCGGCGGTCTGCTCGGCACGGTCGCGGGCATCCTCATCGCCGACTACTGGATCGTCCGGCGTACGGTCCTGCACCTCGCAGACCTGTACACGCCCGGCGGCCGCTACTGGTACACCAACGGCTGGAACTGGCGGGCGATCGTCGCCTTCGTGGTGGGCGGTCTGCTCGCGGTCGGCGGCTCGTACTCGGGGGTGGGCGCGGACGGCAAGAAGACGGGGCCCTTCCCGACCGACGGCCTGATCCCGTTCCTCAAGCCACTGGCCGACTACGGCTGGGCGGTGGGCCTGAGCGCGTCCCTGCTGCTGTACATCGCGCTGATGCTGCCGAAGGGCAGGGAGCAGGAGGGCATCGCGGCCTGACGGTTCGCGTCACGCGCGCGTGGAGGGCGGTCGGGCTCGGCCCGGGCCTGTCGGCTCAGGCCTTCCGGCCGCCCTCCAGTGCCGCCACCGCCTCCTTGGCGGCCTTGATGGCGCCCTTGTTGATCTCGTCCGTGCTGGGCGCCTTCTTCGACTCGAAGTCGCTGCCGTTGTACGTCACGGTCACCAGCGCGTTGGACGCCTGGATGATGACCACGCCCTCACGGGTCTGCTGCTTGTCCTCGGTGGTGAGGTTCACCACCGAGTAGCCGGCGTCGCCGACCCCGGGCACACTCCCGCCGCCGCTCTTCTCGACGGTGTTCTCCTTGTACGACTTGGCGGCCGCCGCGTCGGACTCCGTGATCTCGAAGGAGACGTCGAGCCAGCGGTAGTCGAACCCCTTGAGCGCGTTCCAGGAGCAGGTGCGACGCAGGGACGTGTCCGTGGAGGGGATCTCCTTGCCGGCCGTCTTGGCACCCGGCACGAGCGACTTGATGGTAGCCGTACCGATGCTGCCGCAGGGGGCGGGGGCGGCGGCGTACTGCTTCGAGGCTGCTTCCGTGGACGCGCCCGAGGGGGTCTCGCCGGCGGACTGCGGCGCCGACTCGTTCTCGGCGGCCGGCGTCGTGGCCGGGCCTGACGTCAGCGCCCAGCCCGCCGCGGCGAGCACGACGACGGGCGAGATGCGCGCGGTGAGGGCAAGCGGCAGGGAAAGAGTTCGCACGGCGCACTTTTCGTGGGGGACGGACGGTGCGGACGAGTCCGCACTGCGGACGGGACGCCAGTTTCACACGTCTCCCTGTGGGGCGGAAGTGTGAACTCGCTCCGTACCTGCGCCGTCACTGCGCCCTGCCGTCGATGCGTCATGTGTCCGTTTATGTCCGGGCGATGGGCCGGTAGAGGGCGGATTCGACGCGGTCCACGGCCAGGAAGGCCCCGTAGGCCACGAGGTGCACCAGAAGCCGGTCGGTGTGCTCGGGCCGTCGCCAGGCCGCCACGTCCTCGTCGGTGATCCGGTACGGCGCGAGCGCGGCCAGCAGCACCAGACGCGCGCCGGGGCGTTCCCGCCGGTCCGGGAAGCCGCTCAGGTCGAGTGGCGGATGCGACCCGTCCCAGTCCAGCAGGGTCTCCTCCACGAGGTCCTGGTCCTCGATGCCGAGGAGACGGGCGCCCTGCATGGCCGCCCGGAGCAGCGCCGCGTACGCGAGCCCGACGGGCGTACCGTCCGCCCACGCCGGGGCTTCACCGGGGTCGGGCAGGTCGAGCAGCGCGAGGGACGCGCCGGGCCGGGCGGGTCGGCGCACGGTCCGGGCGAGCGTGCGGCCCGCGAGACTCCGGACGGCCCGGAAGCGCTGGGCGTTGCCCGGCAGCAGGTTCTCGGTGAGCAGGGCGGACACGATCCGGTTGATGAAGTGGAAGGCGAACGCCGTGCCGAGGTAGCCCGGAGCGTGCTCGCGCGGGAACGGGTACGGTCCGGCGCCGAGGCCGCCCGGCACGCGCGTGTGCCTGCCCCAGTCCAGCACGCGCGCGTGCTCCTCGTTCTCGGGCCGCTCGCCTCGCGCGACGCGTTCGGCGAGCGCGTGGTCGCCGGTGGCGTGCAGCAGCATGGTGTGCGCGTCCACGCAGAACGGGCACCGGTTGGCCAGCGAGACGCCGAGCGCCGCCAGCTCCTTGCCGGTGCGGCTGCCGGGGCCCGCGATCAGTGACTCGCGCATCAGCGCCCACGTGGGGGCGAGGAGCTCCGGCGCGGAGGAGAGGACCACGAAGGTGACGGGTTCGTCGATGCCGAAGTCGCGGGACAGCTGCTCGTAGACCTCGGCGACATGGCCGGTGGCGGCCTTGGGCGGCAGGGGCCGGGTGTAGCGGAAGGGTGTGGACATGGACAGCAGAGTGCGCCCCGACGGCGGCCCTGGTCGTCGTACGGCCGAAGGGAGTTGGCGCTGCATCCGTGAGCGCGGGACGGGTCGGGGACTACTACGGGGGGAGTAGCGGGGGAGTTGTCCACAGGGTTGACGCCGGTGACGGTGCCGCGGTCTAGCGTGTGGGCATGAGCGGGCATGCGGTCGACTCGGCCACCCACAAACGACTCGCCGATCTGGCCCTCGTGGTCGTGGTCGGCGCACTTGTCGTGGTCGCGGCGGCTCTGGAGGCGGACACGACCGCCCTCGACTACGCGCTCCTCGTGGGGAGTGCGGCCGCTCTCGTGTTCTACCGCGCGGTGCCGCTGGTGGTGCTGGCCGTGACCACGGTGAGCGGCGCGGCCTACGTCCTGCACGCCCACCCGGGATCCCTCGGCGCGCTGTCCGTCTTCGCCGCCGTGCACCTGGCGTCCCAGCTGGGGCACCGGGGCTGGGCGGCCGCGGCGAGCGGGGTCTTCCTCGGGGCGTACGCGCTCACGGGCCCGACGGTCCAGGAGGCGGTCGAGAAGACCGCGCTGCTCGCGGGCTGGTTCGTGTGCGCGGTGGTGACGGGCCTCGCCGGCCGTAACTGGCAGGCGTATCTGCGCCAGACCGAACAGCGCGCGCTGGAGGCCGAGCGCACCCGGGAGGAGGCCGCTTTGCGCCGCGCCGGGGAGGAACGGCTGCGGATAGCCCGGGAGTTGCACGACTCCCTCACCCACAGCATCTCCATTGTCAAGCTCCAGGCGGGCGTGGCCGTCCATCTGGCCCGCAAGCGGGGCGAGGAGGTGCCGCCCGCCCTGCTCGCCATCCAGGAGGCGGGCGGCGAGGCCATGCGCGAACTGCGCGCCACCCTGGAGGTCCTGCGCACCGACGAGCCGACCGGCACCCCCGCGCTGCTCGTGGAGCGGGCACGGGCGGCGGGTCTCACCGTCGAACTGAGCGTGACGGGCGAGGAGTGCGCCCTGCCCGCTCCGCTCGACCGGGCCGTGTACCGGATCGTCCAGGAGTCCCTGACGAACGCGGCCCGGCACGCGGGACCGGCCAAGGTGCGGGTGGAACTGGCCTACGGCAAGGACGACTTGACGATCCGAGTGGACGACGACGGGGCCGCGGACCCGGACCGACCGCCACAGCCCGGTCACGGCCTCACGGGCATGCGCGAACGTGTCATGGCCCTGGGCGGCACGCTGCACACCGGCCCGCGCGCGGAGGGCGGGTTCTCGGTACGGGCGGAGCTGCCTTTGGGGGCGGGGGAGGCGGTGTGATCGGGGCGCGGGGGCTTGAGGACGGGGGAAGGCTTCCGGTGCCCCGGGGTTGGGTGCGAGGTGGGTGGCGGTTTGGCGGGGAGTCGCGTCCAGCCCCCGCGGTGGGGCCCGGTGTGCGGGGTCGGCCGCGACAGTGCGGGGCGGGTTTCGTGGTGGGGCGCGTGTGGGGTGGGACCGTGGAGGGCGGGTTGCCGGTGTGGGTCGGCCGTGAGGGTGCGGGGCGGGTTCACGGCGGACGCGGGATCGGCCGCCGCGGTGGGGGCGGCTTCCACGGTGGGCCCTGTGCCGGTTTCGGGGGAGACGGTGCGAGTGAGGCGGGGGACGGATTCTCTGTGCGCGTGGAGGTATCCGGGTGATCAGGGTGGCGCTCGTAGACGACCAGGCCTTGATGCGGGCCGGATTCCGGGCCCTGCTCGACGCCGAGGACGGGATCGAGGTGGTCGGGGAGGCGGCGGACGGGGAGCGGGGCGTGGAGTTGGTGCGCGCACAGGTGCCCGACATCGCGCTGATCGACGTACAGATGCCGGTGATGACGGGCATCGAAGCGACGCGGCGGATCGCCGCCGATCCGGAGCTGGCGGGGGTCCGCGTGGTGATCCTCACCAACTACGGTCTCGACGAGTACGTCTTCGAGGCACTGCGGGCGGGCGCGAGCGGCTTTCTGCTGAAGGACACCGAACCGGCCGACCTGCTCCAGGCCATCGAGGTGGTGGCCCGCGGCGAGGCCCTGCTGTCCCCCGCGGTCACCCGTACCCTGATCGGCGAGTTCGTCTCCCGCCCACCCGACCGGTCCACCGCCCCCGGCCTGGAGTGCCTCACCCGCCGCGAACGCGAGGTGACCGCCCTGGCCGCCCGCGGCCTGACCAACGAGGAGATCGCCGAGCACATGGTGATCAGCCCCCTCACGGCCAAGACGCACATCAGCCGAGCGATGACGAAGCTGGGTGCTCGTGACCGCGCCCAACTGGTCGTTTTCGCCTACGAGTCGGGGCTGGTGACGGCGCGCGGCTCCTGATATTCCCTTGCCCGCCACGGCCTGCGATCAGCACTCTGAGGCGATGACCGAGACACCACCGCGGATGCGCGAAGAGATCCTCGCCTACTACGCACAGGGCACCGAGGACGCCCGCCTCAGACCGGGCGGTGCCCCGTCCGGACGGCTGGAGTTCTGGCGCACGCAGGACGTACTGCGACGGCTGCTGCCGGCCGTGCCCGCGCGCGTGCTGGACGTCGGCGGCGGCAGCGGGGTGCACGCGGAGTGGCTCGCGCGCGACGGGTACGCGGTCGAACTCGTCGACCCCGTACCGCTCCACGTCGAACAGGCCTCGCGGCTGCCGGGGGTGGCCGCTCGACTCGGGGACGCGCGTGAGCTGGCCGCGTCCGACTCCTCGTACGACGTGGTGCTCCTGCTCGGCCCCTTGTACCACTTGCCCGAACAGGCCGACCGGGTACAGGCGTTGGCCGAGGCGGGCCGGGTGGTCCGGCCGGGCGGGCTGGTGGTCGCGGCCACCATCAACCGGTACGCGCAACTGCACGACCTGCTGCGCGAGGAGCGCTACTTCACCCCTGAGCACCGCGAACGCACCGACGCCGTCCTCGCGGACGGTCGGCATCCCTACCATGAGGAGGGCTTCTTCACGGTCGCCCAGTTCGCCCAACCGGACGAGGTGACCGCGGAGTTCACGGACGCGCGGCTGGCCGTCGAGGGGCAGTACGGCGTCGAGGGCGTGGCCTGGCTGATGGGCGGGGTCGAGGACTGGCTGGACGACCCGGTCCGGCGCGAGACCGTGCTGGCAGCGTGCCGGCACATCGAGTCCGAGCCGACGCTGCTGGGGGCGAGCGGGCATCTGCTCACGGTGGGCAGACGACCGTCGGCGTGACAGGGCGTCCGTCCGCCCGGCGGTGACTACGGGGCCGTACCGCCCGAGTAGTCACTGCGGTGTCCACGCGCAGCAGAGAGACGACGTCGATACGGGCGCGGGGCGATCGATAGCCTGTCGGGGAGCGGGTGGGGGAGGGTGCCGGCTTGGGCTCCCCACCTGCTCCCCAGGGCTGGTCCCGAGCGCCGATCGGTCCGGCCGATGCGCGGAAAGTGCGAGGTGAAAGGCGTGTTCACGACCCGTCCCACTCTTCAAGGCACCTTCGGCATGGTGTCCTCCACCCACTGGCTGGCTTCGCAGTCGGCGATGGCGGTACTGGAGGACGGCGGCAACGCGTACGACGCGGCGGTGGCCGGGGCCTTCGTGCTGCACGTCGTCGAGCCGCACCTCAACGGGCCCGCCGGTGAGGTGCCGATCCTGCTCGCGCCCGCCGGTGGGGAGGTGCGGGTGCTGTGCGGGCAGGGGGTCGCGCCCGCCGGAGCCACCGTGGCCCACTACCAGGGGCTCGGCCTGGATCTCGTCCCCGGCACCGGCCCCCTCGCCGCCGCCGTCCCGGGCGCCTTCGACGCCTGGATGCTGCTCCTGCGCGACCACGGCACCAAGTCGCTCGCCGACGTGCTCAAGTACGCCATCGGTTACGCCGAGGACGGGCACGCGCCCGTGGAGAACGTGGGCGCGACCGTCGAGAGTGTGCGGGAGCTGTTCGAGACGGAGTGGACCTCGTCGGCGGAGGTGTACCTGCCGGGCGGCAAGGCCCCGCGGTCCGGCGAGTTGTTCCGCAACCCCGCCCTGGCCGCCACCTGGAAGCGGCTGATCGACGAGGTGGCAGGGGCGGGCGACCGGGCCGCGCAGATCGACGCGGCTCGTGAGGTGTGGCGTACCGGATTCATCGCCGAGGCGCTCGTACGGCAGGCGCAGCGACCCACCATGGACACCAGCGGCTCGCGGCACACGGGCACGCTCACGGCCGCCGATCTCGCCGGGTGGTCCGCGACCTACGAGGCGCCGGCGACGTACGACTGGAACGGCTGGACCCTGTGCAAGGCCGGCCCCTGGAGCCAGGGCCCTGTCCTCCTCCAGCAACTGGCGCTGTTGCCACCCGAGCTGCCGCGGTACGGGTCCGTCGAGTACGTCCATCTGCTGGTCGAGGGCTGCAAGTTGGCGATGGCCGACCGGGAGGCCTGGTACGGGGACGCGGCCGAAGTGCCGCTCGGTGAGCTGCTGTCGGCGCAGTACAACGCGGAACGGCGTGAGCTCGTCGGCGACAAGGCCTCCCACGAGCTCCGGCCGGGCAGTCCAGGTGGGCGTGTTCCCCGGCTGAGCGCGCACGCGCGCGTGGTCGTCACCGACGAGCCCGGCTTCAGCCCGATGGGCGTGGGGGAGCCGACGGTCGCGAAGAACCCCACGTCTCCCGTGCCGGGTGAGCCCGAGGTCGGCCCCGACGGCACGACCCGGGGCGACACCTGCCATCTCGACGTCGTCGACCGCTGGGGCAACATGGTGGCCGCCACACCCAGCGGGGGATGGCTCCAGTCCAACCCCGTCGTACCCGAACTGGGCTTCCCGCTGGGCACCCGGCTCCAGATGACCTGGCTGGAGGAGGGATTGCCCAACTCCCTCACCCCCGGCCGCCGCCCCCGCACCACCCTCACCCCCTCGATCGCCCTGCGTGACGGAGTGCCGGTTCTGGCCTTCGGCACGCCCGGCGGAGACCAGCAGGACCAGTGGCAGCTCCACTTCTTCCTGGCTCTCGCCCTGCGCTCCCCGGTCCGCGGAGGCCTCGACCTCCAAGGCGCTATCGACGCCCCGAACTGGCACAACGACAGCTTCCCGGGGTCGTTCTATCCCCGGGGGATGCGGCCGGGAAGCGTCACGGTGGAGGCGCGGACGGATCCCGGGGTGGTCGAAGGGCTACGGCGGCGAGGCCACGACGTGACGGTGGGGGAGCCGTGGTCGGAGGGACGGTTGTGCGCGGTGGCGCGGGACCCGGAGACGGGGGTGTTGTCGGCGGGGGCCAATCCGCGGGGGATGCAGGGGTATGCGGTGGGGCGGTGACGGAGCTGCGCGGGGGCGTCGGCAGGGTAGCGACACGGGTCCGGCGTCAGCCGATCACCCGGCAGGCACAGCCCGCCACACACCAGCCCGGCCAACCCGCCAGCTGCTCCCCAGAGGCCGGATGCCGCCGGCGCCGCTGAAGCGTTTGCCGCCTGCCGCCTGCCGCCTGCCGCCTGCCGCCTGCCGCCTGCCGCCTGCCGCCTGCCGTTGCGCTGGGGCGTGGCGGACTGGCTACGGCTGTGGTCGGCGATGCCGTCGACTCGGCAGCGTCTCGGTCACGATCGCGTAATTTGCCCCGGTATAAGCGTCGTTGCTTCCGGATCTCGGTGTTCACGGCGATTCCACCCACCCTCCATCGGGCGGGTGGGGATTGTCAGTCCCGCGTGCTCTCATGGAGTCATGATCGAAGACACGGAAACCATCGACGAGTTTCTCGACCGGCACGCGGACGACGTGGAAGAGGCGGTGCGCAAGGCCGCCGCGGCCGAGGTCATGCCGCGCTTCAGGCGGCTCGCCGCGCATGAGGTCGACCAGAAGGCCGGCCCGCACGACCTGGTGACGGACGCCGACCGGCTGGCCGAGCGGTATCTCACCGAGGCGCTCGGCGCCCTCCTGCCCGGCTCGGTCGTGGTCGGAGAGGAGGCGGTCCACGCCAACCCGGCGTCGTACGAGGCGCTGCAGGACGACACCCCGGTCTGGATCGTCGACCCGGTCGACGGCACCCGGCAGTTCGTGCACGGCGAACCCGGCTTCTGCATGCTGGTCGCGCTGGCCAAGAGCGGCGTTCTGCTCGCTTCCTGGACGTACGCCCCGGCCCGGGACCACCTGGCCACGGCGATACGCGGCCGGGGCGCGTTCCTCGACGGCGAGCGGTTGTACGCGGGCGTCCCAGACCCGGGCCGCGACCTCCAAGTGGCCACCTCCCACCCGGACTACACGACGGACGAGCAGAAGCGCGGTCTGCTGGGACTGTGGACGGACGGCGTCGCACCGCGGGCGTGCGGCTCGGCCGGCCTGGAGTATCTCGCCGTCGCCCGCGGCGAGTCGGACGCCGTCGCCTTCTCCTGGGAGGCGGCCTGGGACCACGCGGCGGGCCTGCTGCTGGTCGAGGAGGCGGGCGGCACCCATCTGACCCTCACCGGCGAACCGTTCCGCATCAAGGGCGGCAACACCCTCCCCTTCACCGCGGCCCGCGACGCGGCGACGGCCCGCAGGGTGCGGGCGCTGCTGGCGGGCGAGGCCTGACGCGCCCGCCGGGGCGGGCCAGGGCTGGGCGAGCCGGAGCCGGAGCCGGGAACGGGAGCCGGCGCCGGAGCGGCCTCAGAACCGGCCCCGACGGGCGGCGCGCAGGATCCCCCAACCAGAGTCGGGCGCCGGAGCCGGAACCCGAGCGGCCCCGGAACCCGAACCAGCCCCGACTTACCGTTCCTGTGGACTGAGCGGGAGTGAGTCCGTTCAGCCGCGCGCCCCGAACGGTCTTGGGCGAGCTGGTCCCCGGCGTACTCGACCCTGGGGCGGCGACACGCATCCTGTGCGCGGTCCGGGCCCGGGAGGCCAGTTCCCTGTGCGACCTGTCAGGTCGGTACGGCCAGAGGCGACGGGGAGGCCCTGAACCATCCTCTGGTGGAGCAGGGGCCCCGCACTCCCCCAAAGGGGGTGCCCCCAGACGCCGTACCCGGTGTCCCAGGTCGCACGACCACGCTAGCCCAAACAGCCCAGGACTCCGCAATCCCGTAAGCGGACGATCACGCGATCGAGCTAATCCGGCCTTGTGCGCACTCCCTGGTGAGCAGCCACCAACCCCGAACCCCGAGACTGTCGGTCCCCCGGCATATCCTGATCCTCTGGCCATCGGCTGACGAAGGGGTCCGAAGGTGCCGTCGATGCTCGATGCGGTCGTGGTGGGTGCGGGGCCGAACGGACTGACGGCTGCCGTGGAGCTGGCCCGCCGCGGCTTCTCCGTGGCCGTCTTCGAGGCGCGCGGCACCGTGGGCGGGGGAGCCCGCACCGAGGAGCTGACCCTCCCCGGCTTCCTGCACGACCCGTGCTCCGCGGCCCACCCCCTCGGCATCAACTCCCCGGCGTTCCGTGCCCTGCCTCTGGAGCGCTACGGCCTGGAGTGGCTGCATGCCGAGCTGCCCATGGCACACCCCTTCCCAGACGGCACCGCCGCCGTGCTGTCGAGGTCGGTCGCCGAGACGGCCGCCTCGTTCGGACCGCGCGACGCGGGGACCTACCGACGGCTCGTCGAGCCGTTCCTGCCCAGGTGGGACACCCTGGCCCGCGACTTCATGTCCCTGCCCGCGACCGCGCTGCCCCGTGACCCGGTCACCCTCGCCCGCTTCGGTCTCGTCGGCCTGCCCCCGTCGACCTGGCTGATGCGCCGGTTCCGCGACGAGCGCGCGAAGACCCTGTTCGCCGGGCTCGTCGCGCATGTCATGGCCCCGCTCAGCGGGTTCGCCACCGGCGCCATCGGCCTGGTCTTCGCCCTCGCCGCACACGCCCGCGGCTGGCCCGTGGCCCGCGGCGGCTCCCAGTCCATCTCCGACGCGCTCGCCGCGTACCTCACGGACCTCGGCGGCACCGTCCACACCGACTACGAGGTCAAACGGCTCGACGACCTGCCGCCCGCGCGCGCGTACGTCTTCGACACCTCGCCCACCGCCCTGGCCCGCATCGCCGGCTTCGGCAACTACTACGAGGGCTACCGATACGGCCCGGGCGTCTTCAAGGTCGACTACGCCCTCGACGGCCCCGTGCCATGGACCGCGAAGGAGGCGCGCGGCGCCGGCACCGTGCAGATCGGCGCCGACACCGCGGAGATCGGCACCGCCCTGCGCGCCGCGTCCCGGGAGGGCCGCGCACCCGACAGGCCGTTCTTGATCACGGTGCAGCCGAGTGTCGTCGACCCCGGCCGGGCCCCCGCCGGAAAGCACGTGTTCTGGGCCTACGGCCACGTGCCCAGCGGATGGACCGGCGACCTCACCGACGCCATCGAGCGCCAACTGGAGCGTTTCGCCCCGGGGTTCCGCGACCGTGTCCTCGCCCGCGCCACCGCCGGCCCCCCCGAACTGGCCGCCCGCAACGCCAACTACGTCGGCGGCGACATCGGCTCCGGCGCGGTCAGCGGACTCCAGGTCATGCTGCGCCCCAGGCTCTCCCTGTCCCCGTACGGCACCCCTCATCCGGCCGTCTTCATCTGCTCGTCGGCGACCCCACCGGGACCTGGCGTGCACGGCATGTCGGGCCACAACGCCGCGAAAGCCGTATGGCGGAGGCTGCGACAGCAGATCTGACCGGGCTGCCCCCGGCGGGGCGGGCTGGAAGAGTGGTGCTCATGACCACCATCAAGCTCGTCCAGGGCGACATCACCCGGGAGAGCGCCGACGCGATCGTCAACGCCGCGAACTCCTCCCTCCTCGGCGGGGGAGGAGTCGACGGCGCCATCCACCGCCGCGGCGGCCCCGCGATCCTGGCGGACTGCCGCAAGCTGCGCGCCGGTCACCACGGCAAGGGGCTGCCCACCGGAAAGGCGGTCGCCACCACCGCGGGCGACCTGGACGCGCGCTGGGTGATCCACACCGTCGGCCCCCGCTACAGCCAGGAGGAGGACCGCTCGGAGCTGCTGGCCTCCTGCTACCGCGAGTCCCTGCGCGTCGCCGATGAACTGGGCGCCCGGACCGTCGCCTTTCCGGCCGTCTCGGCCGGCATCTACGGCTGGCCGATCGACGACGCCGCCCGGATCGCCGTGGAGACCGTACGGGAGACGGAGACCGCGGTGGAGGAGGCGCGGTTCGTGTTGTTCGACGAGAAGGCGTACCAGGCGTTCGCGCGGCAGGTCGACTGACCTTCGCCGGGCTCCTCCTCTGACGGCCGAATGGCCGCAGGCGCCGAAAGCGGGGGGGGCAGGCGGGGAAAATCCTGGTCAGAAGCGTCTTGACCCGATGCTCGTCCGCGTGGGGGCCTCGTGACCGGTTGCGCGGAGCGGGGGCGGTTCTCACGGTGGGCCCAAAGAAACACTTCGAAAGGACCCTGCATGCGCCCCCTCGTCTCCCGCGGCCTTCTCCTGCCGACGCTGGTCTGTACCGCGCTGATCCTCGGCCCGGTCGGCGCCGCGGCCGCGGTCGTCGACGCAGGCCGCGGCGCGTCGAACCACGGTGTGGCTCAGGCGGCCACCTGGTACGGCACCGATGAGGCGGACACCCTGACGGACCGCCTCGACGCACTGGACCGCTCCGCGCACGGCAGCGTCCTCCAGCCCCTCCTGGACGCCGTCACCGACATCACCGCCCTGGACGGCACCCACCTCGGCGCGAGCGAGGCGGCCGCCCACGCGAAGGCCGTGAAGGCGGCGAACGCCGATGTCCAGGAACAGCTGCGGAAACTGAGCGACACGGACCGGACCGCGGCGGCCGACCCGGTCTCCGACCTCCTGGCCTCGCTCCAGTCCGCGGTCGACGACCTGCTCACGTCACTGACCTCGCTGGATCTGGGCGGCGTGGTGGGCTCGGTCACCGGCCTCCTGGGCACCGTGGTCGGAACCGTCACCGGGTTCCTCGGCGGCGGACTGCCCTCCTTGCCGGCCACCAGCTGACGCCACGGCATCCCACGGCACCGTTCCTGCGGACTGAGCGGGAGTGAGTCCGTTCAGCCGCGCGCCCCGAACGGTCTTGGGCGAGCTGTTCCCGGCGTACTCGACCCCGGGGCGGCGACACGCATCCTGTGCGTGGTCCGGTCCCGGGAGGCCCCCGCGGCCGGAGGCCGCTGTTGGACGCCGCCCTGCGCGACCTGGCCAAACAGGTACGGCCACTGCTCGCCAGGGAGTCCGCACGAGGTCGAATGAGCTCGATCGTGTGATCGCCTGCTGGCGGGCTTGCGGAGTCCTGGGCCGATCGGGCTGACGTGGTCATCAACCCCCGCGTGAGCGCACGCGGGGGTTGCCGCATGTCGTCATGTCCCCAGGACCCCACAAAGTCCGACAGAGTCATTGCCTAGGAAGTCTTCGGGATCTAGGTTGAGTCGCATCCTGTGCCTCAAAGTCACCAATAGCACACAGGAATTGACGCTCCCTCAGTACGTACACCGCACTGTCGTCCCGAGGAAGGTTCCACCGATGCCCCACCCGTATCTGCCTGCCCCCATCAGCCGCCGGCGTCTGCTGGAGTCGGGGGCCGCCGTCCTCGGTGCCCTCGCGCTGTCCTCCGGTCCCCTGGCCGGTCGCGGCCACGCGGCGGAGGGCGCGCCGGAGTGGAACGGCGCCATCGATCTCTTCCGGGTGGGCACCCAGCCCCCGCACACCACCCTCATGCCGTACGCCCATGTCGGCCAGGCGCTCGCCGCCGACCGCACCCGCTCGCCGTACCGGCTGAGCCTCGACGGCACGTGGAAGTTCGCCTACGCCGACCGCCCCGCCGATCGCGACACCGACTTCTACCGCACCGACGTGGACGACACGGAATGGGACACCATTCCCGTTCCCTCGGTATGGCAGGTGCATGGCTACGACTTCCCGATCTACGTCAACATCACCTACCCCTGGTGGGGCCCCAACGGCCTCGGCGAGGAGGCACAGCCGCCCGCCGCCCCGACCCGCTACAACCCCGTCGGCCAGTACCGGCGCACCTTCACCGTCCCGAAGGACTGGTCGGGGCGGCGGACCTTCCTGCACTTCGAGGGCGTCAAGTCCGCGCACTACGTGTGGATCAACGGTGAACTCGTCGGCTACCACGAGGACTCGTACACGCCCGCCGAGTACGACATCACCCCGCACCTCAAGCCGGGCACGAACCAGATCGCGGTCGAGGTCTACCGCTATTCCGACGGCGACTGGCTGGAGGACCAGGACATGATCCGGCTGAGCGGCATCTTCCGCTCGGTCTACCTCTACTCCACCCCGGCCGTCCACCTGCGCGACTTCAAGCTGGACACCCCGCTCGGCGACGACTACACCTCCGCCGAGCTCTCGGTCACCGCGAGCGTGCGCGACTACGCCGGCGGCAACCAGGGCCGCTACACGGTCGAGACGCAGCTGTACGACTCGGGCGGCCACGCGGTCTGGGCCCGCCCGCTCCAGCAGGCCGTCGCCCTCGACGCCGGCGACGAGACGACCGTACAGGCGGCGAAGGCCGTGCCCGCGCCGAAGCTGTGGTCGGCCGAGCAGCCGAATCTCTACACCGCCGTCCTGCGGCTGCGCGACCCCGCCGGCAAGGTGATCGAGACGCTCTCGCACCGCGTCGGCCTGCGTGAGTTCGCCCTGAAGGACGGGCTGATGCGCATCAACGGCAAACCCGTCTCCTTCCGGGGCACCAACCGCCACGAGATGCACCCCGACCGCGGCACCGCACTCACCCGCGCGGACCTCGTGAAGGACATCACGATCATCAAGCGGATGAACATCAACTCGGTCCGCACCTCCCACTACCCCAACAACCCGCTGTGGCTCGAACTCGCCGACGAGTACGGCCTCTACCTCGTCGACGAGACCAACCTGGAGACCCACGGCATCCGCGACGCGTACCCGGGCAACCACCCCGACTGGAGCGCGGCCTGTGTGGCCCGCGCCCAGAACATGGTCCACCGCGACAAGAACCACGCCTCGGTGGTGATCTGGTCCCTCGGCAACGAGGCGGGCGGCGGCAGCACCTTCGTGAACATGCGGGACTGGATCAAGTCGTACGACACCACCCGCGTCGTCCAGTACGAGGGCGACGACCGGCCCACCATCAGCGACATCCGCTCGGAGATGTACGAGAGCCCCGCACGCGTCGAGCAGCGCGCCAAGGACACCTCCGACACCCGGCCGTACGTGATGATCGAGTACTGCCACGCGATGGGGAACTCCAACGGCAACTTCAAGAAGTACTGGGACATCGTCCGCCGCTACCCCGTCCTCCAGGGCGGCTGGATCTGGGACTTCGTCGACCAGTCCCTCAGCGAGCCCGTCCCGGTACGCCAGTTGCTGACCGAGAGCGGGCCCGGCGCGCTGAAGGGCGAAGTCCTGCCTGCCAGGGCCAGGTTCGACCGCGACAAGGGCGTCTCCGGTGGCACGGTCTTCGCCCGCGACGCCCGCCTCGACCTCACCGGCTCGCTGACTCTGGAGGCCTGGGTCACCCCGAAGGCGACGGGCTATCACCAGCCGATCGTCGCCAAGGGCGACACGCAGTACGCCCTCAAACAGTCCGGGAAGACGCTGGAGTTCTTCATCTACGGCGGCGGTCAGTGGATCACGGCCACCTGGGCGCTCCCGGACGACTGGACGGGCAGGGAGCATCATGTCGCCGGTGTCTTCGACGCGGACGCGGGCACGCTGACCCTCCATGTGGACGGCCAGGTGAGGGCGACCAAGACCACGACACAGCGGCCGAGCAGCAACACCGCGCCGCTCGCGCTGGCCGTCGATGTCGACAACTCCACAAGGGAGTTCAGCGGCACGATCAGGAAGGCGCGCGTGTACGGCCGTGCCCTGAGCGCCGCCGAACTGGCCTCCGGCAGCCGGGGGCCCGGCGACGAGGGCGTGCGGTTCTGGTTCGACGCGGCGACCGTGGGGCTCACCGAGAAGCGGCCCGCCCAGAAGACCTTCTTCGCGTTCGGCGGCGACTGGGGCGACAACCCCAACGACGGTGCCTTCGTCGCCGACGGCATCGTCACCGCCGACCGCGGCCACACCGGCAAGGCCGCCGAGGTCAAGCAGATCTACCAGGCGGTCAACGCGTCCTGGGCCGCGGACGGGTCGGTGACCCTGACCAACGAGTACCTCTTCACCAACCTCCGTGAACTCGACGGCAGTTGGACGCTCTCCGCTGACGGGAAGGTGGTGCAGCGCGGGAAGCTGACACGGGACCAGCTGAATCTGGCACCGCTGTCGAGCAAGGACATCACCGTCCCGTACAAGCTCCCGAACGCCCCCGCGCCCGGCACCGAGTACTTTCTCCAACTCTCCTTCACCCTCCCGGAGTCCACCCCTTGGGCGAAGGCCGGCTTCGAGGTGGCCAAGCAGCAGCTCGCCGTCGACGCGGACAGTCCGGCCGTGACCCCGGTGCCGCTCGCGAAGGTCCCGGCGCTGACATACGAGGACGCCTCCGGGCATGTCACCGTCACCGGCAAGGACTTCTCCGTCACCGTCGACAGGAGCAGCGGGACCATCACATCGTACAAATCCCACGGCACCCGCCTGATCACCTCCGGGCCCGTGCCCAACTTCTGGCGGGCGCCCACCGACAACGACCACGGCAACGGGCAGCACACCCGCAACCAGACCTGGCGCGACGCCGGCACGAACCGCAAGGTCACCGACGTGAGCGTGCGGGCGCTGCAGGACCGGGCCGTCGAGATCAAGGTGAGCGGCACGCTGCCGACGACGACCGAGTCGGCGTACACCACGACCTACACGGTCTTCGGCAACGGCGAGATCAAGGTCGACAACACCCTGCACCCGGGGGCGAGTTCACTGCCCTACATCCCGGAGGTCGGCACGATCCTGTTCCTGCCGCGCCACCTGGACCGGCTGCACTACTACGGCCGCGGACCCGAGGAGAACCACTGGGACCGCAACGACGGTACGGACGTGGGGCTCTACTCCGGGACCGTCGCCGAGCAGTGGACCCCCTACATCCGCCCGCAGGAGAACGGCAACAAGACCGACGTCCGCTGGGCCGCCCTGACCGGCCGCGACGGCGTGGGACTGCTGGTCTCCGGCGAACCTCTCCTGGAGGTCAACGCCTCGCACTTCACCCCGGAGGACCTGTCCGGCGGGGTGCGCCACGACTACCAGCTCACCCCGCGCGACGCGGTCGTCCTGCGGGTGAACCACCGGCAGATGGGCGTCGGCGGCGACAACAGCTGGGGCGCGCACACCCACGACGAGTACAAGCTGTTCGCCAACCGGGACTACTCGTACACGTACCGGCTGCGTCCGCTGACGGATGTGGCCAGTGCGACGGCGGCCTCACGGCGGCCGACGGCCTCCGCCTAGCGCACCGCGAGGGTGGGGCGGCCCCGGACTCCCGGGAACGCCTCACCCGCGTCGGGCGACGCAGGGCCACCGTCACCACGGGACCGCACGCGAGGAGGGCCGCCGGCACGCCGTACCCGTACGTCAGAGTCGCCGCCGTGGCCACGCCCGCTGCGAGCAACGGTCCGCCGGGAACGCCTCACCCCGCGTCGGCGACGCAGGGCCACCGTCACCACGGGACCGCACGCGAGGAGGACCGCCGGCACGCCGTACCCGTACGTCAGACTCGCCGCCGTGGCCACGCCCGCTGCGAGCAACGGTCCGCCGGGAACGCCTCACCCGCGTCGGCGACGCAGGGCCACCGTCACCACGGGACCGCACGCGAGGAGGACCGCCGGCACGCCGTACCCGTACGTCAGACTCGCCGCCGTGGCCACGCCCGCTGCGAGCAACGGTCCGCCGGGAGCGCCTCACCCGCGTCGGCGACGCAGGGCCACCGCCACCACGGGACCGCACGCCAGGAGGGCCGCCAGCACGCCGTACCCGTACGTCAGAGTCGCCGCCGTGGCCACCACGGCGACCAGCAACGGCCCGCCGGCGTCTCCCAGTTCGCGTCCCAGCTCGGCCGCCCCCATCGTCTGCCCCAGCCGTTCCGGCGGAGTCGAGGCGGCGAGCGCCGCGAACCCCAGCGGGGTGATCAGCCCCGTCCCCACGCCGATCAGCGCGGCACCCAGCAGCACGCCCGCGAGCCCCGGCAGCATCGCGCAGCCCAGACCGGCCGCCGCCAGCAGCAATCCGGCGGTCAGCCCACCCCGTACCGTGAGCCGCCCCGCGTCCAACGCCCGCCCCGCGCGCGGCTGTACGACCGCCGCGCAGGCCGCGAGCACCGACACCGCGGCACCCGTCGTCACCGTGCCGAGTCCTGCCACCGCGCCCGACACGGGCAGGAAGCCCACGCCCACCGAGAGTGCGGCGGTCGCCCCGGCGAGCGCGGCCGTCGGTACCAGGAACACCGGGTCGGCCAGCCGCCGGGCCAGGTCGAGGACCGTCTGCCGGGCCCGGGGGAGGGGCGGTACGACGGGTACGGCGATCAGCGCCCACACCGCCACGGCCGCACCCAGCATCGCCAGCACCGTGAACAGCAGCCGCAGCCCGCCCGCCCACACCAGCACCCCGCCGAGCAGCGGGCCCAGGGTGTAGCCGACGGACTTGTAGAAGCCGTAACTCCCGAAGGCGCGCCCGTGTTTGGCGGCCGGATTCAGCCGGGCCACCAGCGCGGACGCGGCGGGGGAGAAGGCTGAGGCCGCCGCGCCCTGCCCCAGCCGCGCGGCCCACAGCCACCCGGGGCTGTCGGCGAGGGCGTAGAGCGCGGACGCCATGGCGAAGGCCACCAGTCCGCCGAGGAGCACAGGGCGCGCCCCGATCCGGTCGGCGATCGTGCCGAACAGCGGCTTGAGCAGGACTTCGGCGCCGTCGTACAGAGCGAGCAGACCGCCCAGCACAAGCAGCGAGGTGACCGCGTCCGCCGAGTCCGCGCCCAGGTTCGCGGCGATGCCGTGCGCGCCGAAGGCGGTGGTGAAACCGGCCGCGTACAGCGGCCACATCAGACGCCGGGGCGGCTCACTCGGTGGTGTCACTGAGCCCCAGCCGCAGATGTTCGACGTGGTACACGGCCTGGTCGAGCAGCTCGGCGACATGGTGGTCGTGCAGCGCGTACACCACCGACCGGCCCCGGCGCTCGCCCACGACCAGGCCCAGATTGCGCAGCAGCCGCAGCTGGTGCGAGCACGCCGACTGCTCCATCCCCACCTCGGCGGCCAGCTCCGTGGCCGGCAGCGGTCCTTCGCGCAGTCTCGCGAGGATCAGCAGCCGGGAGGGGGTGGACAGGGCCTGGAGGGTGGTGGCCACCTTGGCCACGTTCGCCGCGTCCAGACGTACGCGCTCGGCGGTTTCCTGCGCGGTGGTGACGGCTCCATGACCCATGGGCGGTATCTTACCCACTGCACATGAACAGATGAATGAGTCTTCATGTGTTCCTGTATGGTTGCCCGGGTGTCCACGACTCTCGCCCCCGTTCGTGTCCCCTCGCCCGCCCACCCGGCACCCCGCCGCCGCACCCGCGTCCTGGCACTGCCCGAGGCCCGCTGGGCGCTGGCGTCGACCGTCGCCTTCCTGGCGGCCCTCGCCCTGGACCTCGGCGGCCTGCCGTGGTGGGCGTACGGCCCGCTGTACGCGGTCGCCTACGTCACCGGCGGCTGGGAACCGGCCCTCGAGGGGCTCAGGGCGCTGCGCGGCAGAACCCTGGACGTCGACCTGCTGATGATCGTCGCCGCGCTGGGCGCTGCCGCGATCGGACAGGTCCGGGACGGCGCCCTGCTGATCGTCATCTTCGCCACGTCCGGCGCGCTGGAGGCACTGGCCACCGCCCGCACCGCCGACTCGGTACGCGGCCTGCTCGACCTCGCGCCCTCGATGGCGACCCGGGTGACGGAGAACGGCGAGGAACCGGTCCCGACGAGTGAACTCGCCGTGGGCGACGTCCTGTTGATCCGGCCGGGTGAGCGCATCGGCGCGGACGGACGGGTCCTGGAAGGGGCGAGCGAGGCCGACCAGGCCACCATCACCGGCGAGCCCCTCCCGGTCACCAAGGGCCCCGGCGACGAGGTCTTCGCCGGCACCCTCAACGGCACCGGCATGCTGCGCGTCCGCGTCGAGCGCGACCCCGCCGACTCCGTGATCGCCCGCATCGTGACCCTGGTCGAGGAGGCCTCCCGGACCAAGGCGCCGACACAGCTGTTCATCGAGAAGGTCGAGCAGCGGTACGCGCTGGGGATCGTGATCGCCACGCTCGCCGTGTTCGGCGTGCCGCTGGTCTTCGGCGCCGACCTCACCGACGCGTTGCTGCGCGCGATGACCTTCATGATCGTCGCCTCGCCGTGCGCGGTGGTCCTCGCGACCATGCCGCCCCTGCTGTCCGCCATTGCCAACGCCGGGCGGCACGGCGTCCTGGTCAAGTCGGCGGTCGCGATGGAGCGGCTGGGCGAGGTGGACGCCGTAGCCCTCGACAAGACGGGGACGCTGACGGAGGGGACGCCGGAGGTCTCGGCTGTACGGCCGCTGCCGGGCTCCGGGCTGACTCCGGACGCTCTTCTCGCGCTGGCCGCCGCGGCCGAGCACCCCAGCGAGCATCCGCTGGGGCGGGCGGTGGTGAGGGCGGCGCGGGAGCGGGGACTGCGGATCGCGGACGCGCGGGACTTCGTCGCCGTGCCCGGGCGCGGGGTGACGGCGGTGGTCGGGGAGCGAGTGATCGGGGTCGGGCGCGCGGGTGACCCGGTGACCGAGACCGCGGATGCCGATGCCGATGCGACCGGGGTCGTCGGTGGGCGGCGTGCCGATCCGCCTCGCGCGGCTGCCCCCGGTACCGCGGACGGCGACACCGTCGTCCTGGTGACCGGCGACGGCGTCCCCCTCGGCACCCTCGCCCTCACCGACCGCCTGCGCCCTCACGCGCCCGCCACCACCGCCGCGCTCACTGCCTTGACCGGCACGGCTCCCGTGCTGCTCACTGGTGACAACGCCCGGGCCGCCGCGCGGGTCGCCGAGGCCACCGGCCTGGTGGACGTCCGCGCGGACCTGCTGCCCGAGGGCAAGGTGGACGCCGTACGACAGCTTCAGGACGCCGGGCGCAAGGTGCTGTTCGTCGGGGACGGTGTCAACGACGCGCCCGCGCTCGCCGCCGCCCACTCCGGCATCGCGATGGGCCGTGCGGGCTCCGACCTCGCGCTGGAGACGGCGGACGCGGTCGTCGTACGGGACGAGCTCGCGACCGTCCCTTCGGTCGTACGGCTGTCCCGGGCCGCCCGCCGGCTGGTCGTCCAGAACCTGGCGATCGCGGGTACCTTCATCACCGGACTCGTCCTGTGGGACCTCCTCGGCCATCTCCCGCTCCCGCTGGGCGTCGCCGGGCATGAGGGTTCCACGGTTCTCGTCGGCCTCAACGGACTGCGGCTGCTGCGCGAGTCCGCGTGGCGATCGGGCCAGGTCCCGTTCCAGGGCAGGCGAGGTTGATGTCGGATTCTCGCCAGCCCGGGCCCGGCCGGTGGCCGATGCTGGACGCATGCAGACGGGGATGTACACCGAGACCGAGCGCTGCGTGCGCGCCGTGCAGTCCAAGGACGCACGGTTCGACGGATGGTTCTTCACGGCGGTCCTGACGACCCGCATCTACTGCCGGCCGAGCTGTCCGGTCGTACCGCCCAAGCCCCAGAACATGACCTTCTACCCGAGCGCGGCGGCCTGCCAGCAGGCGGGTTTCCGGGCCTGCAAGCGGTGTCGGCCCGACACCAGTCCGGGCTCCCCGGAGTGGAACCAGCGCGCCGACCTCGTGGCCCGCGCGATGCGGCTGATCGCCGACGGCGTGGTCGACCGCGAGGGCGTGCCCGGCCTCGCCGCCCGGCTCGGCTACAGCGCCCGGCAGATCGAACGCCAACTGCTCGCCGAGCTCGGCGCGGGCCCCCTCGCCCTCGCCCGGGCCCAGCGCGCCCAGACGGCGAGGATCCTCATCGAGACGACCGCGCTCCCGATGGCGGACAGCGCCTTCGCGGCCGGCTTCTCCGCGATCCGCACCTTCAACGACACCGTGCGCGAGGTCTTCGCGCTCTCGCCGAGCGACCTGCGCACCCGCGCCGCGAAGAAGTCCACCCCGGACACCCCCGGCTTCCTGTCCCTGCGCCTGCCGTTCCGCGTCCCTCTCAACCCCGACAACCTCTTCGGCCACCTCGCGGCCACCGCCGTCCCGGGGGTGGAGGAGTGGCGGGACGGCGCGTACCGCCGCACGCTACGGCTGCCGTACGGACACGGCATCGTGGCCCTCACGCCCCGGCCCGACCACATCGCCTGTCGGTTGACGTTGAGCGACCTGCGCGACCTGACCGTCGCCATCAGCCGCTGCCGCCGCATGCTCGACCTGGACGCCGATCCCGTCGCGATCGACGACCAGTTGCGCACGGACCCGCTCCTGGCGCCCCTGGTGGACAAGGCGCCCGGCCGACGCGTCCCGCGCACGGTCGACGAGGCGGAGTTCGCCGTACGGGCCGTGCTGGGCCAGCAGGTCTCCACGGCGGCGGCCCGCACCCACGCGGCCCGCCTGGTCACGGCCCACGGCGAACCGGTCGACGACCCCGAAGGCGGCCTGACGCACCTCTTCCCGTCCCCCGAGGCACTGGCCGCGGTGGACCCCGCCGCACTCGCGATGCCCCGCACCCGCCGCACGACCTTCACCACCCTGGTCGGCGAACTGGCTGAAGGAACCCTCCAGTTGGGCGTGGAGACCGACTGGACGGAGACCCGGACCCGTCTCCTCGACCTCCCCGGCTTCGGCCCCTGGACGGTCGACGTCATCGCCATGCGCGCCCTCGGTGACCCGGACGCCTTCCTCCCCACCGACCTCGGAATCCGGCGCGCGGCCCAGGAGCTGGGTCTGCCCTCCACTCCGGCCGCGCTGACGGCCCGGGCGGCGGCCTGGCGGCCCTGGCGGGCCTACGCGGTCCAGTACCTGTGGGCGACCGACAGCCACCCGATCAACTTCCTTCCCGTATAAGGACGTTCCGTGAAACAGCACACTGTGATCGACAGTCCCTACGGCCCTCTGACCCTCGTCGCCGACGACGGGATCCTGTGCGGCCTCTACATGACCGGCCAACGCCACCGCCCACCGCAGGAGACCTTCGGCGAGCCGGACGACGGGTGGTCGAAGGAGGCCGAGGACCAGCTCATGGCCTACTTCGAGGGCGAGTTGCAGGAGTTCACCCTGGAACTGCGCCTGCAGGGAACGGCTTTCCAGCGCACGGTCTGGGAACAGCTCCGCCGGATCCCGCACGGCGAGACCCGCACCTACGGCGAACTCGCCGCCGCCCTCGGCAAGCCCCAGGCCTCCCGCGCGGTCGGCCTCGCCAACGGCAGGAACCCGATCGGCATCATCGTCCCCTGCCACCGCGTGGTGGGCGCCGACGGCAGCCTCACGGGCTACGGCGGCGGACTGGAACGCAAGCAGCGGTTGCTGGACTTCGAGCGGGGGGCGGCGCTGTTCTGACCGGTACCCGGTGATACCCCGGGACCGGGGGTGCCGAGCCCTCAGCCGCGCAGGTCCCGTCGGTACCGGATGCCGGCCTTGCCGCCGAGGTCTGCCGGGTCGGCCGGGCCGACCGCGGTGAAGCCCGCCTTGGCCAGCACCCTCTGGGACGCGGTGTTCTCGTGGCTGGTGGCCGCGCACAGTGTGTCCAGACCGTACCGGGTCGGCGCGAGACGGCACAGCTCGCGGACGGTGGCCGTCGCCACCCCGCGGCCGGTGGCGTGCTGGGCGACCCGGTAGCCGAGGTCCGCGGTGCCGTCCTCGATGTCGACCAGGTTGAACCGGCCGAGTACCGAGCCGTCCTCGGCGAGCAGCACGTGAAAGGCGCAGAGGCCGGTCTCCTGCTCGGCCAGCAAGGCGTCGAACCGCTCGGCGAACCGGTCGAAGAAGGCATCACCGCGGTCGGTGACCGACGCGGCGAAAAAGGCGCGGTTGGCCAGCTCGAAGGCCAGGACGGCTGGGGCGTGATCAGCGCGCAGCCGCTTCAGCTCGGTGCGCCGCCGGTGACTCATGCGAGGGGACATCCAGTGACCTTCCCTGTCGGCAGCCAACACGGCGACATCAACAACATCCTCGTTCGCGGCCTCGCTGGGGCCGATCACTGACTCCGTCCTCCGTGCATCGATGACAGCCCCCCGAACGACCCGATCCTGCGCAAGAGTTCGGGCAGTGCCGTGCCGATCGGTTCGCGGATCACCTCGTCGGCCTGGTCGTCGTACGGTGTCGGGTCCGCGTTGACGATGACGAGCCGGGCGCCGTGGTCGACGGCGACACCCGCGAGGTCCGCCGCGGGCTGGACCTGGAGGGTGGTGCCGACGGCGACGAACACCTGGCAGGCCTTGGTGATCGCGACGGCCTCGCCCAGCACCACCGGGTCCAGGCGCTCGCCGAACATCACGGTCGCCGACTTCAGGATGCCGCCGCACTCCAGGCAGGGCGGATCCGCCTCGCCGGCCTCGACGCGTCCGAGGGCGTCCTCCATCGGTCCGCGGGCGTGGCACTTCGTGCACACCACCTGCCGTGCGGTGCCGTGCAGTTCGAGGACCTTGCGGGCGGGCATTCCGGCGAGCTGGTGCAGCCCGTCCACGTTCTGCGTGATCACCCGCACCGGCACCCCGGACCTCTCCAGCTCGGCCACCGCCACGTGTGCGGCGTTGGGCTCGGCCTTCAGGGTCCGGTTCGCGCGCCGCATCTGCCACGAGCGGCGGCGGATCTCCGGATCGCTCATGTAGTAGTCGTACGTCACGAGCTTCTCGGCCTCGGGGTCCTTGCGCCACAGCCCGTTCGGACCGCGGTAGTCGGGGATCCCGGAGTCGGTGGAGATTCCGGCACCGCTGAGGAGCGCGACGAGGGGCTTGGTCATGCTGCCGAGGGTAGAGCGGGTGATCCGGGTGCGGCGAGTGGATATCCCACCGCCTGGGCGCGAGCAACCGTGCACGCGGCAGCGTGCTGGATCAGCCCACCCGGCGGCCGTTCTCCAGCTCCACCGTCCCCGACCCGTCCGCCAGCACGTCCAGCGCGACCAGGACCCGGCGGCCGAGCCCGTCGGGCAGATACTCGGCCAGCTCCTCGTGCGGCACGAGGCGCCACGACAGCAGCTCCTCCTCCTGGAGCCGGATCGCCTTGAGGTCGTCCTCGGTGAGGACACCGCCGTCGTACAGGTACGCCACCAGCGGCGGCCAGGTCGGCCGGTACACCCAGTCCACCGCGAGCAGCCGGCCGAGGTCGCGGTCGAGCCCGATCTCCTCGAGCGTCTCGCGGCGCGCGCCCTGGCGCGGGGTCTCGCCCTCGTCGGACTCGATCGTGCCGCCCGGAAGCGCCCAGCCCTCACGGTAGTTGGGCTCGACGAGCAGGACCCGGCCCGAGGCGTCACGGAAGAGAGCGGCGGCACCGGCGAGGATCCGGGGAAGACCGGCGATGTACGTGGCGAAGTCAGGGGTGGTGGTCATCCTCGAAGGGTAACCAGCATCCGCGGCCGCCTTGGCCGGCTCAGCGGGTGGTCACGGGTCCAGGGGGCGCGTACGGTCACCATTCCGTACGCCTCGGCCCGGTTGCCTCAGGCCTCCGCCCCCGCCAACCGCAGCGTCCGCTCGGCCAGTTCGCTGATGTGCACCCCGTCGAACCCGAACACCGCGCTGCGCACCCGGTCCTCCAGCGGCTCCTTCCACTGGCCCGGGATCGCGTCCGCGCCGGTGAGCACCCCGGCCACCGAACCGGCCGTGGCTCCGTTCGAGTCGGTGTCCAGGCCGCCCCGGACGGTGAGCGTGATGGTGCGGGTGAAGTCACCGTCGCCGTAGAGCAGCCCGGCGGTGAGGACGGCCGCGTTCGGGATGGTGTGGATCCAGCCGAGCCCGGCGGTCTCCTCCGAGACCGTCGTCAGGGTGTCCTCCCAGGTCATCCGGGTGTCGTGCAGGGACACCACCCGGCGTACCGTGCGCGCGAGGCGGCTGCTCGCGGGGATCACCGCGAGCGCCTGGTCCACGGCCTGCCGCACGGTGCCGACCGTGAACGCCGCCGAGATCAGCGCCGCCGCCCACATCGCCCCGTACACGCCGTTGCCGGTGTGCGAGAGCACCGCGTCCCGGCGGGCCAGGGCGGCGGCGCGGCGCGGGTCGCCGGGGCAGGTCCAGCCGTAGATGTCGGCACGGATGAGGGCGCCGATCCACTCCTGGCAGGGGTTGTCGTACGTCGCCGTCAGCGGCGGTTTCAGCCCGTTGGCGAGGTTGCGATAGGCGGCCCGCTCCGCGGTGAACGTCTGCAGATACGGCAGCCTCAGCAGCCACAGATCGCCCACCTGCTCGGTGCTGAAGCCGAAGCCGTGGGTCTCCAGGAGGTCGAGGCCGAGGATGGCGTAGTCGACGTCGTCGTCGCGGCAGCTGCCGTGGATGCGGCCGCGCACGCACTCACGCCACTCGGGCCGCAGCTCGAAACCGTCGCTCTCGCCGACGGGTTCGGGAAGGTAGTCGGTCAGGGGCAGGGCGGCGGCCTGGCGGAGATAGCGGTCGATCCGGTCCCGCGTCCACAGGTCGCCCTGCTCGACCGGCTTGCCGAGCATGTTGCCCGCGATCCGGCCGAGCCAGCCCCCGAGGATGCGGTCGGCGAGCTCTGGTTCGGTGCCCACAGGGGTCATAGCTCCGGTGTACCCGATTCCGGAGACCCGCACAGTCCCCCGCCGAGGTGGTGTCGTCGTTGCGGCCGCGGGACCGGTTCAGGCCCTGCCGGGTGAGGTCTCGGCCACGGCGACCGTTTCGAGGCCTTCGCGACGCGTCCGTTCAGTCCCCCAGACGCCGAGTGGTCCGAGCGCCTGATGGAGGGTGTGCCCGTCCTCGGTCAGGGAGTACTCCACCCGCGGTGGCACCTCGGCGTAGACCTCCCGGTGGACGAGTCCGTCCGCCTCCATCTCCCGCAGGTGCTGGGTCAGCATCTTTTCGCTCACTCCGGGCAGACCGCGGCGGAGTTCGGCGAAACGGCGTACACGATGAGTGTCGAGTTCCCAGAGGATGAGCCCCTTCCACTTCCCGCTCACCACGTCCAGCGCGGCGTCGATGCCGCAGATGTAAGGCCCGCGCCTCGGTCCTTTGGCCATCACTGACCCCCCTTACTAAAAGGTAAGTACCGCAGAAAATAGTGGGTACTTCCGAGCTCTGGGGCGCTCTTCCAGGATGAAGGGGTGAACGAACACCAGAACTCCACCAGCACACAGGGCAGCGCTGTCACCGTGATCGGGCTCGGCCCGATGGGCCAGGCGATGACCCGCACCCTCCTCACCGCAGGCCACCCGGTCACCGTCTGGAACCGCACCGCCGCCCGGGCCGACGGCGTCGTCGCCGACGGAGCGACGCGCGCGGCGACACCCGGCGAGGCCGTCGAAGCGAGTGACCTCGTGATCCTCAGCCTCACCGACTACCGGGCGATGTACGACATCCTCGACGGCTCCACCCCATTACTTGCCGGCCGGACGCTGGTCAACCTGAGCTCGGACACGCCCGACCGCACACGCGAGGCGGCGACCTGGGCGGCGGGCCACGGCGCCGCCTTCCTCACCGGTGGTGTCATGGTCCCGGCGCCGATGGTCGGCACGGAGGCGGCCCATGTCTACTACAGCGGCCCCGGCGAGGTGATGGAGCACCATCGGGCGACGCTGGCAACGCTCGGCACGCCAAGGTATCTGGGCGAGGATCCGGGACTCGCCCAGATGATGTACCAAGCGCAGCTCGCGGTGTTCCTGACCACCTTGTCCGCACTGATGCACGCCACCGCGATGCTGGGCACCGCGGGAATGAAGGCCACGGAAGCCCTGCCGGAGTTGCTCACCTTCGCCGACTCGATCGGCGCCATCGTCAGGGCCGGGGAGGAGACCCCCGGTGCCGCGCTGGACGCCGGTGAGCATCCCGGCGAGCTCAGCACGGTCACCATGATGGGCGCGACCTCCGACCACATCGTCGAGACCAGCAGGTCCCTCGGCCTCGACCTCGCGCTCCCCCTGGCCGTCCAGGCCCATTACCGACGCGCCATCGAGAACGGACACGGCAGCGACAACTGGACCCGCGTCATCGACAGCATCCGAGAGCCGCGCTGACGGGACACGGGACGCGCAGGAGGCACGGAGCTCATGACCGCGGCCGGCGACGGTGCGTTCACAGGGCCTTCTCAGGGACCGGGCGGTGCATGACGTCGGGGGGCGTCTCCGGTTAAGGTCGCAGCGGCGCGACTGGCCTTGACGTGCGCGAGGCCCGGAGAGCAAGGGGAAAACGTGACACTGCGCGTGCTCATCGCCGCGGACAAGTTCAAGGGCTCGCTCACGGCCGTGCAGGTCGCCGAGCGGGTGACGGCCGGGCTGCGCCGGGTCGTGCCGGGCCTGGAGGTCGAGGCGCTGCCCGTCGCCGACGGCGGTGACGGGACCGTCGCCGCGGCCGTCGCGGCCGGTTTCGAGCGCCGGGAAGTGCCGGTCGCCGGGCCCCTCGGGCAGGAGGCCACCGCCGCCTTCGCGGTCCGCGGGGACACCGCCGTCGTGGAGATGGCCGAGGCCAGCGGTCTGCAGCGGCTGCCTGCAGGCGTCTTCGCCCCGCTCACGGCGTCGACGTACGGCTCCGGAGAGCTCCTGCGCGCCGCGCTGGACGCCGGAGCCCGCACGATCGTGTTCGGGGTCGGCGGCAGCGCCACCACCGACGGCGGTGCCGGCATGCTCTCCGCGCTCGGCGCCCGCTTCCTGGACGCCGACGGCGAGCCCGTGGCCCCCGGCGGCGGAGGCCTCGCCGATCTCGCCTCGGCCGACCTGTCGGGCCTGGATCCGCGGGTCGCGTCCGTCGAGTTCATCCTGGCCAGCGACGTCGACAACCCGCTGACCGGCCCCAAGGGCGCCCCCGCGGTCTACGGCCCGCAGAAGGGCGCCTCCCCGGACGACGTCGAGGCCCTGGACCGCGCCCTCGCCCACTACGCGAAGGTGCTGGAGGATGCCGTCGGCGCGAAGGCCGCCGAGTACGCCGCCTCGCCGGGTGCGGGCGCGGCCGGCGGCATCGGCTACGGCGCCCTCCTCCTCGGCGCCCGGTTCCGCCCCGGCATCGAGGTCATGCTCGATGTCCTGGGCTTCGCGCCCGCGCTGGAGTGGGCGGACCTGGTGATCACCGGCGAGGGCTCCCTCGACGAGCAGACCCTGCACGGCAAGGCCCCGGCGGGCGTCGCCGCGGCGGCCCGCGCCAAGGGCAAGGAGGTCGTCGCCGTGTGCGGCCGCCTCTCGCTGCCCCCGGAGGCCCTGGGCCGGGCGGGCATCCGCCGCGTCTACCCGCTCACCGACGCCGAGCCCGACATCCAGCGGTGCATCACCGAGGCGGGGCCGATCCTGGAGGACGTGGCGGAACAGATCGGCCGGGACTTCCTGGTCTGACCCGAACCATCCGTCCCGCCTCCCCCGCAGGTCACTGACGTGGCCCGACAACCGGTACGCGTCCAGCGCGGCATGAAGGTCGTACGGGAGGTGGGGGCTTCGAAGGTGGCGGAGGGGTTGTAGCTCGCTGGAGAGCGTGCATGAGGTCGAGTTAGCTCGATCGAGTGGTGGTCCGGTCGCGGGTTTGCGGGGCCCTGGGCTGATCGGGTTGACGTGATCGTGCGACCTGGGCCGGGTACGGTGCCAGCGTTCGGGGCCCCCGCTCCACCAGAGAGATGGTCCGGGGCCTCCCCGTCGCCTCTGGCCGTAGCCCCATGGCCAGGTCGCGCAGGGCGGCGTCCATCAGCGGCCTCCGGCCGCGGGGGCCTCCGGCCTCCCGGGACCGGACCACGCACAGGATGCGTGTCGCCGCCCGGGGTTGAGTAAGCCGGGGACCAGCTCGCCCAAGACCGTTCGGGGCGTGCGGCTGAATGGGCTCACCCCTGCTCAGTGTTGAGGAACGGTATACGCCGGGGGCGTGAGGCCGCGGCAGCAACAACAACAGCGAGGGCCCGAACCGGTGTCGGTTCGGGCCCTCGGAAGTGCGACGGCGGAGCCTTACGGCAGCTGGGCTGCGCGGGCCTCGCGCCGGTTGCCGCGGAAGTTGTTCACCCGGCGGGCCGTGGCGAACAGGGGGATCACCGCACCCATGACCAGCTGGAGGGCGCAGCCCGTCTGGAGGAGGAGCTGGCCGCCCGGGGCGCCGAACGCCCAGGCCGCGAGGAGGCCCATCCCCAGGACGATCCAGGAGAGCATCGCGACCGCGAGGCGGCCCCGCGGCTTCGGGTACTCGACCCGGCTCACCATCAGCCAGGCGGTGCCCAGGATCGCCAGGAGCGTCGCCACGAAGGGGAGCTCCAGCAGGACGATCGAGACCACTGTCAGCGCGCCGAACGGCGAGGGCATGCCCTGGAAGGTGCCGTCCTTCACCGTCACACAGGAGAATCTCGCGAGCCTCAGTACCACCGCCAGCAGCACCACGACGGCGCCCACCGCCGCCACCCGCTGGGACGCGTCGTCCGCCACCATGCCGTAGACGAGGACGAAGTACGCCGGGGCGAGACCGAAGCTGATCAGGTCCGAGAGGTTGTCCAGCTCCGCGCCCATCGGCGACGAGCGCAGCTTGCGCGCCACCAGGCCGTCGAACAGGTCGAAGACCGCCGCGCACAGCATCAGGATGACCGCCGTGGCCGCGCTGTTGCGCGCCATGCCGGTCTCCTGGCTGTCGGTCAGGTGCGGGATCAGGATTCCGGTGGTGGTGAAGTACACCGCCATGAAGCCGCACGTGGCGTTGCCGAGGGTGAGGGTGTCCGCTATTGAGAGGCGGAGAGAAAGAGGCATCTCCTCTTCGTCGTCGACCTCGTCGGCCTCGGGCACCCAGCCCGCCTGGGTCTCAGGATCAATCACGGTCAATGCGAGTCACCCCAGCCACGGTCTTCTGGCCGACCTCGACCGCGACCTCCACGCCCTCCGGCAGGTAGATGTCCACGCGCGAGCCGAAGCGGATCAGACCGATGCGGTCGCCCTGCTCGACCTTCGTGCCCTGCGGGATGTAGGGGACGATGCGGCGGGCCACCGCGCCGGCGATCTGGATCATTTCGATGTCACCGAGTTCGGTGTCGAAGTGCCAGACGACGCGCTCGTTGTTCTCGCTCTCCTTGTTGAACGCCGGAACGAACCCACCGGGGATGTGCTCGACCGAGGTCACCGTGCCGGAGAGCGGCGCGCGGTTGACGTGGACGTTGAGCGGGCTCATGAAGATCGCGACCCGGGTGCGACCGTCCTTCCACGGCATGATGCTCTGCACCACACCGTCGGCGGGCGAGATGACCCGGCCCGGGGCGATCTCGCGCTCGGGGTCGCGGAAGAACCACAGCATGCCCGCCGCCAGCGCGGTGGCGGGCACGGCGACGGCCTTGGCGGCGCCGGACTTGCGCGCGCGTACCAGGCTCAGTGCTGCGGTGGCGACGGTCGGGAGGAGCCACGGCGATGCTCCGCGCGCGAGGCGTACGCCTGCCAGGCTGTCGCGAGGTGCAGAGGTTTGGCTGTGGGGCATGGATGACCTTCGTAGCGGATGATGCCGCGCACTAGACGGGGGACGGCGGCTTTCCGGGATCGTACCGGTCGTGGGCCACAACTGGGCAAGCCAGGAAGCCGAGTCGGTGGCTGAACCGCCTTGACGGGGTGTGATCTTCTTCTCCAAGAAAACACCCCGTATTCGGACATCTAGCCCTGGAACCGATACTCTTCGAGCAGCCTGCGACCGATGATCATTTTCTGGATCTCGGCGGTACCTTCACCGATCAGCAGCATCGGAGCCTCACGGTAGAGGCGCTCGATCTCGTACTCCTTGGAGAAGCCGTAGCCGCCGTGGATCCGGAAGGCGTCCTCCACGACCTCCTTGCAGTACTCGGAGGCGAGGTACTTCGCCATCCCTGCCTCAAGGTCGTTTCGCTCACCGGAGTCCTTTTTGCGTGCCGCGTTGACCATCATCGCATGCGCGGCCTCGACCTTGGTAGCCATCTCGGCCAGCTTGAACTGAATCGCCTGGTGCTGAGCGATCGGCTTGCCGAAAGTGTGACGCTGCTGGGCATACGAGACGCCCAGCTCGAAGGCACGCTGAGCGACGCCGCAGCCACGTGCCGCCACGTTCACGCGGCCCACCTCGACCCCGTCCATCATTTGGTAAAAACCTCGGCCGGTGGCCCCGCCGAGTACACGGTTGGCCGGAAGTCGCAGGCCATCCATGATCATCTCGGTGGTGTCGACACCCTTGTAGCCCATCTTGTCGATCTTCCCGGGGATGGTCAGGCCGGGGCGGACCTCTCCGAAGCCGGGCTCCTTCTCGATCAGGAAGGTCGTCATCGACTTGTGGGGCGCGGTGCCCTCAGGGTGTCCTTCGTCACTTCGGACGAGAACGGCGACCAGACTTGACGTTCCGCCGTTCGTCAGCCACATCTTCTGACCGTTCAGGACGTACTCATCGCCGTCCTTGACCGCCTTGGACGTGATGGCGGACACGTCCGAGCCGAGCGCCGGCTCCGACATCGAGAAGGCGCCGCGGATGTCGCCGGCCGCCATCCTCGGCAGGAAGTGGTCCTTCTGCTCCTGAGTGCCGTGCTGCTTGAGCATGTACGCCACGATGAAGTGGGTGTTGATGATGCCGGAGACCGACATCCAGCCGCGGGCGATCTCCTCCACACACAGCGCGTACGTCAGGAGGGACTCGCCCAGACCGCCGTACTCCTCGGGGATCATCAGCCCGAACAGGCCGAGCTCCTTGAGGCCGTCGACGATCTGCTGCGGGTACTCGTCGCGGTGCTCCAGCTCGGTCGCGACCGGGATGATCTCCTTGTCCACGAAGTCGCGGACGGTGGAGAGGATCTCCTGCTGGATGTCGGTCAGACCGGCGGTCTGGGCGAGGCGTGCCATGGGGGTCAGCCCTCCTGAAGTTCCGGGCGGCCGGGCTGCTCGCCGCCGCGCTCCTTGATGTAGGTCTCGGTGGGAACCATGACCTTGCGGCGGAACACGCAGACCAGCGTGCCGTCCTGCTTGTAGCCCTTGGTCTCGACGTGGACGATCCCGCGGTCGTTCTTCGACTTGGACGGCCACTTGTCGAGCACGGTCGTCTCGCCGTAGATCGTGTCGCCGTGGAAGGTCGGCGCCACGTGCCTGAGCGACTCGATCTCCAGGTTGGCGATCGCCTTGCCGGAGACGTCCGGCACGGACATGCCGAGCAGCAGGGAGTAGACGTAGTTCCCGACCACGACGTTCTTGCCGAAGTCGGTCGTCTTCTCCGCGTAGTTGCTGTCCATGTGGAGCGGGTGGTGATTCATGGTCAGGAGACAGAAGAGATGGTCGTCGTACTCCGTGACCGTCTTCCCGGGCCAGTGCTTGTAGACCGCCCCGACCTCGAACTCCTCGTAGGTGCGTCCGAACTGCATGCCTACGCCTCCGGGATCTCGAACTTGCTGGTGCGCTGCATGCCGGCCGCACGGCCCTTGCCGGAGATGACCAGCGCCATCTTGCGGCTGGCCTCGTCGATCATCTCGTCGCCGAGCATCGCCGAGCCCTTCTTGCCGCCCGCCTCGGAGGTGTAGTAGTCGTACGCGTCCAGGATCAGCTCGGCGTGGTCGTAGTCCTCCTGGGAGGGCGAGAAGATCTCGTTGGACGCCTCGACCTGGCCCGGGTGCAGCACCCACTTGCCGTCGAAACCGAGGGCCGCGGCGCGCTGGGCGACCTCGCGGTAGCCGTCGATGTTGCGGATCTGGAGGTAGGGGCCGTCGATCGCCTGGAGGTTGTTGGCACGGGCGGCCATCAGGATCTTCATCAGGATGTAGTGGTAGGCGTCCGCCGGGTAGCCGGGCGGCTGCTCGCCCACGACCAGCGACTTCATGTTGATCGACGCCATGAAGTCGGCCGGGCCGAAGATGATCGTCTCGACGCGCGGGGACGCCGTCGCGATCTCGTTGACGTTGTTGAGGCCCTGCGCGTTCTCGATCTGCGCCTCGATGCCGATCTTGCCGACCTCGAAGCCCATCGTCTTCTCGATCTGGGTCAGCAGGAGGTCGAGCGCGACGATCTGCTCGGCGGTCTGCACCTTCGGCAGCATGATGCAGTCGAGGTTCTGGCCCGCCCCCTCGACGACCGTGACGACATCGCGGTACGTCCACTCGGTCGTCCAGTCGTTGACGCGCACGACTCTCGTCTTGCCGGTCCAGTCGCCCTCGTTGAGGAACTTGACGATGGTGTGCCGCGCCTCGGGCTTGGCGAGCGGGGCGCACGCGTCCTCCAGGTCGAGGAAGACCTGGTCCGCCGGGAGGCCCTGCGCCTTCTCCAGGAAGCGGGGGTTGCTTCCCGGCACCGCGAGACACGAGCGGCGGGGACGCAGACGGTTGACGGTCATGCGGGGACCTCCAGGGGGTCGAGCTTGTTCGCTTTCCGGATCTCGTCGACGATGCGGCCGATGATTCCGGTGATGTCGAAGTCCTTAGGGGTGAAGACCGCGGCCACGCCGACAGCCCTGAGCTGTTCGGCGTCTCCATTGGGGATGATCCCACCGGCGATGACAGGTACATCTGTGGCGCCTGCCACGTGCAGCCTCTCGAGCACGTCCGGCACCAGCTGCGCGTGCGAGCCGGACAGGATGGACAGGCCGACCGCGTGCACGTCCTCGGCGAGGGCCGCGTCCACGATCTGCTCAGGGGTGAGCCGGATGCCCTGGTAGACCACCTCGAAGCCGGCGTCCCGCGCGCGTACGGCTATCTGCTCGGCGCCGTTGGAGTGCCCGTCCAGGCCCGGCTTGCCGACCAGGAAGCGCAGCTTTCCGACGCCGAGGTCCTTGGCGGTCACCTCGACCCGGCGGCGCACGTCGGCCATGGCCGAGCCCGCCGCCGCGGGAACCGCCACCGGCGCGGAGGAGACGCCCGTGGGCGCCCGGAACTCGCCGAACACCTCCCGCAGGGCGCCGGCCCACTCACCGGTCGTGACGCCCGCGCGGGCGCACTCCAGGGTGGCCTCCATGAGGTTGGCGGTGCCCTTGGCGGCCTCCTTCAGCTTCTCCAGCGCCTTGCAGGGGCGAGGGTGGTTGAAGGGCGGCTGGTAGCGGGTGTCGCGCCAGTGCTGGAGCCCCGAGATCACCCGGGCCTCGACGGCCGGGTCCACCGTCTGGATCGCGGTGTCCAGGTCGGCCGTCAGCGGGTTCGGCTCGGTCGTCTCGAAGATGTTGACGCCGATGATCTTCTCCTGCCCGGACTCGATACGGGCCCGGCGCTCGGCGTGCGAGGAGACGAGCTGCGACTTCAGATAGCCCGACTCGACGGCGGCCATCGCGCCGCCCATCTGCTGGATCCGCTCGATCTCGGCGAGCGACTCCTCGACCAGCGTGCTCACCTTCGCCTCGACGACGTGGGAGCCCTCGAAGATGTCCGCGTACTCCAGCAGGTCGCTCTCGTACGCCAGTACCTGCTGCATCCGCAGCGACCACTGCTGGTCCCAGGGCCGGGGGAGACCGAGGGCCTCGTTCCAGGCCGGCAGCTGGACGGCACGCGCGCGTGCGTCCTTCGAGAGGGTCACGGCCAGCATCTCGAGGACGATCCGCTGGACGTTGTTCTCCGGCTGCGCCTCGGTCAGTCCGAGGGAGTTGACCTGGACGCCGTACCGGAAGCGCCGGTGCTTGGGGTTCTCGATGCCGTAGCGCTCACGCGTGACCTTGTCCCAGATACGGCCGAAGGCGCGCATCTTGCACATCTCCTCGATGAACCGGACGCCCGCGTTCACGAAGAAGGAGATACGGCCGACGACATCGCCCATGCGCTCCTGCGGCACCTGGCCGGAGTCCCGGACGGCGTCCAGGACCGCGATCGCCGTCGACATCGCGTACGCGATCTCCTGGACCGGTGTGGCGCCCGCCTCCTGCAGGTGGTAGCTGCAGATGTTGATCGGATTCCACTTCGGGATGTGGGAGACCGTGTACGCGATCATGTCGGTCGTCAGACGGAGGCTCGGCCCCGGCGGGAAGACGTGCGTCCCGCGGGACAGGTACTCCTTGACGATGTCGTTCTGGGTCGTGCCCTGGAGCTGGGTGATGTCCGCGCCCTGCTCCTCGGCGACGACCTGGTAGAGCGCCAGCAGCCACATGGCGGTGGCGTTGATCGTCATCGAGGTGTTCATCTGCTCCAGGGGGATGTCCTGGAACAGCCGGCGCATGTCACCGAGGTGCGCGATCGGCACGCCGACCCGGCCGACCTCGCCGCGGGCGAGGATGTGGTCGGAGTCGTAGCCGGTCTGCGTCGGCAGGTCGAACGCGACCGACAGGCCGGTCTGCCCCTTGGCGAGGTTGCGCCGGTACAGCTCGTTGGACGCCTCGGCCGTGGAGTGGCCGGCGTACGTGCGCATGAGCCACGGCCGGTCCTTCTCCCGCTTGCCTTCGGCAAACTGACGCTCAGTCATCTATGACCCCGGGTGTCTCAGATGTTGCGGAAGCGGTTGATGGCGTCGATGTGCTTGGCGCGCATCTCCTCGTCGCGCACGCCGAGACCGTCCTCGGGGGCCAGGCAGAGCACGCCGACCTTGCCCTGGTGGAGGTTGCGGTGCACGTCGTAGGCCGCCTGGCCGGTCTCCTCCAGGGAGTAGACCTTCGACAGCGTCGGGTGGATCTTGCCCTTCGCGATGAGCCGGTTGGCCTCCCAGGCCTCGCGGTAGTTGGCGAAGTGCGAGCCGATGATCCGCTTCAGGGACATCCACAGGTAGCGGTTGTCGTACTCGTGCATGTAGCCCGAGGTCGAGGCGCACGTGGTGATCGTGCCGCCCTTGCGGGTGACGAAGACGCTCGCGCCGAAGGTCTCGCGGCCGGGGTGCTCGAAGACGATGTCGATGTCCTCGCCGCCGGTGAGTTCGCGGATGCGCTTGCCGAAGCGCTTCCACTCCTTCGGGTCCTGGGTGCTCTCGTCCTTCCAGAACTTGTAGTCCTCGGCGTTGCGGTCGATGATCGCCTCGGCGCCCATCGCCCGGCAGATCTCCGCCTTCTGCGGCGAGGACACGACACAGATCGGGTTGGCGCCTCCGGCCAGCGCGAACTGCGTGGCGTACGAGCCGAGCCCGCCGCTCGCGCCCCAGATCAGGACGTTGTCGCCCTGCTTCATGCCGGCGCCGTTGCGGGAGACGAGCTGCCGGTAGGCGGTGGAGTTCACGAGCCCGGGGGCGGCGGCCTCCTCCCAGCTGAGGTGGTGCGGCTTCGGCATCAGCTGGTTGGACTTGACCAGCGCGATCTCCGCGAGGCCGCCGAAGTTGGTCTCGAAGCCCCAGATGCGCTGCTCGGGGTCGAGCATCGTGTCGTTGTGGCCGTCCGAGGACTCCATCTCGACCGAGAGACAGTGGGCGACGACCTCGTCGCCGGGCTTCCAGGCGTTGACGCCCGGGCCGGTGCGCAGGACGACGCCTGCGAGGTCGGAGCCGATGATGTGGTACGGCAGGTCGTGCCGCTTGGCCAGGTCGTTGGTGCGGCCGTAGCGCTCCAGGAACCCGAAGGTCGACAGCGGCTCGAAGATCGAGGTCCACACCGAGTTGTAGTTGACACTCGATGCCATGACGGCGACCAGGGCCTCACCCGGGCCCAGTTCGGGCACCGGCACGTCGTCGAGGTGGATCGACTTGCGTGGGTCCTTGTCACGGGTCTGCAGGCCCGCGAACATCTCCGTCTCGTCCTTGTGGACGGTGATGGCGCGGTACGACTCGGGGAGCGGCAGAGCGGCGAAGTCGGCCGGAGTCGAGTCCGGCGACTGGATCGCGTCCAGGATGTCCTTCACGGTCACGGTGTTGCCTCCGGCGAATGGCGTCTTGAGGGGAGACGCTGAGGGTTACGTCGGTGCCGTCGGTTCGGCGGTCATGCTGTTCGGCAGCGCTTTGTGGCGCGGGAGGTTGCCTGTGACGCAGGCGTCCGGGCGGGCAGGTCGATGACTTGCTGGGACAGCCGGCGTACGCATGGTCTCTGCACGCCGGCCGCCCGGACACCTTCAACGTAAGACACCGCGTGCCACCGTGCAAGGCACTGAGTGCCAGAGATTCCCCTCAGATGAAATCTTTACGTAACAAATGAGCGATGATCGATCAAGCCTACCGGTGAGTAGGTATCAATCGGGCGCTATCGGTCGCCGGACTCGACGCGCCCACGCCCTCAGCGCTCCTTGAGTGCCTGCTCGATGGCCCGCATCACTTCATCGAGCGGCGCGTCCGTGCGAGCGACGGTTACCAGGACCTCTCCCTGAGAGGCCACGGAAGCCGGGGCCGGCCGCGGCGCAGCGGTGTCCCGCCCGGCGCCGATCCCCGTCCCGAAGGTCTTCCGCACGATCGCGAAGGCGTGGTCCAACTGCGCCTCCACGTCCCCCTGCCCCCCGGCCCGGAGCCACCGCCGCAGCACATGGTTGTGGGCGGTGACCACGGCGGACGCGGCGACCTCCGCCAGCAGCGGATCGTCGTTCGCGTCGTCGTCGTGCGCGTGCTCGTCGAAGTGTCCGAGCAGATACCGCGTGAACAGCCGCTCATAGCGGGCCACCGAGGCGATCTCCGCCTCGCGCAGCGTCGGCACCTCGCGCGTCAGCTTGTAGCGGGCGACCGAGATCTCCGGCCGGGCCGCGTACATCTTCATGACTTCCTTGATGCCGCGGCACACCGTGTCGAGCGGGTGCTCGTGCGCGGGGGCCGCGTTCAGCACGGCTTCCGCCCGGATCAACGTGTCGTCGTGATCGGGGAAGATCGCCTCTTCCTTGGAGCGGAAGTGACGGAAGAAGGTGCGACGGGCGACCCCGGCCGCGGCCGCGATCTCGTCGACCGTGGTTGCCTCGTACCCCTTGGTGGAGAACAGCTCCATCGCGGCGGCCGCCAGTTCTCGGCGCATCTTGAGCCGCTGGGCGGCCGCACGACTGCCTGCGGCACTTTCCGGCGCGTCGGACGTGGCTGGTGTACGGGAGGACTTGGCGGGCTGGGACATGACCCGAACGTACTGCATGTGCGCAGGTTGGTGCGCGTGTCCCGGCCCCTGCCCGCCCGGGGCCGGCGGGCAGGGGCCGGACCCCGTCAGCGGGGGATGACTGCCCGGATCGAGCAGTCCACCCCAGTCCTCACCGTCTGCGAACCAGTCGCCGGGACGCTCAGCGCCGGGCATATTCGCGGAAGCCACGGCCGGTCTTGCGGCCGAGGCAGCCCGCGGCCACCAGATGCTCCAGGAGCGGGGCCGGAGCCAGGCCCGGGTCACGGAACTCGCGGTGCAGGACCTTCTCGATCGCAAGCGAGACGTCCAGGCCGACGACGTCCAGGAGCTCGAAGGGGCCCATCGGGTAGCCGCCGCCCAGCTTCATCGCCGCGTCGATGTCGTCGAGGGACGCGTAGTGCTCCTGCACCATCTTGATCGCGTTGTTGAGGTACGGGAAGAGCAGGGCGTTCACGATGAAGCCCGCCCGGTCGCCGCAGTCGACCGCATGCTTCTTGATCTTGACGCAGACCTCGCGGACCGTCGCGTGGACGTCCTCGCCCGTCAGGACCGTACGGACGACCTCGACCAGCTTCATCGCGGGCGCCGGGTTGAAGAAGTGCATGCCGATCACGTCCTGCGGCCGCGAGGTGGCGCGGGCGCAGGCGACGACGGGCAGCGAGGAGGTCGTGGTGGCCAGGACCGCGCCCGGCTTGCAGACCTTGTCCAGCGCCTGGAAGAGCTGCTGCTTGATCTCCAGGTCCTCGGCGACGGCCTCGACGGCGAGGTCGACGTCCGCGAAGGACTCGTACGAGCCCGCCGCGGTGATCAGGTCCAGGGTCCGGGCGGCCGCCTCGGCGGTCATCCGGCCCTTGTCGACGGAACGGGAAAGCGACTTGCCGATACGGGCCTTCGCCGTCTGCGCCTTCTCCTCGCTGCGGGCGGCGAGCACGACCTCGTAACCGGCTTTGGCGAAGACCTCCGCGATACCGGACGCCATGGTGCCGGAGCCCGCGACACCGACGGAGCGGACCTCGCGGCCCTGGTTCTGCGCGGAGCTCTCCAGGGGCGTCAGCGCGTCGCGCACGACCGTTGCGCTGCCAGGAGCCTCGTAGGTGTAGAAGCCGCGTCCCGACTTACGTCCGGTCAGGCCGGCCTCGCTGAGCTGCTTGAGAACCGGGGCGGGGGCGTGCAGCCGGTCGTGGGACTCGGCGTACATGGCCTCCAGGACCGTCCGCGCGGTGTCGATGCCGATCAGGTCCAGCAGCGCCAGGGGGCCCATCGGCAGACCGCAGCCGAGCCGCATCGCCGCGTCGATGTCCTCGCGGGAGGCGTACTTCGCCTCGTACATCGCGGCCGCCTGGTTGAGATAGCCGAACAGCAGCCCGTCCGCGACGAAGCCGGGCCGGTCGCCGACCGCGACGGGCTCCTTGCCGAGGTCCAGGGCGAGGTTGGTGACCGCGGTGACCGCCGTCGGCGCGGTGAGCACCGAGGAGACGACCTCGACCAGCTTCATCGCGGGCGCGGGGTTGAAGAAGTGCAGGCCCAGCACGCGCTCCGGGCGGGCCGAGTCGGCGGCCAGACGGGTCACGGACAGGGCGTTGGTGCCCGTCGCGAGGATCGTCTCGGGGCGCACGATCCCGTCGAGCTCGCGGAAGATCTGGTGCTTGATCTCGTACGACTCCGGAGCCACCTCGATGACGAGGTCGGCGTCGGCCGCGGCCGTGAGGTCGGTGGAGGTGCGGACACGGGCGAGGACGTCCGCGCGCTCCTGCTCGGTCAGCCGGCCGCGCTGCACGGCACGGGCGGTCGCGGTTTCCAGGGTGGCGGCGGCCTTGGCGGCCGCGGCCTCGCTGATGTCGATGCCGACGACCTCGCGGCCGGCCCTGGCGAGGACCTCGGCGATGCCGGTGCCCATGGTGCCGAGGCCGACGACGGCGATCGTCTTGAGCGGGGACAGGGAGGGGTCGGACAGGGGAGTGGCCATCGCGGAACTCCAGGAATGAGGGTGACGACTGGGAGCGCGACCCGGTACGCCGAGGGCGCACCGGGTGCGTGAGGAACTGCTGAATGCGGGTGTTGCCGGGCTGCGAGCGCACACGCCCGGACCGTCGTCGCGGGCATTGCACATGTCCGGAGAACGGTGGAATCCGACCGGCCCTGTCCCAGGCCGGGTCGTACTGGTGGTACCCGAGGTACCGAACCGACTGCTCTCGCGGCGGCTGCGTCACCAGGCCACCGCAAGGAGTTCCACGAGTGGGTAACTCGCTCGTCTGAGCTTAACCGGTGGGTAACGAGCGCGCCAGCCCCCGGATTTGTGATGTACGTCCCGCGCTCCGGGCGGGCCGCCTAACCTCGGGTTCATGGACGAAGAGTTGCGATCGCTCACGGAGCGTTTACAGCAGGAGTCGGGAGCGTCGGCCGCCTACGACCGTCTGATGGCGACCGAAGACCTCGACGAGCTGGCGGGGGTGCTCACCGAGCCCGGACAGCCGCTGTGGGCCCGGGAGCTCGCCGCGTTCCGGCTCGGCCTGGCCGGGGACCGCCGGGCCTTCGAGTCCCTCGTCCTGCTGCTCAACCACCGGGATCCGCCGCGCTGCGCCGCCGCCGCGTACGCCCTCGCCCGTCTCGACGACCCGCGCACGGCCCGCGCGGCCGCCGCCCTCGCCACCAACGAACTGCGGGTCGCCTACGCCCTGCACCCGGTCCGGCTCCTGGCCGAACTGCGCGCCCCCGAGTCCGCGCCCGCGCTGATCACCACGCTGGAACGCCGGCTGCGCCCGCACGACCCCTACCGCCGCGTGGCGCTCGCCTGCGTGGAGGGCCTGGGCGCTTTGGCGGACACCCGCGCCAGACCCGTACTGAACGAGGCACTCGCGCATCCCGCGCTCGCGGAGGCGGCTGTGCGGGCGCTGGCACGGATCCCGAAGCTGCGGTGAGTCGGCCGGCGGTGTGCGGGGAGTTGTCGGGGGCGGGGGCGGGGGCGGGTGGCGGACGGTGAGTTGGCGAGCATCCGCGGTGGGCGCCGGCGCCGGCGCCCACCGCGGCTCGCAGGGTGGCGGAGGTGCGGATGCGGGGTGGTCGCCGGATGGGCGTGGGTGAGCGCTGTGTCCGGCGGTGCGTGTGTGCCGTGGGCCTTGCCGGACAGCGGAGTTGCGGACGCGGGTGAGGACGTCCGCGCCTCGTGTTCGGTCGGCCGGCCGCGCTCCACCGCACAGGGGGCGGGCGGTCAGGCGTTGAGCGTCCTGGCGTACCGCACCTCCGGCACCGGGACGCCGTCCGCCTCGAAGGGCTCCTCGGTGCCGTCGGCCTCGAAGCCCGCCCGTTCGTAGAAGCGGCGCGCGCGGGTGTTGTCCTTGAGGACCCACAGGTACATGCGGTCGTGGCCCACGGCGGTGCGGTTCCGCAGGGCCTCCCGCAGCAGGGCGTGTCCGATGCCGGTGCCGTATCTCCGCGGGTCCACGTAGACGGCGTACAACTCGGCGTCGGTGGTGCGGACTTCGCCGTCCCGGTACGGGCCGTGACAGGCCCAGCCCATGACCTCGCCGTCCCACTCGGCCACGAGGTTCACGACGCTGGCGTCCGCCTGCCCGAAGCGGGTGCGGTGCCGCTCGGCGTCCCGCGCCACGCTCATGGCGTCGAGGTACGACTGCGGGATCAGGCCCCGGTACGCGCTCTGCCAGCCGCGGACGCGGATCTCGGCCACGCGGTCGCAGTCGGCGAGGGCCATCGGGCGGATGAGGAGTCGGTCGTCGTCCATGGCGGCACCCTAGGCACCACCCACCCGCTCCGGCCTCGGATTTATTCGCCCACCACCGCGAACGCCTCCACCTCCATCAGGAACTCCGGCCGCACCAGCGCCGCCACCTGCACGGCGGAGGCCGCCGGCAGCCGGTCGTCGGGTATGTGCTCGGCGCGGGCCGCGCGAAGCGCCGGCATGTGGGCCATGTCCGTGACGAAGTAGGTGAGCTTGACGACGTCGTCGAAGGTCGCTCCCGCGGCGGTCAGGCAGCGGCGGAGGTTCTCGAAGACCTGGCGGGCCTGGGCCGCGGCGTTGCCCTCGCCGACGAGCTTGCCGTCCTCGTCGAGGGCCAGCTGGCCCGCGATCGCGACGAAACGGCCACGGCCCAGCACCACATGGGAGTACTGGGCCGCGGGGGCGACCCCGGCGGGGGCGGGAATCCTGGTCAGCTCACTCATGCGTCCATGGTGGACCACGGCACTGACAGGACCCGTCCCCGACGGAGCGTCAGGCGCTCAGCCGCGGGCGCCGAGCAACCGGTGCAGCGCCGCGCCGCGCGAGGACGTCGACGCCGCCTTGGCGGTCAGCGGCTTCGGATCGGGCAGCGCCTGGCAGACCGCGTCGGCCTCGCCGCCGCCACGCGGCACCTTGCCGTCGGTCAGATACCTGGCGAGGTACTTGTCCAGGCAGGTGTTCCCGCTCAGCGTGATGCCGTGGTTGCCGCCGCCCTCCTCGACGACGAAGCTGGAGCCGGCCAGCAGACGGTGGACCGTCGCACCGCCCTCGTACGGGGTGGCCGCGTCGTTCGTCGCCTGGAAGAGCAGCGCCGGCGGCAGTTGGCCGTTGGCGATGTTCACCGGCTTCAGCGAGTCGGTCGGCCAGAACGCGCACGGCGCGTTGTACCAGGCATTGCTCCAGGCCATGAACGGCGCCTTCTCGTACACGGCCCAGTTGTCCTTCTGCCACTGCCGCCAGTCTCGCGGCCAGGAGGCGTCACGGCACTCGACGGACGTGTAGATGCTGTAGCCGTTGTCCCCGGACGCGTCCACGGCGCCGAAGTTCTCGTACGCGTCGACCAACGGGTCGTCGTTCCTGTTGTTCACATATGCCGCGAACGCCTCGGCCAGGTAGGGCCAGTAGCCGTTGTAGTAGCCGCCCGGCGCGTAGGTGTCCTCCAGCTCCGAGGCGCCGACCTTGCCGTCCGCGGGCCTCTTGGCGAGAGCCGCCCGCATCGCGTACCACTTGGCCTCGATCTTCTCGGCGTCCGTGCCGAGCTTGTATGTCGCGTCGTACTTGGCGATCCAGGCCATCAGCGCGCGGTGCCGGTCGTTGAACGCGTAGTCCTGGCCGAGGTTGTCGTCGTACCAGACGCCCGTCGGGTCCACGATCGAGTCCAGGACCAGGCGGCGCACCTGGTGCGGGAAGAGCTTGGCGTAGACCGCGCCGAGGTAAGTGCCGTACGAGTAACCGAAGTAGTTGATCCTCTTGGCACCGAGGGCCCTGCGGATGGAGTCCATGTCCTGTACGGCGCTGATGGTGTTGATGTACGGCAGCACGCTCGCGTACTTCTGGCCGCAGGCCGCGGCGAAGGACTTCACCCGCTTGAGGTTGGCCTTCTCGATCGCGGGCGTGCTCGGCACGGAGTCCGGGCGCACCGGGTTGAAATAGCCCGGCTTGCAGTTCAGGGCGGGCTTGCTCGCGCCCACCCCGCGCGGGTCGAAGCCGATGACGTCGTACTGGGCCGCGACGGCCTTGGGCAGGCCGGAGGCGATGAACCCGGCGAAGGTCAGACCGCTGCCGCCGGGGCCGCCGGGGTTGACCAGCAGCGGGCCCTGGTACTTCTTCGCGGTGTGGGGGACCCGGGACAGCGCGAGGGTGATCTGCCGCCCGCGCGGGTTCGCGTGGTCGAGCGGCACCTTGAGGGACGCGCACTGAAGGGTCGGGTAGTCGGCGGTGCCGCACTTCTTCCAGGTGGGTTCGGCGGCGGACGCGGTTGGTGCGGACTGCGGGGCGCTGGCGTCGGCGGGGACGGCGGTGAAGGTCCCGGCCACGATGATCGCGGCACCGCACAGCACGGCTGCGCGCTTTCTCATGAAGTCCTCCCAGGACGGAGGGTTTCGGGCCGCGAGGGTCACGGTCCACGCCGCATCGTCCCGGAAAGTCCGCCCGGAAGAACGTGTTCTGACAATACTTGACCCGATTGGGCCGTCCGATGCGCTCGAACGCTCTCAGATCAACGTGAGTTGGGTAGGTTCGGGCATCGGCTCGACCTCGGGCTCCGGCTCCCGGATCCGTCGTGGCATCCCCGCGGCCGCGGGACCGATGCCGTACTCCTGGGCCAGCTCGTGTACCTGACGGGTGATCCGGCGCTGGTACCACTTCGGAGCGTAGGCGCCGTCCGCGTAGAGCCGCTCGTAACGGCGTACCAGATACGGGTGCTCCCGGTTCAGCCAGGCCATGAACCACTCCCTGGCGCCCGGCCGCAGATGCAGCACCAGCGGGGTGACCGACGTGGCCCCCGCGGCGGCGATCGCGCGCACGGTGGCCCGCAGCTGTGCCGGCCGGTCGCTCAGGAACGGGATCACCGGCGCCATCAGCACCCCGCACCCGATCCCGTGCTCGCCCAGTGTCCGTACGACGTCCAGGCGCCGCTCCGGAGCCGGGGTGCCCGGCTCGACGGTGCGCCACAGCTCGGGGTCGGTGAAGCCGACCGACACGGAGATCCCGACGTCCGTCACCTCGGCGGCCTGCGTGAGGAGGTCGAGGTCCCGCAGGATCAGCGTGCCTTTCGTCAGGATCGAGAAGGGGTTCGCGTGATCGCGCAGGGCGGAGAGGATGCCCGGCATCAGGCGGTAGCGGCCCTCCGCGCGCTGGTAGCAGTCGACGTTGGTGCCCATCGCTATGTGGTCGGCCGCCCAGCGGCGCGAGCCCAGCTGGCGGCGCAGCAGCTCGGGGGCGTTCACCTTGACCACGATCTGCGAGTCGAAGCCGAGACCGGTGTCGAGGTCGAGATAGCTGTGGGTCTTGCGGGCGAAGCAGTACACGCACGCGTGCGTGCAGCCCCGGTAGGGGTTGACCGTCCACTCGAAAGGCATGCGGGAGGCGCCCGGCACCCGGTTGATGATCGAGCGGGCCCGGATCTCGTGGAACGTGATCCCGGCGAACTCGGGCGTGTCGAAGGTACGGCTGACCACCGCGTCGGCGCCGAACAGGGCGGCGTCGGCCCGTCCGTGTTCGGCGGACTCGGTGAGGTTCTCCCAGCGCATGAGGCCTCCTCGGTAGCACTGCCCCTCGAGTGAAACACTTGTTCGAATTACTGTGCAACCCCCGATTTGGGTGCCCGTGGGCGCGGGTGGTTGGCTTGCTCCGACCCCGAGAACTTGAAGTCCTGGAGGAAGTCGATGGCGCAGGTCGAGGCCACTACGGAGCGGATCGTCGCGGCGGACGCGGAGAAGGTGTTCGACGCCGTCGCCGACTACAGCGGCACGCGCGGAAAGGTGCTCCCCGAGCAGTTCAGCGAGTACGAGGTGCGCGAGGGCGGTGACGGCGAGGGCACCCTCGTCCACTGGAAGCTCCAGGCCACCAGCAAGCGCGTGCGCGACTGCCTCCTGGAGGTCACCGAACCCACCGACGGCGAGCTCGTCGAGAAGGACCGCAACTCCTCCATGGTCACCACCTGGCGGGTCACCCCGGCCGGTGAGGGCAGGTCCCGGGTCGTCGTGACCACCACCTGGGACGGCGCCGGCGGCATCGGCGGCTTCTTCGAGAGGACCTTCGCACCCAAGGGCCTCGGCCGGATCTACGACTCCCTCCTCGGCCGGCTCGCCACCGAGGTCGAGAAGTAAGTCCCCGGCGCTCGGCGGATGTTGATCTCGATCACCGGATCGAGTGGATCTCCGCAGGGCCCCTTGGTGTGTCGTAACTCGTCGCGCTTGTTCGCAGTTGTCGCTCAAAGCGGGAATTGCGTGACAGGCGCGACGAGGGGAGCGAGACGTGGGCGTGACGACTCCGGTGCACGAGGAACGGGTCGCAGCGCCACCCGGGCCGCCCGCCCTGCCCGTCGAACTCGGCCCGCGCCGGGTGCGGTTGGTCTTCTTCGGGCTGATGCTCGCGCTGCTCCTCGCCGCGCTGGAGCAGATGATCGTCGCCACCGCGCTCCCGAAGATCGTCGGTGAGCTGCACGGCCTGGACCGGATGTCCTGGGCGATCACCGCCTACCTGCTCACCGCCACGATCGGACTGCCGGTCTACGGCAAGCTCGGCGACCTGCTCGGCCGCAAGGGCGTCTTCCAGTTCGCGATCGTCGTGTTCGTCGCCGGCTCCGCGCTCGCCGGACGGGCCGGGACCATGGACCAGCTGATCGTCTTCCGCGCGGTCCAGGGTGTCGGCGCGGGCGGTCTCATGATCGGTGTGCAGGCGATCATCGCCGACATCGTGCCGCCCCGGCGGCGCGGCCGCTTCATGGGCCTGATCGGCGCCGCCTTCGGACTGGCCTCCGTCGCGGGCCCGCTGCTCGGCGGCTACTTCACGGACCACCTCTCCTGGCGGTGGTGCTTCTACATCAACGTGCCCTTCGGTCTGCTGACCCTGGCCGTCGTCACCGCCGTACTGAAGCTTCCCAAGCCCCGGGTCAAACCCCGGCTCGACATCCTCGGCACCCTCCTGCTCGCCGCCGCCTCCACCTGTCTGGTGCTGCTGACCAGTTGGGGCGGGACCGAGTACGCCTGGGACTCACGGGTCGTCCTCGGACTCGGCGCCGGGGCCGCCGTCTCCGCGGTGCTCTTCCTCGTCGCCGAGCACTTCGCCGCCGAACCCCTCATGCCGCTGAGGCTGTTCAGGGACTCCGTCTTCAACGTGACCGGTCTGGTGGGCCTGGTGATCGGCGTCGCGCTCTTCGGGACGGCGAGCTATCTGCCGACCTTCCTCCAGATGGTCGACGGGGCGAGCGCCACCGAGTCCGGGCTGCTGATGCTGCCCATGATGGCCGGGATCGTCGGCGCCTCCATCGTCTCCGGGCAGCTCATCAGCCACACCGGTCGCTACCGGATCTGGCCGATCCTCGGCAGCGCCCTCTCCGTCGTGGGCATGTGGCTGCTGTCCCGTCTCGAGGTCGACACGCCCCGGCTGCACTACAGCGTCTGGATGGCCGTCCTCGGCGCCGGGATCGGCATGGTCATGCCGGTGCTGATCCTCGCCGTGCAGAACTCCGTCCGCCCCGCCGACCTCGGCACCGCCACGAGCGCCAACAACTACTTCCGGCAGATCGGCGGAAGCGTCGGAGCGGCGATTTTCGGCACGCTCTTCACCGACCGGCTCGCCCACGCGCTCACCGAGCGACTGCCGACCGGGGCCGGGCTGCCCGACCCCGGGTCCATCACCCCGCAGCTCGTCCACACCCTGCCCCCGGAGCTCCGCGACGGCTACATCCGGGCCTACGCCGACGCCATGCCGAGGATCTTCCTCTACCTCGTGCCGGTGCTCGTCCTCGGCCTGCTCATCGCCTTCTTCCTCCAGGAGAAACCGCTGGTGACCCACGACGCCCCCGAGACGGCGACCGCGCCGGTGAACGCCACGCTCCCGCAAGCCGGTCCGTCGTACACCGACACCGCCGGGGCGGCCCCCGTCCACGGCACGGTGCAGCACTGCGACGGCACCGTCCTGCCGCGGGCCGCGCTCACGCTCATCGACGTGGCCGGAGCACAGATCGGACGCGGTGTCAGCGGTGAGGACGGGAGGTACGCGCTGCCGACGCCCGGACCGGGGGCGTACGTGCTCATCGCCGCCGCGGGCGGTCACCAGCCGCAGGCCGTCTCCGTGACCGTCGGCGAACGTCCCGTCGAACTGGACATCGTCCTCGGCGGCGCCGGACGGCTCGCGGGCCGTGTGCGGACCGCCGACGGCACGCCCGTGCGGTACGCCGCCGTCACCCTCACCGATGTGCACGGCGAGGTCGTGGCCACCACCCGCAGCGGAGACGAGGGCGGCTACGCCGTCACCGAACTGGTCGCCGGGGAGTACACCCTCGCCGCCAGTGCGCCCGCGTTCCGCCCCGCGGCGCTCCCCGTCAGCGTCCAGGCCTCCCGGGAGACCCGCCAGGACGTCGAACTCGCGGGCGGCGCGGTGCTGCGCGGCACCGTGCGCGCCGGTGGCGGACGGTCCGTCGAGGACGCGCGCGTGACGCTCCTGGACGTGGCCGGCAACGTCGTGGACACCCTCACGACCGGCCCCGACGGCGCCTTCCGTTTCGTCGACCTGTCCGGCGGCGAGTACACCGTCATCGCCGCCGGCTACCCGCCGGTCGCCACCGTCCTCCAGGTGGCCGGAGGCGGCCGTACGGAGCGGGATCTCCAGCTCGAACACGCGAACTGACGGTGTGTCAGGATGAGGGTGTGCCGGTGCTGTCCGGTCCGGTCCCATTCCGCGTGGCGCCCGGTGACCGGCTGCTGATGTGTACCGACGGGCTGGTGGAGGTGCGGGGCCAGGACGTCGGGGTGGGTCTCGCGACGCTCACCGAGTCCGCCGCCCATCCGGCCGCGTCCATGGACGACGCCTGCCATCATCCGCGCGCTCAACACACGCGGCGGCCGCAAGGACGACGTGGCGCTGCTCATGGCCCGGCTGGGCGGCATCGAGCCGGACGACGTGGCCGAGTGGCGGATCTCCCTGGATCCGGTCGAAGGGGGGCGGGCCCGCGCGGTGGTGCGGGAACAGCTTCACGTGAGGCTGGCCGACGGCGCCGAGCTCATGGTGAGCGAGCTGGTGACCAACGTCGTGCGGCACTCCCACCGCCGTCCCGTCGAGCTGCGGCTCGTGCGGGGGGACTGCCTGCTGTGCGAGGTGGACGACGACCATGATCTGCCGAACCTGTTGAGCGCCGGGCCCACCGATGAGCACGGGCGGGGACTCAGGGTGGTCAGTACGCTTGCGGGCGCGGTCGCTCGAACTGGCAGTGAAGGAATGCGCCATGCGCTTGTCCGCGTAACCTCGGCGCGATACACCGTACTGGCCTGTCAGCTTTGGCGGGTTGTGTTCGCATCGGGGAGTTGGGCATGAGCGTGAGCGGTCGGTACCGGGAGTCCTGGGAGGGGTTCTGGCGGGAGGCCCCGGGACGGCAGGGGGCCGTGTTCTGGGATGCGGAGCCGGTGTTGACCTCCGGAGTCCATCTCGCCCACTTCGAGCCGCTCCTGGTCGATCCCGGGCTGCCACTCGTGGACCTGGGCTGCGGGAACGGCACCCAGAGCCGTTTCCTCGCCGCCCACTTCACCCAGGTGATCGGCGTCGACCTGTCCGCCGCCGCCCTCGATCGCGCCCGCGACGCCGACCCCGACGAGCAGGTGACGTACCGGCTGCTGGACGCCTCCGACAAGGACGAGCCGGAGAACCTGCACGCCGAACTCGGGGACGCCAACGTCTACATGCGGGGCGTGCTGCACCAGGCCGCGCCCGAGGACCGGCAGCAGATGGTCGACGGGATCGCCACGCTCGTCGGGGAACGCGGCCGGGCCTTCCTCGTCGAGCTCTCCGAGGCTGCCAAGGCCGCCCTCGTGGGCCTCGCGCAGAGCCCCGACGGGCCGCCCGCCAAGCTGGCGCCCATCTTCGCGCACGGCATCGCCCCTGGTGAGGTGGCCGACGAGGCGGTGCCCGTGTACCTCGGGGCGGCCGGGCTGACGATCGTGGCCAGCGGTGACCTGCCGCTCGTCACCACCGAGTACCGGTCCGACGGCACCCGGATCGAGCTGCCGTCGAAGTGGTGGGCGGTGGGACGCACCGCCTGACGACCCGGGTTGACCTCTTCCCTGGAGGCAGGCCTTACCGGCGCACCTGGGCCGGCACCGCGCCCGTGCCGGGCGAGGTCTTCCGGAACGCCCACTCCATCCTCGGCTCCATCACGCACCGGAAGACCCGCCGCACGGGCGCGGTGCACAGCGCGGTCACCACCACGGCGGCGACGACGGTCACGGCGATCTCGCCGAGCGGCGTGTGCGGCCAGTGGTGGCCGGCCCAGTCGAAGTGGTTGCCGGCCTGGACGACGAAACCGTGCAGCAGGTAGCCGTAGAGCGTGCCCGCGCCCAGTGCCGTGAACCACATCCGGCGGCCGGGCACCCAGGACAGGAAGCAGGCGACCAGGACGAGCGAGCAGCCGAAGAGGGCCGGCGTCATCAACGGCCCGTACCAGGCGGGCACACCGAAGTCCTCGGCGGCGTCGCGGTGGAAGAACCAGGCGTAGTCCATGCGCGGGACCGCCCAGTACGAGAACACCACCGCGGCCGCGAAGACCGGTACCGCGAGGAGGCGCACCCGCCACTGCCGTACCAGCGAGAAGTGCGCGGGGCGCAGGCACAGGCCGAGCACGAAGTACGGCAGGAACTGCAGGGTGCGCTGGAGGTCGAGGTCGTCGCCGATGGACGGGCTCAGGGTGGCTAGCGCGGCGATGGTCAGGGCGATCGGCAGCGGCCACCGCACGCTCCGCCAGATCGGGGTGGTCAGCCGCCAGATGAACAGGGCGGCCAGGAACCACGTCAGGTACAGCGGGTTCAGGAGGCTGATCTCACGGTCCGGGACACCGTCGGACCACCGGGTGAAATAGGTGTACGCCGTCTCGAACACGACATAAGGGACGACGACCCCGGTGACCAGTCGCCTGATCTTCGCCGGGCTCGCGTCGAAGGAGCGGGAGAAGTAGCCCGAGACGATGATGAACGCCGGCATGTGGAAGGCGTAGACGATCGTGTAGAGCGCGGTGACGCTACGGCTGCCGGAGCGCAGCGGCTCTCAGGCGTGCCCCATGGCCACCAGCACGATCGCGAGGTACTTGGCGTTGTCGAAGAACGCGTCGCGCTGCTTCGGGCGTCCGGGCGGGTTCCCCGGCGCGCTGGTCGCCGTCGTCCGTCGTGCCGACTGTACGGGCTGTGCGGTGTCGCTCACGCTTCTCCCTGTCCGTCACCTGTGGAACCCGCGAGGGAGGATACGCGTCTTCCAGGAAATGCCTGTGCGGCGGGGTGGAGCGGCACATGGGCTCGTCTCACCACCTGCGGGCGACGCAAACCTCCGCGACGCGTAACGTGGCGGACCATGAAGATCCTGATCAGCGCCGACATGGAGGGCGCGACCGGAGTGACCTGGCCGGCCGACGTGCTGCCGGGCACACCGCAGTGGGAGCGGTGCCGGTCGATGTTCACCTCGGACGTGAACGCCGCCGTGCTGGGCTTCTTCGACGGGGGCGCCGACGAGGTACTCGTCAACGAGGCCCACTGGACCATGCGCAACCTGCTCCTGGAACAGCTCGACGAGCGGGCGCAGATGCTCACCGGCCGGCACAAGTCGCTCTCCATGGTCGAGGGCGTCCAGCACGGCGACGTCGACGGCATCGCGTTCCTCGGCTACCACGCGGGCGCGGGCCAGGAGGGCGTGCTCGCCCACACCTACCTCGCCAACTCCATCACCGGGGTGTGGCTGAACGACGTGCCCGCGAGCGAGGGACATCTCAACGCGCACGTGGTCGCCGAGTACGGCGTCCCCGTCGTCCTCGTCACCGGCGACGACGTGGCCTGCGAGGACGCGCTCGGCTACGCCCCCGGGGCGCTGAAGGTCGCGGTCAAGGACCATGTCTCGCGTTACGCGGCCGTGTGCCGCACGCCGACCCGCACGGCCGCCGACATCCGGGCCGCCGCCAAGGAGGCCGCACAGCTGGCGATCCGTCAGGAAGCCGTACAGGCGGGGCCGTTCACCATCGCGGTCGAGTTCGACGCCGAGCACCTCGCCATGGCCGCCACCGTGGTGCCGGGCGTGCAGCGGATCGGGACACGGAGGGTGGCGTACACGAACGAGACCATGTACGCGGGAATCCGTACCTTCAAGGCGGTCACCACCATCGTCTCGGCCGCCGTGGAGGAGCAGTATGGCTGACCAGCAGGCACTGGACGAGGTCGTCCGGTTCACCTCCGACCTCATCCGCATCGACACCACCAACCGGGGCGGCGGCGACTGCCAGGAGCGCCCCGCCGCCGAGTACGCGGCCGAGCAGCTGGCCGGGGCGGGCCTTCAGCCCCTGATGCTGGAGCGCACCAAGGGCCGTACGAACGTCGTCGCCCGCGTCGAGGGCAGCGACCCGTCGGCGGACGCGCTGCTCGTCCACGGCCATCTGGACGTCGTGCCCGCCGAGGCCGCCGACTGGAGCGTTCACCCCTTCTCGGGTGAGATCCGCGACGGGGTCGTCTGGGGGCGTGGCGCGGTCGACATGAAAAACATGGACGCCATGATCCTGGCCGTGGTGCGGGGCTGGGCCCGGCAGGGCATACGGCCCCGGCGGGACCTCGTGATCGCGTTCACCGCCGACGAGGAGGCCAGTGCCGTGGACGGCTCCGGGTTCCTCGCCGACGAGCAACCGGAGCTCTTCGAGGGGTGCACGGAGGGGATCAGCGAGTCCGGGGCGTTCACCTTCCACGACGGCGCCGGGCGGGAGATCTACCCCATCGCCGCGGGGGAGCGCGGCACAGGCTGGCTGAAGCTCACCGCGCGCGGCCGGGCCGGGCACGGCTCCAAGGTCAACAAGGAGAACGCCGTCACCCGGCTCGCCGCCGCCGTCACCCGCATCGGCGAGCACGAGTGGCCGCTGCGGATCACCCCGACCGTCCGCGCGGCCCTCGCCGAACTCGCCGCGCTCTACGGCATCGAGACGGACCTCACCGACGTGGACCGGCTGCTGGAGAAGCTGGGCCCCGCCGCCAAGCTGGTCGAGGCGACCGTCCGCAACAGCGCCAACCCGACCATGCTGGAGGCCGGTTACAAGCTCAACGTGATCCCGGGGGAGGCCGTGGCCTACGTCGACGGCCGCTATCTGCCCGGCGGCGAGGACGAGTTCCGGGCGACTCTCGACCTGCTCACCGGCCCCGACGTGGACTGGGAGTTCAGTCATCGCGAGGTCGCCCTCCAGGCACCGGTCGACTCGCCGACGTACGCCAACATGCGTGCCGCCGTCGAGGAGTTCGCGCCGGAGGGGCACGTGGTGCCGTACTGCATGTCCGGCGGCACCGACGCCAAGCAGTTCTCCCGCCTCGGCATCACCGGGTACGGGTTCGCGCCCCTGAAGCTCCCGGAGGGCTTCGACTACCAGGCCCTGTTCCACGGGGTCGACGAGCGCGTCCCCGTCGAGGCGCTGCACTTCGGCGTGCGGGTACTCGACCGCTTCCTGCGAACGGCCTGAGCACGTGGGGGAGAACGTGCAGACGTCGGCATACGGTTCCTGGCCCTCACCCATCGACGCGGCGCTCGCGGCCGCGCACGACGGGCACCCCGAATGGCTGGGCTTCGTCGGGGACGAGGTGTGGTGGACCGAACCCAGGCCCACCGAGGGCGGCCGCCGCACGCTCGTGCGCCGACGCGCCGACGGGCAGGAGGAGCCGGTGCTGCCCGCGCCGTGGAACGTGCGCAGCCGGGTCATCGAGTACGGCGGTCACCCCTGGGCCGGCGCGGTGGTGGCCGGCGAACCGCTCGTCGTGTTCGTGCACTTCGCCGACCAGCGGCTGTACCGGTACGAGCCCGGGAGCGAGCCGCGTCCCCTGACACCCCTCTCCCCGGTGGGCGGCGGACTGCGCTGGGTGGAACCGCAGTTGAGGCTCGACCTGGGTGAAGTGTGGTGCGTCCTCGAGGAGTTCACCGGCGACGGACCCACCGACGTCCGCCGGGTCCTCGCCGCCGTACCGCTCGACGGCTCGGCCGAGCGCAACCGGGACGCGGTGCGCGAACTCACCGACGACCGCCACCGGTTCGTCACCGGCCCCCGCGTCTCTCCCGACGGCTCGCGCGCGGCCTGGCTCGCCTGGGACCACCCGCGCATGCCCTGGGACGGCACGGAACTGGTCGTCGCGGACATCGGCCCACACGGCACGCTCGTCGAGCCCCGCACCCTGGCCGGCGGTCCGGAGGAGTCGATCGCCCAGGCCGACTGGTCGCCGGACGGCCGTCTCCTGTACGCGAGCGACCGCACCGGCTGGTGGAACCTCTACCGTGACGGCGAGCAACTCTGCCCGCGCGAGGAGGAGTTCGGCGGCGCCCTCTGGAAGCTCGGCCACCGCTGGTTCGCGCCCCTGGACAGCGGACTGATCGCCGTCGTGCACGGCGGCGGCTCGACCGCCCTCGGGATCCTGGACCCCGAGACCGGCGAATTCGTCGACGCGGCAGGGCCCTGGACCGAGTTCGCGCCCACCCTCGCGGTGCACGGCGAGCGGGTCGTCGCCGTCGGCGCCAGCCCCCGCACCGCCTACGAGGTGGTGGAGCTGGACACCTTCCCCCACGCTCGAACAACCTCGCGTGGGGGCGCCCCCATCGGCCGGGCCCGGGTGATCGGTGCCCCGCACGCCGACCCCGTCGACCCCGTGTACTACCCCGAGCCCCTGATCCGCACCTTCACCGGACCGGACGGCCGCGACATCCACGCCCACGTCTACCCGCCCCACCACCCCGGACACCGGGCGCCCGACGGCGAGCTGCCGCCGTACGTCGTCTGGGCGCACGGCGGACCCACCGGACACGCGCCCCTCGTGCTCGACCTCTCGATCGCCTACTTCACCTCGCGCGGCATCGGCGTCGCCGAGGTCAACTACGGCGGCTCGACCGGGTACGGGCGGGAGTACCGCAACCGGCTGCGCGAGCAGTGGGGCGTGGTCGACGTCGAGGACTGCGCCGCCGTCGCGCTCGCCCTCGCCGACGAGGGCACCGCCGACCGCGCCCGGCTCGCCATCCGCGGCGGCAGCGCGGGGGGCTGGACCGCGGCCGCCTCGCTCACCGCGACCGACGTCTACGCCTGCGGCACGATCGTCTACCCGATCCTCGACCTGGCCGGCTGGGGCACGGGGGAGACCCACGACTTCGAGTCCCAGTACCTGGAGAGCCTGGTCGGACCGCTCGCCGAGGTCCCCGGACGGTACGCGGAACGCTCGCCCGTCGAGCACGCGGACCGGGTCACCGTGCCCTTCCTGCTGCTCCAGGGCCTGGACGACGTGATCTGCCCGCCCGCACAGTGCGAGCGGTTCCTGTCCCGGATCGCCGGCCGGCAGGTGCCGCACGCGTACCTCGCCTTCGAGGGGGAGGGGCACGGGTTCCGTCGGGCCGAGACGATGATCCGGGCCCTGGAGGCCGAACTCTCCCTGTATGCACAGGTGTTCGGGCTGAAGCCGCCCGGCGTACCGACATTGGAGCTCATCAGGTGAAGGAACTCGTCAGGCCGTCCAGACTCACCCCGGGTGCGCGCGTGGCCGTGGTCGCGACCAGTGGGCCGGTGCCGGAGGAACGGCTCCAGGCGGGCCTGGACGTCCTGCGCGGCTGGGATCTGGAACCCGTCGTGGGGCCTCATGTCCTCGACCGGCACGGCGAGTTCGGCTACCTCGCGGGCACGGACGCCGACCGGGCGGCAGATCTCCAGAACGCCTGGTGCGACCCGTCCGTGGACGCCGTGCTGTGCGCCCGCGGCGGATACGGCGTGATGCGCATGGTCGAACTGCTCGACTGGAACGCCATGCGCGCGGCCGGTCCGAAGGTGCTGGTCGGGTTCAGTGACGTGACCGCGCTGCACGAGGCGTTCGCCGCCCGGCTCGGCCTGGTCACGCTGTACGGTCCGATGGCCGCCGGCATCGACTTCATCAAGAACGCGCGGGCCCAGGAGCATCTGAGGTCCACGTTGTTCGCGCCGGAGACGGTCCGCACGATCACCTCCGGCGGCAGGGCCCTCGTCCCCGGCCGGGCCCGCGGTGTCACCCTGGGCGGCTGTCTGTGCCTGCTCGCCTCCGACCTGGGCTCCGCTTACGCCCGGCCCGGCGCGCGCGGGGGCCTGCTCTGCCTGGAGGACGTCGGCGAGGAGACGTACCGCCTCGACCGCTACCTGACCCAGCTCCTGCGCGCCGACTGGCTCGACGGGGTGCGCGGGGTGCTCCTCGGGTCGTGGGAGAGCTGCGAACCCTACGAGAAGGTGCGCGCGCTGCTCCTCGACCGGCTCGGGGGACTCGGCGTGCCCGTCGTCGAGGAGTTCGGATTCGGGCACTGCGAAGGGGCGTTGACGATCCCGTTCGGAGTGGCTGCCGAGCTCGACGCCGACGCGGGCACGCTGACGCTGGAGGAACCAGCCCTCCACTGAATAGCCGTCAGAGACACCCGGTCGGGCGATCGACCGCCTCTGACACGGGTCACACCATGACTACCGGTCGGTAAGCGTCGGGTTGTGTGCTCAGTGTGGAGCTGTCTCCGTGTCCACCCCCGCCCCGCGACCGGCCGATTCGGGGCACCGGCTCCAAGTGAGCGCGCCCGGGCGGGCCGGGCGCTGGAGCTGCCGGTCGCGGGACGGTGAGTCACCCGGAGGGCAGCTCTCACCGTGCGTGACCAGGACTTCGGGCTCACCCTGGTCGCATGAGCCCGAAGACCTCCGCAGGCGGCGCCACCAAGGACAGGAGCGGGGCGGTGACGCCCGCCAGGATGGTCGTCCTGCCGCTGGCCGTCCTCGCTCTGATCTTCATCTTCGAGAACACCGGGGCGACGAGGATCCGGCTGCTGGTGCCCGAGGTGACGATGCCCCTGTGGACGGCTCTGCTCGCCACCGGCCTCATCGGCGCCCTGTGCGGGGCGTATTTCATGAAACGGCGCGGTTAGGACTGCGGAGGATCATGCCCGGCGGATCGTAGGGTGGCCGGATGCCGCACACCGCTTCCCGCTATCTCGCCGAAGGCCCCCGCGTGGGCATACGCCACTTCACCTACGAGGACGGCGCCGAGTTCACCGCCCGGGCCCGGGAGAGCAAGCAACTCCACCAGCCGTGGCTGTTCCCGCCCGACAGCGAGAGCGCTTATCTCGCCTACGCCGGCCGGCTCATCGAGGACCGGACCAAAGCAGGGTTCCTGGTCTGCGAGAAGGACGGCGAGCGGGGCGACGGGGCCATCGCCGGGTACATCAACATCAACAACATCGTCGAGGGCGGCTTCCGGTGCGGGGCCCTGGGCTACGGCGCCTTCGCGCACGCCGCCGGACGCGGGCTGATGCGCGAGGGGCTGAACCTCGTGGTCGACCACGCCTTCGGTCCGATGCGGCTGCACCGCCTCGAGATCAACGCGCAGCCCCGGAACACCGCCTCCCTCGCCCTCGCCCGCAGCTGCGGCTTCCGCCTCGAAGGCTTCTCACCGAAGATGATCTACATCGACGGGGACTGGCGGGACCACGAGCGCTGGGCCATCACCGCCGAGATGCGGGCTTCCGGTTGATCTTCATGGTGTCGAGGTCCGTGACCGTCGACTTCAGGTCCCGGAAGCCGTAACCGAGATCCCGCAGCGTGCCCTCGGCGCGGTCCTCCGCGATCGCCCCCGCCATCTCCTCGCCGTCCGCCGCGTCCGAGACCACCACGTACCGCATCGAGAAGTGCTTCAGCGGCGCCGGCTCGTACGACAGCGAGCCCTCCTCGGTGAACCGCATGCTCGCCATGCCGTGGTCCGCCGCCTCGGCGAGCAGCCGGGCGCGGGCCTCGTCGGTGAGCCCGTCCCAGGTTCCGCGCACGATCACCCGGTAGGTGTGCTGCTCACTCACTGTCGCTCCCTCGTCAATCTCGTGGACGGTCGACTGTACGTCGGCGAGGATGATCCGCATGCGGAATATCGTCGTGCTGGACGCACCCTCCAACCTCGGCCTGCGTCCGCCCGCCCCCGGCACCGTGCCCGGCTGCTACAAGCTCGCCGGCGCTCTCCGTGAGCAGCGGATCGTGCAGAGGCTGCACGCCCTGGAGGGCGGGGTGGTGGTGCCGCCGCGCTACGACCGCGGGGACTGGCAGGAGGGTGACGGCGTCTTCAACGCCGCCGCGATCGCCTCGTACACCGTCAGGCTCGCCGACCGCATCGAGCGCCATGTACGCGCCGGTGACCTCCCCGTCGTCCTCGGCGGCGACTGCTCCATCCAGCTCGGCGCCTCGCTCGCCCTGCGCCGCGTTGGACGCTACGGCCTGGCCGCGATCGACGCCTCGCCGGACTTCCGGCACACCGGCAACTCCGACCAGATCGGCGCGGCGGGCGGCGAGGAGGTCGCGCTGGCCACCGGGCGCGGGCAGGAGGACCTGACGAACCTGGAAGGCCTGCGGCCCTATCTGCGGGACGAGGACGTGCGGTTCTTCGGGATCCGTGACGAGTTCGAGGAGGACCGGGCCGAGCTCGCCGCCCTGAAGATCCCGGTCGTGACCGTCGGTGACCTCCGGGAGTGGGGCGCGGACGCCCTCGCCCGGGCCACCGCCCAGGCCTTCGAGATCCCCGAGATCGACGGCTTCTGGGTGCACCTGGACGCCGACTGCCTCGACCCGTCCGTCATGCCCGCCGTCGACAGCCCCGACCCGGAGGGGCTCCTGCCCGACGAACTCACCTCTCTGCTGAGGCCGTTGGTCGCCTCCCCCTCCTGCGCCGGCCTCAACATCACCATCTACGACCCCGATCTGGACCCCGAGGGCACGGCCGGCGCGCTGCTCACCGACATCGTCGTGGACGCCTTTGCACAATCCTGACCGGCAGCTCCCCTGGCCGACTCACCGCCGAGCGGTTCCCATGGTGATCGTGACGACGATCCGGCGAGACGTACTCACCCTGCCCGCCGCACCGCTGGGCCCGGACAACCCCCTGCCCCCGCTGCGGCTCCTCCGCGATGGAGGTACCTCCCACGCCCTTAAGACAGTGGGGGACCATCGCATCGACGTACGGGACCGGGACGACCTGCCCCGGGACATGGCCCGGCAGGCCGGTTATGGACCGCTGCACAGCCTGTTGCCCGTCCGCGTCCGGGACGGCTACGGCAGAGAGCGCGCGCCCCGCGAGTTCGAGACGATCGTGATCGAGAACGACCGGCTCAGGGCCACCGTCCTCCCCGGCCTCGGCGGCCGGGTCGCTTCCCTCGTCCACAAGCCGACCGGGAGTGAACTCCTTTACCGCAACCCGGTGTTCCAACCCGCGAACCTCGCGCTGAACGGCGCCTGGTTCTCCGGCGGCATCGAGTGGAACATCGGCGCCACCGGTCACACCACCCTCTCCTGCGCCCCCCTGCACGCCGCCCGCGTGCCCGCCCCGGACGGCGGCGAGATGCTCCGCCTGTGGGAGTGGGAACGGCTGCGCGACCTGTACGCCGACGCCTTCGACGACCTGTGCCACGAGCGGCGCGACGACGGCGAGTCGTGGACGGCGGCCACCGCCGCGCTGGGCCGCGAGGCGATCGAGGCGCTGCTCGCGGCAGGGCGTACGGCCGAGGCGCGTTCCGTGTGGGAGCGGCTGTGTCCGGTGATCCGGGCGCGCGGCCGGTTCCGGCTGATCGAGGCCCGGCTGCTGCTCGCCGAGGAACGGCCCGAGGCGGCGCGGGCCGTCTTCGAGGAGGGCTTCGAGGTCGCCGATCTGCGGGAGGGTGCCGAGGCGATCAGCGAGCTGTGGAGTCGCCTCAGCGACGAACCGCTGCCGCCGTTCCACGACTTCCGGATGCGGCCCGAGACGTAGGGAACCCGTCCCTCTAGCCGACGTTGCGGTCCACGTACTCGTACACCACGCCGTCCGGATGCATCGCGATCAGATTGCGGCCCACCGGCGTCGGCACGGGGCCGGCGATGACGCGGGCGCCCAGCTCGCTGAGCAGCTGGTGGGCCTCGTCGACGTCCTTCACCGCGATGGTCGCCGCGACCTTGCGCAGCACCTCCAGCTCGGCCTCGGGGCCGCTCATCAGCAGGAAGCAGCCCACCGCGGCCACCTGGACGCCGCCGCGCTCGAAACGGAGAGCCTTGGCGCCCGCCAGCCGTTCGTAGAAGACGACCGCGGCCTCCAGGTCATCGACACAGACACGCAGCGTGGTTCCCAGAATGTCCATGCGGACGAGCCTAGTTGCGGCGGCCGGGCCGCGGAGATCGTTTCACGCGATCCTCCCGACCCGACCGCCCGCACCGCACAGGTGACCCCCGGCGTTATGCGTACGCCCGTGCGGGTACCCGGCGGCCATGGAGCGCTTGGATCACCTGGAGCATCTGGACAGGCATCTGGTCGACGAGCTGGCGCAGGTGGCGCGCGAGACCGTACGGGACGAGCTGCGCGAGCAGACGCGCAAGCAGCGCCGCACGGCCATGTTGTACGCCGCGTCCGGTGCGGTCGCGCTGTACGCGGGAGCGGCCCTGGCACTGGCCGTGGGCCTCGCCCTCGCTCTCGGGCTGCCCGACTGGGCCGCCGCGCTGATCACCGCCGCGATCCTGGGGGCCGTGGCCTATGCGCTGCGCGGTGCCGCCAGGCCCGCCGCGTCCCGGCCGACGGCCGGGCGGGCGGAGGCGGTGGCCGGGCAGGACAGGGCCGCCGGCGCAACGGCACCGGTGGCCGCGCCGCCGAGCGGGCTCGGAACGCCGTATCCGCCCGTGCCGCCGGTCGCCCCCGGGGCGCCGGGCACACCGGAGCCTGCCGCGGCGCCGCGGCAGGACGACATCGACCCTGAGCAGCCGCATCACCGGGCGTGACGCGTGGTGCGGGACGCGTGGAAGGAACGGGCGTGAAGCACGGCAAGGTCGTCGTGGTGACCGGGGCCAGCGGCGGTGTGGGACGGGCCACGGCCCGGGCCTTCGCCGAACGCGGGGCCCGGGTCGCCCTGCTGGCCCGGGGCCGCGAGGGCCTCGCGGCCGCCGCCGACGAGGTGCAGCAGGCGGGCGGTGAAGCGCTCGTCGTGAGCGTCGACATGGCCGACTCCAAGGCGGTCGACGACGCGGCCCAGCAGGTCGTGGAGGCCTTCGGGCACATCGACGTCTGGGTCAACAACGCCTTCTCCGGGGTCTTCGCACCGTTCACGCAGATCACGCCGGACGAGTTCCGGCGGGTGACCGAAGTGACGTACCTGGGCTATGTGTTCGGCACCCGGGCCGCCCTCCACCACATGCTGCCACGGGACCGCGGGACCATCGTGCAGGTGGGATCGGCGCTGGCTTACCGGGGCATTCCGCTGCAGTCGGCGTACTGCGGGGCCAAGCACGCCATCCAGGGCTTCAACGAGTCCCTGCGGTGCGAGCTGCTTCACACGGGCAGCGGTGTCCGTACGACGATGGTGCAGCTGCCGGGCGTCAACACACCCCAGTTCGACTGGGTGTTGAACCGGATGCCGGGGCGGGCGCGTCCTGTGGCGCCGGTGTATCAGCCGGAGGTCGCCGCTCGCGCCATCGTGCACGCGGCTTTCCACGCGCGGCGGCGGGAGTACTGGGTCGGCGGGTCCACGGTGGCCACGCTCATCGCGAACGCGGTCGCGCCGGGGGCGCTGGACCGTTACCTCGCCCGCACCAACGTCGAGGCACAGCAGGAAGAGGGGGAGCACGACGGTCCCGGGAACCTGTGGGTGCCCGCGGACGGGCCGCACGGGCGGGACTTCGGGGCGCACGGGCGGTTCGACGAGGAGGCCGTGTCCAGCAGCCCGCAGGACTGGGTCTCCCGCAACCGCGCCCGGATGGGCATGGGGCTGGTGGCCGCCGCGGCCGGCGGCCTGGGCATCGCGGTGACCTCCGGTCTGCGGCGACGGGGTTGAGCGGCGTCGCGGGAGCGGCGGGGGTGTTGTCGGCCCCGCCGCTCCCGCGACGCTCGTGACGTGTTCGCCCCTACGCCACCCGGTACTCCTCCACTTCCTCCGTCCGCAGCGTCAGACCATGACCGAGGCCCGCCGTCGGGCGGACCGTGCCCGCCGTCGGATCCAGTGCCCCGGCGAAGAACATGTCCTCGATGCGCACGTGGTCGTGGAACCACTCGATGTGGCGCAGGTTGGGGATCGCGGCGGCCGCTGACGCGTGGGCGTGCGGGGCGCAGTGGGTGGAGATCTCCAGGCCGTGGGACTGGGCCAGGGCCGCCGCGCGCAGGAACTCGGTGATGCCGCCGCAGCGGGTCACGTCCACCTGGAGACAGTCCACCGCGCCGGCCGCGATCATACGGGCGAAGTACGGGAGGTCATAGCCGTACTCACCGGCCGTGACATCGCAGACCAGCGCGTCACGGACCAGGCGCAGACCGGTCAGGTCGTCCGAGGACACCGGCTCCTCGAACCAGCCGACGCCGTGCTCCACCAGGGCGTTGCCCACCCGGATCGCCTGCTTGCGGGTGTACGCGCCGTTCGCGTCGACGTACAACTCCGCGTCCGAGCCGATGACTTCGCGGGCCGTCCGGACCCGGGACAGATCGCGGGGAACCGCGCGCCCCCAGCTCTCGCCGATCTTCAGCTTGACGCGGGGAATGCCCTGACCGTGCACCCAGCCGTTGAGCTGCGCGGCCAGATGCGTGTCGTGGTACGTCGTGAAGCCGCCGCTGCCGTAGACGGGAACGCGTTCGCGGGCGACGCCGAGCAGGTGCGCCAGCGGGAGTTCCAGGAGGCGGGCCTTCAGGTCCCACAGGGCGATGTCGAGGGCCGAGATCGCGCAGGCCGCGATGCCGGGGCGGCCCGCGTTGCGGACCGAACGGCACATCGCCTCGTGCAGCGCCGGGATGCCCAGCGCGCTGCGGCCCTCGACCAGCGGGGCGAGGTGCTCGGTGAGGAAGTCGCCGACCGCGGCCGGACCGTAGGTCCAGCCCGTGCCGGTCTCATCCCCCGTCGTCACCTCGACGATCACCATGGTCGTGGTGTCCCAGGACAGCGTGCCGTCGGCCTCGGGGGCGTCGGTCGGCACCGTGTACACCGAGACGACCGGCCTGAGGAGTTTCATCGTTCATCCCTGCTGGAGCTGGGGCAGCACCTTCGTGCGGTAGAAGTCGAAGAAGGCGCGCTGGTCGGGTCCGATCTGGTTGACGTAGACACGGTCGAAGCCCGCGTCGGCGAACGCGCTCAGCGCCGCGACGTGCTCGTCCACGTCGTCCCCGCACACCGCCTTCTCGCGCACCATGTCCTCGGTGACCAGCGGCTCCAGCTGTTCGAAATGGCTCGGCGAGGGCAGGATCTGGGCCATCTCGCCGGGCAGGAACTGGTTGAACCACAGCTTGCGGACCGTACGGACGCACTCGTCCCGGTCGACGCCGTAGCAGACCTTCGTGCCGCCGATGACCGGCTTCCCGGCGCCGCCGCCCTTGCGGAACTGCTCGACCATCGACTCGTCGGGCGTCATCGTGATGTAGCCGTCGCCGACCCGGGACGCGAGCGCCGTGGCCGCCGGGCCGAAGCCGGAGATGTCGATGGGCACGGGCTCGTCGGGGACCGTGTAGAGGCGGGCGTTCTCCACCGTGTAGTGCGGGCCGTGGTGGTTGACCTCTTCGCCCGTGAAGAGGCGCCGCATCACCTGGATCGACTCCTCCAGCATCTCGAGCCGGATGTGCGCGGGCGGCCAGACATGGCCGAGGACGTGCTCGTTGAGTGCCTCCCCGGAGCCGACGCCGAGGCGGAAGCGGCCGTTCGTCATCACGGCCGAGGTTGCCGCGGCCTGCGCCACGACCGCCGGGTGGATCCGCACGGTCGGGCAGGTCACGGCCGTCTCGATCGGAAGTGACACCGCCTCCGAGAGCGCGCCGATCACCGACCAGACGAAGGGGCTCTGGCCCTGCGCGTCGTTCCACGGGTGGTAGTGGTCGGAGATCCACAGTGAGCCGAAGCCCGCCTGCTCCGCCATCCGCGCCTGTTCGACCAGCTCCGCGGGACCGAACTCCTCGCACGACAGGAAATAGCCGTATTCGGGCATGGGGTACCTCCGTCGGCTCCATGAATTGGGGGCTTCGTCCGAGTACCCGGCGGCCCGTACGGAAACCGGCGTTTGGGTGCTCCGGCCAGGGGGACGCGGAAGGCTCCCGAGGTACGCGACAGCCCCGGAGGCGAACCGTGAGTCGACCCCGCATCGTGATCGTCGGTGCCGGCTTCGCCGGGTACCGGACGGCCAAGGAACTGTCCCGAAAGGCCCGCGGCAAGGCCGACATCACCCTGCTGAACCCGACCGACTACTTCCTGTATCTGCCCCTGCTGCCCCAGGTCGCCGCCGGGATCCTGGAACCCCGGCGGGTGACCGTCTCCCTCTCCGACACCCTGCCCCGGGTGCGGCTGGTGCTCGGCGAGGCCGACGGCATCGACCTGGACGGACGCACCGTCCACTACACCGACCCCGAGGGCGGCGGCGGCACGCTCGGCTACGACCGGCTGGTGCTGGCCGCAGGAAGCGTCAACAAACTGCTGCCCATCCCCGGGGTCGCCGAGCACGCGCACGGCTTCCGCGGACTGCCCGAGGCGCTGTATCTGCGCGACCACGTGACCCGGCAGGTGGAGCTCGCCGCGGCCGCCGACGATCCCGCGACCTGCGCCGCGCGGTGCACCTTCGTCGTGGTCGGCGCCGGTTACACGGGCACGGAGGTCGCCGCGCACGGGCAGCTGTTCACTGACGCGCAGGTGCGCAGGCATCCGCTGCGGAAGGGGATGCGGCCGCGCTGGCTCCTCCTCGATGTCGCGGAGCGGGTCCTGCCCGAACTCGACGAGCACCTCTCTCGCACCGCCGACCGCACGCTCAGGGAACGGGGTGTGGAGGTGCGGATGGGCACCTCCGTGAAGGAGGCCACGCCGGACGGAGTGCTGCTGACCGACGGTGAGTTCGTCGAGACACGGTCGCTGGTGTGGTGCGTGGGCGTACGGCCCGATCCGCTCGCCGAATCGCTCGGGCTGCCCATGGAGCGCGGCCGGCTGCTCGTCGATCCGAACCTGCAAGTACCGGGGCGGCCCGAGGTGTTCGCGTGCGGTGACGCGGCCGCGGTGCCCGATCTGGAGAATCCGGGGCAGTTCACGCCGATGACGGCGCAGCACGCCTGGCGCCAGGGGCGTACGGCGGCCCTCAACGTCGCCGCTTCCCTGGGAGCCGGTGTGCGCCGCCCCTACGAACACCGGGACCTCGGCTTCGTCGTGGACCTCGGCGGAGTGAAGGCTGCCGCCAACCCGCTGGGCGTGCCGCTGTCCGGCCTCGCGGCCGGTGCGGTCACCCGCGGCTACCACCTCGCCGCGATGCCGGGCAACCGTGTCCGGGTCGCCGCCGACTGGTTGCTGGACGCCGTACTCCCGCGCCAGGCCGTCCAGTTGGGCCTCGTACGGTCCTGGTCGGTACCGCTGGACACGGCCTCGCCGGAGCTGGCCCGGGTCCCGGGACGACCACAGGCACGCCAGGAGGCCGACGCACGCTCCGGGCCCGGGGCGGCGACGGAGCAGGAGACGAGGCCGGGACAGAGGCCGACCGAGCGGGCCGCGCCGCCCGCGTCCGCGGTGGAGCAGGCCGAGCGGGGGGAGCCGGCGGTGGAACAGGTCGAGCCGGCCGTGCCAGCGGTGGAGCGGGCCGAGCGGGGGGAGCCGGCGGTGGAACAGGTCGAGCCGGCCGTGCCAGCGGTGGAGCGGGCCGAGTCGGGGGAGCCGGTGGTGGAGCGGGCCGAGCGGGGGGAGCCGGTGGTGGGGCAGGTCGAGCCGGCCGTGCCAGCGGTGGAGCGGGCCGATGCGCGGGAGCTGGCGGTGGAGCGGGCCGATGCGCGGGAGCCAACGGGAGAGCGGGCCGATGCGCGGGAGCCGACGGTGATGGCGAGCGCGGGCGAGGCGGTGATCTCGGAGGCGAAGGCGCGCGAGGCGGCCGAGCAGGAGTCGCCTGAACGGCGGCTGCCCGAGCGGGAGTTGCTTGAGCGGAATGCGCCTGGGCAGGAGTCGTCTGAGCGGCAGGCGCCTGAGCAGGAGTCGCCTGAACGGCGGCTGCCTGAGCGGGAGTTGCTTGAGCGGAATGCGCTTGAGCAGGAGGCGCCAGAGCGCCCGGCGCCAGAACAGAAGTCGCCTGAGCAGAAGGCACCCGAGCCTGCGACGAGCCAGCCCGGCGGTGAGTCGGCGAAGAGCCAGTCCGCCCGCGAACCGGCCAAGAGCCAGCCCGGCGGTGAGCCGGCGAAGAGCCAGTCCGCCCGCGAACCGGCCAAGAGCCAGCCCGGCGGTGAGCCGGCGAAGAGCCAGTCCGCCCGCGAACCGGCCAAGAGCCAGCCCGGCGGTGAGCCGGCCAAGAGTCAACCCGCCCCCGAACCCGCCAAGAGCCAACCCGACGGTGAGCCGGCTCAAGCCCCCGGACCCGTCAAGCGCACCGATGCGGACCCCGCAGAAGGAGACTCATGAACACCGGTGAACTCGTCGAACTCGCCCAGCAGTTGCGCGTGGACAGTGTCCGCTCATCGGCCGCCGCGGGCTCCGGGCACCCGACCTCCTCGATGTCCGCCGCGGACCTGATGGCCGTACTTCTCGCGAACCACTTCCGCTACGACTTCGACCGCCCCGAACACCCCGGCAACGACCGCTTCGTGCTGTCCAAGGGCCACGCCTCCCCGCTGCTGTACTCCGCGTACAAGGCGGCCGGTGTCGTCGATGACGAGGAGTTGCTGACCTTCCGCAAGCTCGGCAGCCGTCTCGAAGGACACCCGACGCCGCGCAAGCTGCCCTGGGTCGAGACGGCGACCGGATCGCTGGGCCAGGGACTGCCGGTCGGCGTCGGCATCGCGCTGTCCGGGAAGCGGCTGGACCGCACCGGCTACCGCGTGTGGGTGCTGTGCGGCGACAGCGAGCTCGCCGAGGGCTCGGTCTGGGAGGCCGCCGAGCACGCCGGTCACGAGCACCTCGACAACCTCACCGCGATCGTGGACGTCAACCGGCTCGGCCAGCGCGGCCCCACCCGGCACGGCCACGACCTCGACGCCTACGCCCGCCGTTTCCAGGCCTTCGGCTGGCACACGGTCGAGGTCGACGGGCACGACGTGGACGCCGTCGACCGCGCGTACGGCGAGGCCGAGTCCACCAAGGGGCAGCCCACCGCGATCCTCGCCCGCACGCTCAAGGGCAAGGGCGTCGCCGACGTCGAGGACCGCGAGGGACTGCACGGGAAGCCGCTGAAGAACGCCGACGACGCCATCGAGGAGCTCGGCGGCGTACGCGACCTCCGTGTCCAGGTGCACGAGCCGCCGGCCGCCCGCATGCTGCACGCCGTCCGCTCAGGGCACCTCGAACTGCCCCGCTGGGACACCGGCGAGGAAGTGGCGACCCGGAACGCCTACGGGCAGGCCCTCACCGCCCTCGGCACCGGACGCGGAGACGTCGTCGCCCTCGACGGCGAGGTCGGCGACTCGACCCGTACCGAGTTCTTCGCCAAGGAACACCCCGACCGCTACTTCGAGTGCTACATCGCCGAGCAGCAGATGGTCGCGGCCGCCGTGGGACTCGCCGCGCGCGGCTGGGTGCCGTACGCCGGCACCTTCGCGGCCTTCCTCACCCGCGCCTACGACTTCGTGCGCATGGCCTCCATCAGCGGGGCCGGCATCAACCTCGTCGGCTCGCACGCGGGCGTCGCCATCGGGCAGGACGGGCCCAGCCAGATGGGCCTGGAGGACCTGGCGATGATGCGGGCGATCCACGGCTCGACCGTGCTGTACCCGTGCGACGCCAACCAGACCGCCCACCTGGTCGCCGAGATGGCGGGCCTGGACGGCATCCGCTATCTGCGTACGGGTCGCGGCGAGAGCCCGGTGATCTACGGCCCCGAGGAGGAGTTCCCGATCGGCGGCAGCAAGGTGCTGCGCTCCTCCGAGAGCGACCGGCTGACGGTCGTCGCCGCGGGCGTCACCGTGCACGAGGCACTGAAGGCCGCCGAGGCGCTGGACCAGGAGGGCATCCGCGTCCGGGTCGTCGACCTGTACTCGGTCAAGCCCGTCGACCGCGCCACCCTGCGGCAGGCCGCCGAGGACACCGGCTGTCTGCTGACCGTGGAGGACCACCGCGAGGAGGGCGGTCTCGGCGACGCCGTCCTCGACGCCTTCGCCGACGGCCGGCCGGTACCGCGCCTGGTGCGCCTGGCCGTCCGTACGATGCCGGGCTCGGCCTCGCCCGAGGAGCAGCTGCACGCCGCGGGCATAGACGCCGAGTCGATCGCGGCTGCCGGCCGGCTGCTGGTGGAGCAGGCGATCGTGCCGTGACCGGGGACGACACACGGTCGGTACGGGTGGGGAAGCGCACCGTCGAGGTGCACCGGCCGGACAAGGTGCTCTTCCCCGGCGGCGACGGCGCCAAGGAGTACACCAAGGGCGATCTCGTCGACTACTACCGGTCCGTCGCGCCCTTCATGCTGCCGCACCTGCGGGGCCGTCCGCTGATGCTGGAACGGCATCCGGACGGAGTCACCGGCCCCCGGTTCATGCAGAAGAACACCCCGGACAGCTACCCGGAGTGGATCGGCCGCGTCGAGGTGCCGAAGGAGGGCGGCACCGTCTGCCACACTGTCTGTGACGACACCGCCACTCTCCTGTACCTCGCCGACCAGGCCTCCCTCACCCTGCACCGCTGGCTGTCCCGGGTGGCCAGCGTCGAGCGGCCCGACCGGATGGTCTTCGACCTCGACCCGGCCGGGGACGACGACTTCGCCGCGGTCCACGAGGCGGCCCGGCTGCTCGGGGAACTGCTCGACGAGCTGAAACTGCCCTCGGCGCTGATGACCACCGGCTCGCGCGGGCTGCATGTGATCGTGCCCCTCAACGGCCGGCACGACTTCGACGAGGTCCGGAAGTTCGCCAGGGACGTCGCCGACACCCTGGTCGCGGGCCGGCCCGACCGGCTCACCACCGCCGCCCGGAAGAAGGACCGCGGCGACCGCCTCTACCTCGACGTACAGCGCAACGCCTACGCGCAGACCGCCGTCGCACCCTTCACCGTACGGGCGAAACCCGGCGCTCCCGTGGCCACCCCGATGGCCTGGGACCAGCTGGACGACCCGGGCCTGGACGCTCGCCGCTGGACCATCGCCGACGCGGTCGGACAGGCCCGCAGCAATCCGTGGGCCGGGGTCATGGCCAAGGGGCGCGCCCTCGGTCCCGCCCGGCGCAGGCTGAACGCGTTGATGCCCTCTTGAAGGTTTGGCGAAGGAACGAGCGGCCACCCGAGGTGAGAGGTGCCATGTCGAACACAAAAAACTCATCGGAATCACGGAATTCACGAAGTGCCCCCGAAGGGGCAGAAAAGGACACCGAAGAGCGCGTGGCGGAAAACCGGCGGCCGAATCCCATGGAGGTGCTGCGCAACGCGCGCACCCAGCTGGCCGAGCTGATCGGCATGGCCGCCGAGAACGTGTCGTCCTTCGAACAGACGGAGGACGGCTGGGCGCTCGAGATCGAGGTCCTGGAGCTGCCCCGCGTGCCCGACACGATGAGCCTGATGGCGAGCTACCAGGTCGAACTCGACCCGGAAGGACAGCTCACCGGATATCGGCGCGTTCGCCGTTATGAACGCGGGCGCGCGGACGCACACAGGCGGGGCGGCCGTTAGGCCGCCCCACCGCACAGACATCCGTTCACCAGCACACAGAAGAGGAGGCGCGGTCGACATGACCGTTGTCCCGGCACAACAGAGCGGTGGCGGAGGCGGCTCCAGCGGCCTCTACGACGTTCTGGAACTGGTCCTCGACAGGGGTCTCGTCATCGACGCGTTCGTACGGGTCTCCCTTGTCGGCATCGAAATCCTGAAGATCGACGTCCGGGTCGTGGTGGCCAGCGTCGACACCTACCTGCGCTTCGCCGAAGCGTGCAACCGGCTGGACCTGGAGGCCGGGCCGCGCAAGGACCCCGGCCTGCCCGACCTGGTCGGCGAGATGACCGAGTCCGGCGCCCGCGGCAAGTCCAAGGGAGCGCTCTCCGGTGCCGCCGAGACCATCTCCGGTGCTTTCAAGCAGGCCCGTGAGGAGGGCCAGACGGAGTCCAGGCCGCGAGCCCGCAAGGCGACGTCCTCGCGCCGGAAGGAGGAAGAGGAGTGAGCACGTACGTGTACGGCATCACCGCCGCTTCCCACCCCGCGCTGCCCGAGGACCTGGCAGGGGTCGGCGACCCCGCGCTTCCGGTGCGGGTGCTGAAGGAGGGCGATCTGGCGGCCATCGTCAGCGACGCCCCCGAAGGGCTGCGGCCCAAGCGCCGTGATCTCCTCGCCCACCAGAACGTCCTGAGCGAGGCGGGCGCGGGCGGCTGCATCCTGCCCATGCGGTTCGGCAGCGTCGCCCCTGACGACGGCACCGTCACCGGTGTCCTCGCGGAACGCTCCGAGCACTACAAGGAGCGACTGAGGGCCCTTGACGGCAAGGTCGAGTACAACGTCAAGGCCACGCACGACGAAGAGGCCGTACTGCACCGCGTGATGTCCGACAACCCGGAGATCCGCGCCGTGACCGAGGCCAACCGGAAGGCGGGCGGCGGCAGTTACGACGAGCGCCTCAGGCTCGGCGAGATGGTCGTGGCCGCGGTCAAGGCCCGCGAGGCCGAGGACGCCGGCGAGGTGCAGCGCGCCCTGGAAGCGGTCGCCGACGCGGTCAGCGTGGGCCCCGAGTCCTCGGGCTGGCTCGCCAACGTGTCCTTCCTCGTGGAGCGCGACGCGGCGGCGTCCTTCCTGGAGGCGGTGGACCAGCTGCGCAAGGACCATCCGCACCTCGACCTGCGCGTCAACGGCCCGCTGCCGCCGTACAGCTTCGTCGACCCCGGTCCGGCCAAACCCGCGGGCACCACGGTCGGCATCGACCACGCGGAGGAGTGAGGCGGCCGTGGGTCTCATCGGAGAGGTGCTGCTGCTGCCGTTCGCCCCGGTGCGCGGCAGCGCCTGGGTGATCAGACAGGTGCTGAACGAAGCGGAGCGTCTCTACTACGACCCGGCGACGGTCCGGGCCGAACTCGCCCAGCTCGAGGAGCGACTCGACGCGGGCGAGATCGACGAGGAGGAATTCGACCGACAGGAGGACGAACTCCTCGAACGACTGGAGATCGGCCTGCGCGGCGGCGCGGGGACTGGCGACGGGACGATGCGATGAACCGAACGGGACTGGGCCTTGCCGTAGGGGCCGGATACCTCCTCGGACGTACGAAGAAACTGAAACTGGCGTTCGCCGTCGGCACGCTCGTGGCCGGCAAGCGGATGCATCTGAGCCCCAAGGCGCTGGCCGACCTGGTCTCCCAGCAACTGCTGAAGAACCCGCAGTTCAAGGAGATAGGGGACACGCTCCGCGAGGACCTGCGAGGTGTCGGCAAGGCGGCCTCGGGTGCCATGGTGGAGCGGCAGATCGAGGCGATCGCAGACCGGCTGCACGGCCGTACCGCCCAGGTCCGCGACGAGCTCGCGGGCGTGGCGCCGGAGGTGCCGGGAGTCTCCGAGGACGAGGAGTCCGAGGGCGACGGGGAGGCCCGGGAGGAGGAGACTGGGGACACCGAGGCCGAGGCCGACGAGGAGCCCTCGGACGAGTACGAGGACGACGAGGCGGACGAGACCGAGGACGAGCAGGACGAGGCTCCGGCCGCTGCGAGGAAGACCGCCAAAAAGGCCCCCGCCAAAAAGGCCCCCGCCAAGAAGTCCGCGCAGAAGGCGCCGGGCCGGAAGCCGCCCACGAAGAAGACGGCGCAGAGCCAGGGCCGCGCGGCCGGCAAGAAGACCGCGGCCAAGAAGACCACGGCGAAGAAGACGGCCGCCAACAAGGCGACCGCTGCCGGGGGAGCCGGCCGGGGCGCCCGGTCCCGGCTGCCGAAGGGAGGCGGTGAGTGATGACCGAGACACTCGGATCCGCCCGCAACGCGACCGACAAGGCGAAGAACAACCCGCTCACGGACGTGGCCCACAGCGAGGCCGCCGACCGGCTCAAGGCCGAGCTGCAGGACTACGTCGCCGCGCAGGCCCAGCGCATGCTGGTCGGCGTCGGCCGCAAGCTGGGCGAGACCACCGGCAAGCTGAACGACATCGCCGAGGGCAACAGCCCCGGCTTCGCCAAGCTCGCCCTCGACGGCGGCCGCAAGCTCGCCCAGGACAAGGGACCGCTGCGCTCGGCGGTGGAGGTCGGAGCCACCCGCGCGAAGGACAACGTGGTGGGCGCGCTGAAGAACCTCGGCGGCGGCAAGGGCAAGCGCAAGGGTGGCGCGGGCCAGAAGCCGACGGTGATCATCGAGTTCATCGACGTCGGCGTCGATCTGCGTACGGCCTACGACCAGTGGACCCAGTACCAGGACTTCTCCACCTTCGCGAAGGGCGTCAAGAGCGCGAACCGCGCCGACGACACCCACACCGACTGGCAGATGAAGATCTTCTGGTCCAACCGCAGCTGGAAGGCGACCACCACCGAGCAGATCCCCGACGACCGGATCCACTGGACGTCGGAGGGCGCCAAGGGCACGGCCAAGGGCGTCGTCTCCTTCCACAAGCTCGCCGACAACCTCACCCGCGTCCTGCTGGTGATCGAGTACTACCCCAAGGGCCTGTTCGAGAAGACCGGCAACATCTGGCGCGCCCAGGGCCGCCGGGCCCGGCTGGACCTGAAGCACTTCGCCCGCTTCATCACTCTCAAGGGAGAGGCGGAGGACGGCTGGCGCGGCGAGATCCAGGACGGCGAGGTCGTCAAGAGCCACGAGGACGCGGTGGCGGAAGAGGAGGAGTCCGAGGGCGCCGAAGGGGCCGAGGACACCGAGGAAGAGGAAGAGCAGGAAGGCCCGTACGCCGAGGACGAGACCGAGGACGAGGGCGAGCCCGAGGACGAGTACGAGGAGTACGACGAGGAGGCCGAGGAGCCCGACGCCGAGGCATCCGCGGACGAGGAAGACGTGCCCGAGGAAGAAGAGGAAGAGGAATACGAGTACGCCGAGGGCGGGAGCCGACGATGAGCATGCCCAGCCGGCTCCCGGATCCGTACGGCCAGGGGAGCGGCGCCAACCTGGCCGACATCCTGGAGCGAGTGCTGGACAAGGGCATCGTCATCGCGGGCGACATCCGCATCAACCTGCTCGACATCGAGCTGCTCACCATCAAACTGCGGCTCATCGTCGCCTCGGTCGACAAGGCCAAGGAGATGGGTATCGACTGGTGGGAGGACGACCCGGCGTTGTCCACCCGCGCCCGCCGTGACGAACTCACCCGGGAGAACGCCGAGTTGCGCGAGCGGCTCGCGCGCCTGGAGGAGCTGGAGCCCAGTCGTCGTGCCGAGGAGGAGAGTTCATGACCGGACTGCGGTACGTGTACGCCGTCTGCCGCCCCTTCGGCACTCCGTTGCAGGCCCAGCTGGCCGGGGTGGCCGGTGACCCGCCCAGACTGCTGCACCACCACGGCCTGGTGGCCGTCGTCAGTCATGTGCCGGAGCGGGACTTCGCCGAGGAGCCGCTCCGCAGGCATCTGGAGGACCTCGAGTGGCTGACCGGGACCGTGCGCGCGCACCAGAGCGTGATCGACGCGCTCACCGTCGTCACCACCCCGCTGCCGCTCCGGCTCGGCACCGTCTTCCGTGACGACAGCGGTGTCCGGGTGATGATCGAGGAACGCGAGGAAGGCTTCCGGCGCACCCTCGACCGGCTTCAGGGCCGGGTCGAGTGGGGCGTCAAGGTGTACGTCGAGACGGCGGCCCCGGCCCGTGCGGAGACGACCGAGACGTCGGCCAAGCCGGTCTCGGGCCGGGATTATCTGCGGCAGCGGCGCGAGCGGGTGCGTTCGCACGAGGACATGTGGCAGCAGGCGGAGGCTTTCGCGACCCGGCTGCACGAAAAGCTTTCCGCTTACGCCGAGGACGCGCGGCTGCACGCCCCGCAGAACCCCACGCTTTCGGGGGCCTCAGGACAGAATGTTCTGAATGCCGCCTATCTTGTGCCGCGCAGCGAGTCCGAGGAATTCGTGGAAATGGTGGACCGGACCAAGGACGACGTCCCGGGAATGCGTGTGGAACTCACAGGGCCCTGGGCGGCCTATTCCTTCGCGGGGGAGGAACAGCAGCCGTGACCGTCATCGAACGCCGCGAGGTGGCCCTCGTCGACCTGCTCGACCGGCTGCTGGCCGGCGGGGTCGTCATCACGGGGGACATCACCCTGCGCATCGCGGACGTCGACCTCGTGCGCATCGACCTGAACGCGCTGATCAGCTCGGTCAACGCGCAAGTTCCCTCACCGTGGGAGGAGTTGTCGTGACGGCTCGACGCAACCGGCTGGACCTGGAGCCCGACACGGTCGAGCGGGACCTGGTCAAGCTCGTGCTGACCGTCGTGGAGTTGCTGCGGCAGCTCATGGAGCGCCAGGCGCTGCGCCGGTTCGACGAGGGCGACCTGAGCGAGGAGCAGGAGGAGCGGATCGGGCTCACGCTGATGCTCCTCGACGACCGCATGACCGAACTGCGCGAGCGGTACGGACTGCGGCCCGAGGACCTGAACCTGGACCTCGGGCCGCTGGGACCGTTGCTTCCCCGGGAATGACTTCCGCGGGGAACGTCACCACCTGTACCAACGACCCCTGCTTCCGGCCGATGTCGTCCCACGCATCAGGAACCCCAGCAACCACAGCACCAGCACAGCCAGTGCGATCCACCAGAGAATCTTCACTGCGAAACCGGCGCCGAAAAGAATCAGCACCAGAAGCAGCACGAGCAGGATGGCGATCATAATGTGAACCTCCTGCATTCCGAGTTTCCCGGAATCTGTGTTTCAGACTTCCTTTCGGCACAGAATTTCTCCGTGCAGTACACAGAACCACCCGTCGTCCTTCTTGCCCCAGTCCCGCCAGGCGTCCGAGACGGCCCGCAGTCGCTCCGCCGTGGCGTGGCCGCCCTCGGTGGCCCGCTGCGCGTACGCCGAGGCCACCGTGCGGTCCGCCCACAGCCCGCTCCACCACTCCCGCTCCTCGGCGGTGGAGTAGGTCCAGGTGCCGGAGCTCGCCGTGATGTCCGTCAGACCCGCCCGCAGCGCCCAGGACTTCAGCCGCCGCCCGGCGTCCGGCTCACCGCCGTTGGCCCGGGCCACCCGGCGGTACAGGTCCAGCCAGTCGTCCAGCCCCTCGGAGGCCGGGTGCCAGGTCATGGCCGCGTAGTCCGAGTCGCGTACCGCGATGAATCCGCCCGGCCTGGTGACCCGCCTCATCTCGCGCAGCGCCCGCACCGGGTCCCCGACGTGCTGCAGCACCTGGTGGGCGTGGACCACGCAGAAGGTGTCGTCCTCGAAGTCCAGGGCGTGCACGTCCGCGACCGCGAAGTCGACGTTCGTCAGGTGGCGCTCGGCGCCCGTGGCGCGGGCCTGGTCCAGGATGCCGGGCGCGTGGTCGACCCCTGTGACATGCCCGTCCGGGACCAGGGCCGCCAGGTCGGCGGTGATCGTGCCGGGTCCGCAGCCGATGTCCAGGATCTTCATGTGGGGCTTCAGCGAACCGAGTAGGTAGGCAGCCGAGTTGGCGGCGGTGCGCCAGGTGTGCGAGCGCAGCACGGACTCGTGGTGACCGTGCGTGTAGACGGCGGTCTCCCGCGGCTTGTCCTGTGCCTTGTCCTGCGATTCCGGCATGACTGAGCTCCCCTTCTCGACCTGTCCGTCGGTACACGGAACGGTACGCCCGTATGTCGAATGGTGAGACCCGTGTATTGCTATATGGACTGACGGGCAATCAGTCACCGGAGCGTGCCCGGTGCGACGCCCGACAGACGCAGCCGCCCACGGGGTGCCGTTCGCGGCCTTCACGGCGGCGGTGAAGCGTGAGGTCGGCGTCGGGGTTCATGCCGTGGCGGGTATGTCGAGAGATATGCGTTTGCCCAGGCCCCGCCCTCGCACCGACAATGCGCCCCATGGGACATCTGGAAGCCGCGCACCTCGAGTACTACCTCCCCGACGGGAGGGCACTGCTCGGCGATGTGTCCTTCCGGGTGGGAGAAGGGGCCGTCGTGGCCCTCGTCGGGCCCAACGGCGCCGGCAAGACCACCCTGCTGCGGCTGATCTCCGGCGAGCTGAAACCGCACGGCGGGACGGTCACCGTGAGTGGCGGCCTCGGGGTGATGCGCCAGTTCGTGGGGTCCGTACGGGACGAGACGACCGTACGGGACCTGCTCGTGTCGGTCGCGCCGCCCCGGATCAGGGAGGCCGCGCAGGCGGTCGACCGGGCCGAGCACCTGATCATGACCGTCGACGACGAGGCCGCCCAGCTGAAGTACGCGCAGGCCCTGTCCGACTGGGCCGAGGTGCGCGGCTACGAGTCCGAGACGCTCTGGGACATGTGCACCATGGCCGCGCTCGGGGTGCCGTACGACAAGGCGCAGTTCCGGCAGGTGCGGACCCTGTCCGGCGGTGAGCAGAAGCGGCTGGTGCTGGAGGCGCTGCTGCGCGGCACGGACCAGGTGCTGCTGCTGGACGAGCCGGACAACTACCTCGACGTGCCCGGCAAGCGCTGGCTGGAGGAGCGGCTGAAGGAGACCCGCAAGACGGTTCTCTTCGTCTCCCACGACCGGGAGCTGCTCTCCCGGGCCGCCGAGAAGATCGTGTCGGTGGAGCCCTCGCCCGCCGGCGCGGACGCCTGGGTGCACGGCGGCGGTTTCGCCACGTATCACGAGGCGCGGCAGGCCCGGTTCGCCCGCTTCGAGGAACTGCGCAAACGCTGGGACGAGAAGCACGCGCAGTTGAAGAAGCTGGTGCTGACGCTCCGTCAGGCTGCTGAGAACAGCCCCGACATGGCCTCCCGCTACCGCGCCGCCCAGACCCGGCTGCGCAAGTTCGAGGAGGCCGGCCCGCCGCCCGAGCCGCCGCGCGAGCAGGACATCAAGATGCGGCTCAAGGGTGGTCGTACCGGCGTAAGGGCGGTCACCTGTGCGGGACTTGAACTGACCGGCCTGATGAAGCCCTTCGACCTGGAGGTCTTCTACGGCGAACGCGTCGCCGTCCTCGGCTCGAACGGTTCCGGCAAGTCGCACTTCCTGCGGCTGCTGGCGGGGGACTCCACCGTGGCGCACACCGGGCAGTGGAAGCTCGGGGCGCGGGTCGTGCCCGGGCACTTCGCGCAGACGCATGCCCATCCGGAGCTCTTCGGCCGCACCCTTCTCGACATCCTCTGGAAGGAGCACGCCCAGGACCGGGGCGCCGCGATGTCCCGGCTGCGCCGCTACGAGCTGACCGGCCAGGCCGAGCAGGGCTTCGACCGGCTCTCCGGCGGACAGCAGGCCCGCTTCCAGATCCTCCTCCTGGAGCTCCAGGGCGTCACCGCGCTCCTTTTGGACGAGCCCACGGACAACCTCGACCTGGAGTCCGCGGAGGCCCTCCAGGAGGGCCTGGAGGCCTTCGACGGCACGGTCCTCGCGGTCACCCACGACCGCTGGTTCGCGCGCTCCTTCGACCGGTACCTGGTCTTCGGTTCGGACGGGCGGGTGCGCGAGACGGCGGAGCCGGTGTGGGACGAGCGACGCGTGGAACGGGCCCGGTAACCGCAGGTCACCGGGCCCGCCCGAGGCGCCTCAGACCCAGCGCAGCAGGGCGCCCAGGCCGCCCACCGGGGCCTCCTCGCTCGCCGGTGTCACCGAGAGCGCCGGAGCTCCCGTCGCCACCGCCGACCTGATCAGCGCGTCGTCCGCCCGGGCCGACCAGGAGTTCTGTTCGCCGAGGATCTTCAGATCCGTGCGGCGGACCGCCACCTGGTCCGGGTCCTCCCCGACCCACACCTCACGGTGCGCATCCGGCCCGTCCGGGCGGATCAGGAGTGCGTCGATACGGTGCTCGCGTGCCGCCTCCACCAGCGCGGGCACACCCTCCACGGCTCCGGGCTGCCCGTCGTCGCCCGGTGTGCGGGCCGCGAGGAACCGTTCCAGCTCCCGCTCCGCGCGCTGCCGTACATGCTCGGCACGGGCCTGTTCCACGTCCTCGTCGAGCAGCCGGCTGCCGGCACCGTGCTCGGCCTCGACGACCCGGCCCTGCAGCCGCTTCGGCAACCGCTCGTGCACGGACCGCTTCTCCCGCTCGTCACCGACCAGGATCAGCAGGTCGGCGCCGGTCTCCTCCTGGCAGACGGCGAGCGCGTCGGCGATCTCGGCCGCGTTGTGCTCCCAGGTGTTCTCCACCCGCAGCTGGAAGTGCCGCTCCGACCAGTCGGAGCTGCTCGTCCGGTGGACGGGCCACTGCTTGCCGGTGACCGAACCGGCGCCCTGCCGGCCGAGCGGCCCGCGCAGCTCGAAGTCGGCGCCCTTGCGGTCGACGTACGCCACCACGCACACCGGGTCCTCGCCGGCCAGCTCCAGCAGCGGCGCGGTGTGCGGCAGCGGGGCCCAGCGGACCAGGCTGCCCTCGGGGGACCTGGTCAGCGCCGGGTCCAGGACGACCTCGCCGGCCCGCGCGAAGAGGGCCCGGCCATGTGGTTCGGACGAGTGCCGCAGTTCCTCGATCGCCTCCCGCACGGCCACGCAGGTCTCCTCGTCGGCCCCCTGCGTGGACAGCTCGCGGGCGACCGCGACCGCCGCGAGATGCCGTTCGTGGAGTGTGTCCTCCGTGGGGCGGGGGGCGTCGACGTACACAGAGGCCCAGGGGCCCGGATGTTCGTAGAGTGGATGCAGAAAGGCGAGATCCATGGGTTCCCTCCCGGATGCCGCTCGGGGGCAGTGCGGTAATGCTTGCCGGGCGGGTACCCGAAGCCCATGAACGAACACGACGAGCGGGACACCACCATGACCGGAGTCGACCCCAGCAGGTTGGACGACCAACAGCTCATGAAAGAGCTGGAGACGATCCACCGCACCCGGCACGAAACGCTGCTCCACGGCTCGAACGACGCGCTCAGTACGCACAACGAGCGCATGGCCCGGCTCGAGGGCGAGTACCTGCGCCGCAACCCGCGCCGGACGGTGGCCGCGGGCCGCACGCGTGAGGGCGCGCGGGAGCGCGGGGCGGGGGAGTCGGCCACACCGGCGCTGGACTGACCAGGGGCCCGGTGCGGACAGCCGAAGGTGACCTGCCGATCACGTGATCAGCAGGCCACCGGTGACGTGCCCGGAGGCTCAGTGGCGCGTCGGCAGCCGGTCCCAGTGCCGGTGTGCCGCGATCGCGGCCACGAACGCGTTCAGGAACTCCTCGCCCGCCGGACCCGGGGACGTCTCCGTCACCACGCCCTGGTCGGTCTCCACGCGGTGGAACTCGGTGGACAGCCGTAGTCCCTCCGGCTCCAGCGACGACAGGATCCCGACGCCCGAGCCGAGCGCGCCGATCGGCTTGCCGTGCCGGTAGGCGTCCCGCACGAAACGCATGACGTCCTGGTCGGATGCCGTCGGCGGGGTGCCCACGGGACCACCGGGCAGCAGAACGGCGTCGTACAGCACGGACGCGACGGTCGCCAGCGCGCGGTCGACGGTGTACAGCTCGCCGTCGGCGCCCCGCACCTCGCCGTCCGTCGGAGCCAGCGCCTCCACCACGGCGCCCTCGGCGGCCAGCCGCTCCCGCACCGAGGTCACCTGCTCGGCGTCGATCCCGTCGGTGACGAGGACCGCGATCTGCCGGGTGCGGATGGAGCCGTCGCCGCGCAGCGACTCCAGGCTGAGAGCGGGGGAGGAGAGTTTGTACGCCGTCTCGCCCGCGGTCGGTTCCGGTACCCCGATACCGCGCGCCACCTGCGTCGCCAGCTCGCCGTCCACCTTTGCGAGGTGCTCGACCGTCCGGGCCCGCACGGTCCGGGCACCCACCTTGCCCAGCTCGAACCGGAACGCCTCGACGATGTGCTGCTTCTCCCAGTTGGCCATGCTGTTCCAGAACAGCGCGGGCTGGCTGTAGTGGTCCTGGAAACTCGGGCTGCGCCGCCGGATCTTGTGTCCGTCCACGCGTTCCGCGTAGTGGGTGAACGCGTGCCCGTCGACACCGGCGTGGGCCGGGCAGCCGCCGCCGAGCGAGTTCGGGAAGTAGTTCGTGCCCCGGTGGATCGCGCTCTGGTGGTAGCCGTCGCGCTGGTTGGTGCGCACCGGCGCCACCGGCCGGTTCACCGGCAGCTGCGAGAAGTTCGGCCCGCCCAGCCGGACCAACTGGGTGTCCAGATAGGAGAAGTTACGCGCCTGGAGCAACGGGTCGTTGGTGAAGTCGATACCGGGCACGACATTGGCGGTGTGGAAGGCGACCTGCTCGGTCTCGGCGAAGAAGTTCTCCGGGTTGCGGTCGAGCACCATCCGGCCGATCGGCCGGACGGGCACCTGCTCCTCCGGGATGAGCTTCGTGGCGTCGAGCAGATCGAAGTCGAACGCGAACTCGTCCTCCTCCGGCACCAGTTGCACGCCGAGCTCCCACTCCGGGTACTCGCCGGCCTCGATGGCGTCCCACAGGTCGCGCCGGTTGAAGTCCGGGTCACGGCCCTGGCACTCCTGCGCCTCGTCCCACACCAGCGAGTGCGCGCCCAGCCTCGGCTTCCAGTGGAACTTCACGAAGGTGCCCTTGCCCTCCGCGTTCACGAACCGGAAGGTGTGCACACCGAAGCCCTGCATCATGCGGTAGCTGCGCGGGATCGCCCGGTCCGACATCAGCCACATGATCGCGTGCAGGGTCTCCGGCTGGAGCGACACGAAGTCCCACAGGGTGTCGTGTGCCGAGGCGCCGGTGGGGATGTCGTTGTGCGGCTCCGGCTTCACCGCGTGCACGAAGTCCGGGAACTTGATGCCGTCCTGGATGAAGAAGACCGGGAAGTTGTTCCCGACGAGGTCGTAATTGCCTTCCGACGTATAGAACTTGGTGGCGAAGCCCCGCACGTCCCGCACGGTGTCCGCGGAGCCCCTGGGTCCCTGCACGGTCGAGAACCGCACGAAGACGGGGGTGCGGACCGCCGGGTCCTGGAGGAAGGCGGCACGGGTGAACTCCGCGCAGGACTCGTACGGTTCGAAGTAGCCGTACGCGCCCGCGCCCCGCGCGTGCACCACCCGCTCCGGGATCCGCTCGTGGTCGAAGTGGGTGAGCTTCTCCCGGAAGTGGAAGTCCTCCATGAGGGTCGGACCGCGCTCACCGGCGGGCGAGCGAGTCGTCGGTGTGGTCGACCTCGACGCCCTGGTCGGTGGTGAGCGGCCCGGCGGTCGGGTCGTCGGCGTGAAAACCTTCGCGCTGACGCTGCTTGCGGTCGGCGGCGTCCACTAGGCGGCCTCCTTCGCGAACACGTCCAGGAACGTCTCGCAGAACGCCTTGAGGTCGTCCGGCTTGCGGCTGGTGACCAGCTTGTTGTTCCCGTGGTCGCAGACCTTCACCTGCTCGTCCACCCAGGTGCCGCCCGCGTTGCGGATGTCCGTCTCGAGACTCGGCCAGGAGGTGAGCACCCGGCCCCGTACGACGTCCGCCTCGACGAGCGTCCACGGCGCGTGGCAGATCGCGGCCACCGGGCGCCCCTGGGTGAAGAAGTCCCGTACGAACGCCACGGCCTTCTCGTCCGTCCGCAGGAAGTCCGGGTTGGCCACGCCGCCGGGCAGCACCAGCCCGCCGAAGGAGTCCGCGGACGTCTCGCCCACGACCTCCTGCACGGGGAAGGTGTCCGCCTTGTCGAGATGGTTGAACGCCTGGATCTTGCCGGGCTCGGTCGACACGAGCACGGTTTCGTGCCCCGCGTTCACCGCCGCCTGCCACGGATCGGTGAGCTCGATCTGCTCGACGCCCTCGGGTGCGGTCAGAAACGCGATACGCATGATGGTTCAACGTCCTTTCCTGGAAAGCTTTTTCCTTGCGCGGGAAGCGCGAGCGCAGCGCAGCAGCTCCTCGCCGTACGGCAGCAGCACACAGGCGCCGATCGCGGCGCCGATACCGGCGAGATAGCCCGGTGACAGCGGCCGCCTGCGCGGCACGAGCCGCCACGCGTCCGGATCCGCGCGCCCGCCGCGCAGCAGCGACTTCACCTGGTCGGAGTGCAGGCACATCAGCGACGCGAGCGCGGCGAACGGCAGCGACTCCAGGAAGCTGTGGATGTGCTGCTCGACCGGCTTGACCTCGCGGTCGCTGTCGACGGCCGTCTTCACGTCCCACAGGGCGGTCGCCTCGTGCACGGCCGCGCCGCCCAGCTGCACGCTCAGCAGCAGCGGATTGACCTCGTAGCGCAGCGTGAGCGCGATGGGGATGCCCACTTCGGCCATCATCAAGGAGTGGATCAGGGACTCCTTCGTCCCCGCGGTGTCCTCGATGCGGGTGCGCCGGTGCATCACCCAGTCGGCGAGCCCCGGCACGAACCAGCCGGGCAGTAGCCCGTAGAGGAGATACCGGGTGGTCACGTCCCCGACGTCGACCGTGGCACCGGTGGCACTGATCTCCGCGGCCTGGCCCAGGTTCATACGGGGGCCCCGTCGTCCGGATCCGCACGGCTGATGTCGGCGAGCGCCGACCCCGGGTCCCGGCCCTCGGCGATGTCCCCGAGGCTCACCATGCCGACGGGCAGGCCGTCCTCGATGACCGGCAGCCGCCGGACGGCGTGCGCACGCATCAGCGCGACCGCCTGCGTCAGCGGGTCGCCGGGGGCGACGGTCAGCGGATCCGGAGTGCACACCGACTGGGCACTCACCGTCAGCGGGTCGGCGCCTTCGGCGACGGCCCGGACCGTGATGTCCCGGTCGGTGAGCACTCCCACCACGTGCTGGCCGTCGGCCACCACGACATCGCCGATGTCCTGCGCGCGCATCAGCCGCGCCGCCTCGACCAGCGAGGCGTCGGGGCGGACGGCCACCACACCGGGCGTCATCACCTCCCTCACCAGCTCCGCCGTCACCGGGTGCCCTCCGTCCGGGTGAGTGCGCGCGCGAGCTCCTGGACGTTGGTGTAGTTCTCCTTGCGTGGCAGTCCCTCCACCGCCTCTGCGAGGGCGTCGGGGGCGTTCTTGCGGCGCAGCACCCGCCCCAGCTCCACGGAAGTGGCGGGGAACGAGCTGCGGCCCAGGAGCCGGGCCAGCTCCAGTCGGACGGTCTCCAGTGACGCCCCGTCGCTGCCCGGCGCCACGGGTCCGCCCCAGACCTGCGGATCGTCGTCGGCGGTCGGCTCGGGGTCGTTCCACTCCTCACTCCGGGTGGGATGCCCGGAGCGGAGCAGACCCTGGAGTTCGTGCTTCATCTCGTCGTCACGGTGGCGACTCAGCCGGTCGCTGCCTCGCTGCATGTCTCCCTCCAGATCTTCGGGGTCCGCACCGCGTACCCGTGCACCGGACGCCGACACAGGGTTTGCCGGACCGAAGCCGGGAGACCCGGCCCGCACCCCCCGCGCACCTCCCCCGGGAAGGACATGGCGATGATGGTCCTCGCCGCGCTCATACCGATCCTCATGCTCGGCGTCGTGCTCGCGCTCGGCCGGTACGAGGAGCTGATGCTGTCGGAGCAGGAGGACGACCGGCGCGAACCGGCCGCCCTCCCGGTGGCTACTTCTTCTCCCGCCCCGGCAGGAACTCCTGCACCTTCGCCTTGAAACCCTGCTTCACCATGGAGGCCCGGTCCGCGTCACCCTTGAGGACCGACGCGGCCGTGGCCTCCATCTGCTCCCAGGTCGCGTGCGGCGGGATCGGCGGTACGGCCGGGTCGGTGAGGAACTCCAGGACCGCGGGCCCGTCCGCCTCCAGGCCGGCTCGCCAGGCCGCCTCCACGTCCTCGGGCTTCTCCACCCGGATCCCGGTCAGACCGAGGGAGCGGGCGAACGCGGCGTACTGGACGTCCGGGAGCTGCTGCGAGGGCAGGAAGGACGGGGCGCCCTCCATGGCCCGCATCTCCCAGGTGACCTGGTTGAGGTCGTGGTTGTTCCAGATGGCGACGATCAGCCGCGGATCCTCCCACAGGTCGCGGTACTTGGCCGCGGTGATCAGTTCGGCCATCCCGTTCATCTGCATCGCCCCGTCCCCGACCAGCGCGATCGCCGGCCGGTCCGGGTGCGCGAACTTCGCGCCGATCGCGTACGGCACCCCCGGGCCCATCGTCGCCAGCGTGCCGGACAGCGAGGCGCGCATGCCGGGACGCATGGTCAGGTGCCGGGCGTACCAGTTGGCGGTGGAACCGGAGTCCGAGGTGACGATCGCGTTGTCGGGCAGCAGCGGGTCGAGGACGTGGGCCACGTACTCCGGGTTGATCGGGTCGGCCGACTGCTGCGCCCGCCGCTCCATCACCTCACGCCAGCGCGAGACGTTGTCGCACACCGTGTCGTACCACTCGCGCCCGCCGCGCTCCACGTCCAGCATCGGGATCAGCCGCTGCAGCGTCGCCTTCGCGTCGCCGACGAGATTCACCTCGTACGGATAACGCATCCCGACCATGTGCGGGTCGATGTCGATCTGCACGCCCCGCGCCTTGCCGAAGTCCGGGAGGAACTGCGTGTAGGGGAACGACGAGCCGATGGTCAGCAGGGTGTCGCAGTCCCGCATGAGTTCGTACGACGGCCGCGTGCCCAGCAGACCGATCGAGCCGGTGACGTACGGGAGTTCGTCGCTCAGCGCGTCCTTGCCGAGCAGCGCCTTGGCGACGCCCGCGCCGAGCAGCTCGGCGATCCGCTCCACCTCGGCCCGCGCTCCGGCCGCGCCCTGACCGATGAGGATCGCGGGCTTGGCACCGGAGTTGAGGATCTCCGCGGCCCGCTCCAGCGACTCCTGGGACGGAACCGCCGTCCAGTCGCTGCGGTCCAGGCTGGACGGCACCATCTTGAACTCGTGGGTGGGCGCCGAGTAGTCGAGCTCCTGCACGTCCCCGGGGATGATGATCGCCGTGGGACAACGGCGGGCGTACGCGGTGCGGATCGCCCGGTCCAGGACGTTCGGCAGCTGCTCGGGGACCGTCACCGTCTCCACGAACTCCGAGGCGACGTCCTTGAACAGGGTGTGCAGGTCCACCTCCTGCTGGTACGAACCGCCCATCGCCGTGCGGTGCGTCTGGCCGACGATCGCCAGCACCGGCACATGGTCCAGCTTGGCGTCGTACAGACCGTTGAGCAGGTGGATCGCGCCGGGGCCCGAGGTCGCCGCGCACACTCCGACACGACCGCTGAACTTGGCGTAACCGACCGCCTCGAACGCGGACATCTCCTCGTGCCGGGACTGCACGAACCGTGGCTGGTTGTCGGCCCGGCCCCAGGCCGCGAGCAGGCCGTTGATGCCGTCGCCCGGGTAGCCGAAGACATGGTCCACACCCCACTCACGGAGCCGCTCGAGGATGTGATCGGACACCTTGGTGCTCATGGGCTGACCTCCCGACATAGATGGCACAGGCAGCAGCCTTACGAGTCACCCTGCGCGGCCCCGGAAAACCTGCCCTGGTTTGCCGCCGGGGGCCGGGGGCAGGCGCGTCACAGTGCTTCGGACCGGAGGCACGTGTGGGGGAGCGGCGCCCGGCCGCGCCTGTCCGTATGCGGACGCGCTCCCCGCCGATCGTCCAACCCAGAGCATCATCAAGGGAGTTGCGACGCATATGCCCACTTCAGTGAGCGCGAAGCACCACCCGCACGACGACGCACCCGACACCGCCGACTCCTTCCGCAGGCTCACCGGCCTCCCCGCGGGACCCGAGCGCGACGCCCTGCGCGGACAGATCGTCGAGGCATGGCTGCCCATGGCCGACCGGCTCGCCGGCCGCTTCCGCAGCCGCGGCGAGAGCTTCGAGGACCTGCGCCAGGTCGCGGCCCTCGGCCTGGTCAAGGCCGTCGACCGCTACGACCCCGCGCGCGGCAACGCCTTCGAGAGCTACGCCGTCCCCACCATCACCGGCGAGATCAAGCGGCACTTCCGCGACCACATGTGGACCCTGCACGTGCCGCGCCGGGTCCAGGACCTGCGCAACCGCGTCCGCTTCGCCGCCCAGGACCTCGCCCAGACGATCCCGGGGCGCAGGCCCACCGTCGCGGAGATCGCCGAGCAGGCGAACCTGAGCGAGGAGGACGTCCTGGTGGGCCTCGAGGCACTGGAGAGCTTCACCGCCCTCTCCCTCGACGCGGAACTGCCCGGCAGCGAGGACGGCTACTCGCTCGCCGACGCCCTCGGCTCGTCCGACCCCGCACTGGACACGGTCGTCGACCGCGAGTCCGTCAGGCCCCGGCTGGCCGCGCTGCCCGAGCGGGAGCGCGCCATCCTCTACATGCGTTTCTTCGGCGACATGACCCAGAGCCGGATCGCCGAGCAGCTGGGAATCTCCCAGATGCACGTGTCCCGCCTGATCAGCCGCTGCTGCGGACGGCTGCGTGAGCAGATCATGCGGGACGCCGCCGCGTGACGGGGCCGCTCTGAGGGAACGAAACCCCCGGCGCCCCGACGTCACCCACTCGGCCCTCCCTGTCCCGCCAATGGCCTCCGGCCGCGCGCGGGAGGGGGAGGGCCGGGCTGTGATGGCTGTGGGTGCGACCGTCGTGCCCTCGGTCCGTCGTCACCGTCCGGTCGTCGTCACCCCGACGCCCGACGACGGGCCCCGCAGCCGTCGGCCGAAGGAGTCCGCCCCATGCGCCGCACCGCCCGTCTCCGGGCCCTGTCCGTCGTCCTCCCCGCACTCGGGGTCACCCTGGGCGTCGCCCCGCCGATCGCTTTCGCGGAACCGGCCGCGGAGGTCAGCCCGAGCAGTGTCCAGCCGGGCGGCAGTGTCACCGTGTCCGTCTCCTGCGATCCCGGTACCGGGACGCCGCCCGCCACCGTCGACGCCACCTCGGAGGCCTTCGAGACGCAGACCGTCCGGTTGCAGCTGGTGCCCGGCGACGACGACAAGGTGTCCGGCCCCGCCTACAGCGGCACCGCGCGCATCGCCGCCGACCAGGAACTTCAGGAAGGTGCCGGCGGCGTCGGCCCGGACTCCGCGTGGACCGTCGACGGCACCTGCCCGACCGCGGACCGCGCACCGGGCCCGGCCTGGAGCGCCACCTTCACCGTCGCCCGCGGCCCCGCCGCCGACAGCAGTCACCGCCCGTGCACCGAGCCGCGCACCGAGCCCCGCACCGAACCGCAGACCGAGCCCCGCACCGAACCGCGCACCGAACCGCAGACCGAGCCCCGCACCGAACCGCAGACCGAGCCCCGGACCGAGCCACGCACCGAGCCGCAGACCGAGCCCCGCACCGAGCCACGCACCGAGCCGCAGACCGAGCCCCGCACCGAACCGCGCACCGAGCCGCAGACCGAGCCCCGCACCGAACCGCGCACCGAAAGCTGCGACACCGCGGTCATCCAGAGCCCGGTCCACGCCGGGCAGGGCGGCAGCTTCACCGACTCCGTGCCCGCTCTGGCCGCCGGTGCCCTGCTGATCGCGGGCGCCGCCGCGGGCGCCGTCCACCGACTGCGCCGCAAGTCCCCCGCGGCGGATGCCTGAGACGAAACGTCAGGTCCGTGTGACGGGCGCAACCCGCACGGGTGCCCATGGTCGAGCAGCACCGTGGGTACTCAGAGCGCGAGGAGCGCGCCAGGCGCGAGAACACGAGACGGCGGACCGGACGAGCCACCGGACAGCGCCTTACGGAGGTGACCGATGCGGACCGACCCGGAGGGCCACGGCCCCGTTCGCTACGGCCCTCCGTTGCCCGACGACGGGCTTCCCGTACTGCCCGAACTCACCGCCGTCCTCGCCGCCGCGGCGGCCCGCCCCCGCGCCGAACCGGTCGGCGGCGGCACCCCGCTCCTGGAGGCTGCCTGCGACTACGCGGCCCGGCGCGGTCTGCCCGCCGAACCCGACCACGTGGCCGCCGCTCCCGGCGCCCCCACCCTCCTGCTCGCCCTGACCGCCGCGCTCGGCGGTGACGTCCTGGTGCCCCGCCCCTGCGCCGCCTGGTGGGCGCCGTACGCCCGCCTGTTGGGAAGGCCCGTCTTCCACGTGGCGACACCGGCCGAGTGCGGCGGTGTCCCGGATCCGTACGCCCTTCTGGAGACCGTGCGCCGAGTCCGGGCCGAGGGCGGTGACCCCCGGCTGCTGGTGCTGTCCGTCGCCGACGACCCCACCGCCACCGTCGCTCCGCCCGAGGTGCTGCACGAGACCGTCGAGGCCGCCGCGGGCGAGGGTCTGCACCTGGTCAGCGACGAGACCTGGCGCGACACCGTGCACGCCCCGCACGAGACGGTCTGGCTCAGCCCCGCCGAGATGCTGCCCGACCGGGTCAGCGTCGTCACCGATCTGGCCGGCAGCCTGCTCCCGGCCGGCTGGCCGGCCGCCTTCGCCCGTTTCCCGGCGAACGGCGACGGCGACGGCGACGACCTCCACGCGCGCGTGCTGGACATCCTGACCGCCCTCGGCGCCCGCATCGCCGCACCCGTCGCGGCGGCCGCCGCCCACGCCCTCACCGAGCCCGAACCGGTCACCGCCCACCGCGCCGCCGTAGGACACCTCCACGCGCGTGTGGCCGCCGCGGCGCACGCCGTCGTCATCGGCGCGGGCGCCCTCTCCCGGCCCCCGCGGGCCGGCCGCCACCTCTATGTCGACCTCGGCCCGCTGCGCCCCGCGCTCACCGCGCGCGGCGTCGCAGACGCCCAGGACCTGGAGGACTTCCTCACCGCCCGGCTCGGCATGCCCGCACCCGGCGGCCACCGCTTCGGCGACGACCTCGGCGCGCTGCGCGTACGGCTGTCCACCGGGCCCCTGCTCGGCGGTTCCGACGAGGAACGCGCGGAATGCCTCACCTCACCCGCGCCGTTGGAACTGCCACACGTGCAACGCGCGTTGATCACCTTGGAGTCGGTCTTCGACGACCTCCGCGACGACGCTCAGCGATGGGAGCCTCCTCGATGACGCAGCAGTCCGAGTCGACCACCAGCACCCGAGTGGCCGACGAGCCCTCGGCCCCCTCGTTCGCGCCCCCGTCCCCGCCGCTCGCCGAACCCCGCCCCCTGGGGGAGCGGAGAGTGTGGCCGAGGTCCTTCCACGACCGTCTGACCGCTCCGCTGCCCGGCCTGAAGGCCATGGCCCGCTTCGCCCGCGAGGGCGCCGTACGCCCCGGACCCGAGGGCCTCGCCGACATCCCGAAACTGCCCTACGCGCCCGCCCCGCTCCCCGCCGTCGACGCCCGCACGGTCGCCGTCTCCTGGGCGGGGCACGCCAGTTGGGTGGTGCGGATCGGCGGCCTGACCGTCCTCACCGACCCGGTCTGGTCCCGCCGCATCCTCGGCACCCCGGCCCGCATCACCCCGGTCGGCATCGACTGGAACGCCCTGCCGCACATCGACGCGGTCGTCATCAGCCACAACCACTACGACCACCTGGACGCCCCGACCCTGCGCCGCCTCCCGCGCGACACCCCGGTCTTCGTCCCGGCCGGGCTGGCCCGCTGGTTCCACCGCCGCCGCTTCACCGCGGTGACCGAACTGGACTGGTGGGAGGCGGCCGAACTGAACGGCGTCCGCTTCGACTTCGTCCCCGCCCACCACTGGTCCAAGCGCTCCCTCACGGACACCTGTCGCACCCTCTGGGGCGGCTGGGTCCTCACCGCCCAGGACGGCCGACGCGTCTACTTCGCCGGCGACACGGGCTACGGCCACTGGTTCTCCCGTATCGGCCACCGCTATCCCGGCATCGACCTCGCCCTCCTGCCCATCGGCGCCTACGACCCCCGCTGGTGGCTCAGCGACGTGCACTGCGACCCGGAGGAGGCGGTGCGAGCGGCCCAGGACCTGGGCGCCCGCCGCATGGCCCCCATGCACTGGGCGACGTTCGTGCTGTCGGCGGAACCGGTGCTGGAACCGCTCACGAGGGTCAGGGAGGCGTGGGAGAAGGCGGGCCTGGCACGCGAGGACCTGTGGGACCTGCCGATCGGAGGCTCACGGGTGCTGGAGCACCTCCCTGAGCACCTCCATGAGCACCCCTAGGAGCGCACCCGCTTCCACACCGTCGGCGCCGCGCTGATCGACACGGTCAGCGCGACCGCCGCCACGACACCCTGCCAAGGCTCCTTGAACAGCGACCCACCCAGGATCCCGATCAGCTGATACGTCACGGCCCAGGCCAGACAAGCCGGCAGATTCCCCCGAACGAACCGCCGCAACGGCCACTCGGCCATGAGACAGGCCAGCATCACCGGAATCCGCCCCGCCGGCACCAGCCGGGAAAGGACGAGGACGGCCACCCCGTGGTCGGCCAACTTCCCCTGCGCCTGGGAGAGCCGCTCCTCCGGCGCCCGGGACCGAAGCGCCTCCAGCCACCGCGACCCGTTCTTCGACTTCATCCCGCGCCGTCCCAGCCAGTACAGGGCGACGTCCCCGAGAAACGCGGCGGTGGAGGCCGTGACGAACACGAACAGCAGAGCGAGAGGCGCCGTCTGATGAAACGCCACGACGGCGGCCGAACTCACCAGCGCCCCCGTGGGCACCACCGGTACCAACGCGCCCAGAAACACCAGCAGGAACAACGTCGGGTACCCGATTGCCTGTCCGGCAGCCCCCGGCGTCGCCCCCGTGGTGGCGGCTGCGAGCCACATCACCGCGCAACCTCCAGCCGCACGCTCTCCCCGTGCTCCAGCCGGTGCACATCCACGCCCGGCGCGAACTCCGCCGCCAGCCGCACGAACTCCGCACCCGGCGCATGGAACTCATGCGGCCGCACCGCGTCCATCCCGATCGGCCAGTAGGTTCCGTAGTGCACCGGCACCGCACTGCGCGGCGCCAACCGGGCCAGGGCCTGGGCCGCGCGCCCGGCGTCGAGGTGCCCCTCCCCGAGATAGGGCCCCCACCCGCCGACCGGCAGCAACGCCACGTCGACCGGCCCGACTTCCTTGGCCATGTCGTCGAACAGCCCGGTGTCCCCGGCGAAGTACGTCCGCGCCGAGCCCTCGACGACGTAACCGAGCGCGGGGGAGCGGTGCGGCCCGACCGGCAGCCGGCGCCCGTCGTGCCAGGCGGGCACCACGCGTATCAGGAGGTCGCCGACGCGTCGCTCGTCGCCGGGCGCCACCTCGTCCACCCGGAGGTCGGTGAGCCGGCGCAGCCCCGGCACCTGGCGTGGTGCGCCCCGGGGCACGAGCAGGCGCGTGCCCGGCTCCAGCCGTGCCAGCGAGGGAACGTGCAGGTGGTCGGCGTGCAGATGGGAGACGAGGACCACGTCCGCACGCCGGGCGCCCGGCGGCGGTACCGCACCGCGGCGCCGGCGCAGATGGGCGAGACGGCGAGCGAACAGAGGGTCGGTGAGCACACGTACGTCCGAATCCGTCACCGTGCAGGTGGCGTGGCCCCACCAGGTGATCTCCACCGGCACCTCTTTGCCTCCTTCGCGCGACTCCCCGAAGCCTACGGGCTGGAGTAGGGTCGGCGGCGAAACCCGGAGGTGAGGGGGACGCCATGGGAGCGGTCCATGTCACGGCGATCGCGAGTCTGACGCCGCTGGAGGAGCTGGACGCCGACCCCTTCCTGGTGGACTCCCGCAGCCAGCACGCGATGTGTGCGCGCTGGGCCGCGGAGCGGGGATACACGGTGCGGCGGGAGCTGCTGGTGCGGGGGCTCAGGGCCGACCACTGCGTGCTGTGGGACGGGGTGCGGGCGGGGCGGGATCTCTTCGTGGCTCCGAGCCGCAGGGTCCTGGAGAGCGCCCTGTCCTCCGTGGAGGAGTTCACCGCCGAATGCGCCCGCCGCGGGGTACGGGTCGAGACGGTGGGCTTCGCGGAGCCCCTCTACGACGCCCAGATGAAGGCCAGGGTGCATCGCAGGCTGTCGATGCCGACGGCGGGATACGACGGCCGTTAGCCACCCGTATGACACGCTGGTCCCAGCGCCCGCACCGACGACGGGCCGGGACGTGAGGTGTACGGGGCGTGCGTGCGGGGCGTTGGCGGCGGGTGGTCAGTCAGGTCGGGCGGAGCGTCACGGTATGGGTCGTCTCGACCCTGACAATGCTGGTGCTGGCGGGGATCCTGCCGGACTTCCGGCTTCAGTCCCCGACCGGTGACAGCGCGACCCGGATCGCGGTCACCGCGGCGTTCGGCGCCGGTGCGTTCGGTGTGCTGTCGGCCGTCGTGTGGCCGCTGCTCGTACGGCTGTTCCTGCTCGTGCCGACCCTGGTGCTCGGGCTCCTCGTCTTCTTCCTCAACGGGGCGCTGCTGCTGCTCGCCCTGCGCCTGAACCCCGCCGAGCGCGGCGACGCCGCCCCGGAGACCGCGGTCGTGGTGGCCGCCGTGATGTCCGCGGTCGCCTCCGCCACCGGCGGCGCCCTCGCGGTGCGCGACGACGACGCCTACCGCCGCCGCCTGTACCGTCTCGCCGACCGCCGCCGCAGAGGCGGCCCCCTGGGCCCGGCCACCCCTGGCACGGTCTTCCTCCAGCTCGACGGAGTGGGCCACGACGTCCTGGTGGCCGCGGTCCGCGACGGACTCATGCCGACGATCGCCCGTTGGCTGGGCCAGGGCGACCGCCTCGGCCGCGCGGCACGCCCCACCCACCGGCTCACCTCCTGGCGCACCGACTGGTCCAGCCAGACCGGTGCCAGCCAGCTCGGCATCCTGCACGGCAGCAACCACGACGTCCCCGCCTTCCGCTGGTACGAGAAGGACCGCGGCGAGGTGATGGTCTGCAACCGCCCGACCAGCGCCGTCGAACTCCAGCACCGGGCCGTGGCACAGGCAGGACACGACGGACTGCTCGCCGTCGACGGCGCGAGCCGCGGCAACCTCTTCTCCGGCGGCGCCGAGGAACAGGCCCTCGTCCTGTCCATCGCCACCCGCCGCCGCAGCCGCGAGACCCGCTCCCGGGCCGGCTACTTCGCCTACTTCTCGGACCCCGCCAACGCCGTCCGCACCGCCATGTCGTTCTTCGCCGAGGTCGGCCGCGAGATCGGCCAGTCGACCCGCGCCCGGATACGCAAGGAGCGTCCCCGGGTGGGCCGCGGAGGCCTGTACCCGCTCGTCCGTGCCTTCGCGACGGTCGTGGAACGCGATGTCGTGGTCGCCGCCGTCATGGGCGACATGCTCGCCGGGCGTACGGCCGTCTACGCCGACCTCGTCGCCTACGACGAGGTCGCCCACCACTCCGGGCCGACGAGCCGTGACGCCGCGAAGGTCCTGGAGCGCCTGGACCGCTCGCTCGCGCTGATCGAGAACGTCGCCGAGCACGCACCGCGCCCGTACCGGATCGTCGTCCTCTCCGACCACGGCCAGAGCCCCGGCGAGACCTTCCGCACCCGCTACGGGCTCACCCTCGGCGACCTGGTCCGGGCCGGCTGCGGGCTGCCCGTGTCGCGCAAGGCCGAGCGCACCCACAGCGGGGCCGAGGCCCGCGCCGCCGTCCGTGCCGCGCTGCGCCGGCCGGGCAAGGAGGGGCGTGAGCAGTACCGGCCCGCGCGCGACTCCGAGCCGATCGTGCTGGCGTCCGGCAACCTCGGGCTGGTCTCCTTCCCGGACGTGCATCACCGCATGAGCAAGGAGGAGATGGACGCGAGGCACCCGGCACTGCTGACCACTCTCGCCAATCATCCCGGTGTCGGCTTCCTCCTGGTGAGCAGCGAGGAGCACGGTGGGGTGGTGCTGGGGCCGTTCGGTACGGAGATCCCCCTCGACCGGCTTGACGACGAACCCGGGCCGTTGGCCGACTTCGGGCCGGGCGCGGTCGAGGCGGTACGGCGTACCCACTCCTTTCCGCACACCGCCGACATCATGGTCAACTCCTGGTACGACCCTGCGGAGGGGGAGGTGCTCGCCTTCGAGGAGCAGATCGGGTCGCACGGCGGCCTGGGGGGTGCGCAGGCCAAGCCGTTCCTGTTGTCGCCGCTCGCCCTGTCCGAGCCTCCTGAGGACATCACCGGGGCCGAGCAGGTGCACAAGGTGCTGCGGGGGTGGCTCGACGAAGCCGGGGGTCCTCAAGTGCCGTTGGGGAAGGCGGAGGAGAAGGCCGCGTAGGTGTTCGGCTGCGGGCCGCTGGGGGGTTGGTCGCGCCCACGCGGCGGAGCCGCATGTCGATACAGCCCCGCGCCCCCGGTAGGTCCGGTCGCCCTGAGGAAATCAGCCGCGTTCGTTCGCCCCGGCGCAGACTCTCCGCAGCGGGCCAGGCTGCCGTTCACCGCAGGGGGGCCGGTCTTCCGCGTGAGCTGAGCCGTAGTGTGATCGGATGGTTCCCGCACACCCCCGTCAGCGGGACCACACGAAAGGACTGACCGTGGCTACCACGCGCTCCGCACACACCGTCTGGGAAGGCAACCTCCTCGAGGGCAACGGTGTCGTCACCTTCGATTCCTCCGGTGCCATCGACGAGCAGCCGGTGACGTGGGCTGCCCGCACCCAGGAGGCGAACGGCAAGACCAGCCCCGAGGAGCTGATCGCGGCCGCCCACTCCAGCTGCTTCTCCATGGCGTTCTCGCACGCCCTCGCCGGGGCCGGCACCCCGCCCACCAAGCTCCTCACCTCCGCCGATGTCACCTTCCAGCCGGGAGAGGGCATCACCGGCATCCACCTCACCGTCGAGGGCACCGTGCCGGGTCTCGACGAGGAGGGTTTCGTGGCCGCCGCCGAGCAGGCCAAGGTCAACTGCCCGGTCAGCCAGGCCCTGAAGGCCGTACCGATCACACTGGACGCGAAGCTCGCCTGAACCCGAAGGCACCAGGTCGCGCAGGCCGCCCGTCCGGGGCGGTCTGCGCGCGCCGCGGTTCGGGGATCGGTTCGGTGGTGCGGGAGGCAACGCGATGACTGTGGGAACGGCCGGCGGTACGGCGGCACTCGACTCCGGCACCCGTGAACTGACCCGCGTCGTCGTGCTGTTCAGCCTCACCGGCCGCCTGGACCCGGGGCGGTCCTCGCTGGGCAGCCTCGTCGACAGATTCGACTTCGGCCGCTTCGCCCTGCACCTGAAGTCCAGCGAGGCGGTGCTGCCCGTGCCGGTGCTCGTCGCGGACGTGGCACCTGCGGAGCTGCGGCTGCCGCACGGCGACCACGGACTCGACCTCGCGTCCGTCGAGGTCGCCGTCCTCGCCACCCCGCGCGGGGACATCACCCTGGCCCTGGACTGCGGATTCGCCGGACAGACGCCTCCTGCCGCGCTCGCGGCGTGGCTCGCCGACACCTGCTTCGACCGGGACCGGATCACGCTCGGCACCAGAGCCCTGCTCGACGCGCTGGGCGGACGGCTCGCCCCGCGGGAGCCGCTCGCCTTCGGCCAGAACGTCCACCAACTGGTCTTTCCCGGCGGCGACCTGGAGAACGACCTGCTGGGCCCCGACGAGACGCGCCGGCCCACCCTGCTCAACGAGATCGTGTACCGCGGCCGGCTGTTCACGTCCGAGTCGCCCCACCTCCACCAGCACGGCCGCACGCTCTCCGCGCACGGCCGCGGAGTCTCCGTCCACGCCGGCTGGGCCGAGCACGTGGAGAACGGCCTGATCCTGGTCGCCATCGGCATGATCTCCGCCCTCGCCGTCCTCCAGCGCACCCGGCTGGCCGCCTTCGAGACCATGCGCGCCAACGAACGGGCCGCGGCCGAGTCGCCGTACGAGATCCGCAGGCTGATCTCCCGGCTCTCCGACGGGGTGAACGAACTCCAGCTGGACCTGGCCTTCGGCGTCGAGGCGTACGTCGACAGCCTGCTGATCCCCGAGATGGTCATGGAGGCCTTCCAGTCCTCGCTGCGTGACGCCCTCGGCATCCCCGACAGCCTGGACAACTCCGCCAGGATGGTCGAGCGACTGACCTCGGTGATCAGCGCCCGCTCGGCCGCTCTGCAGGCCCAGCTCGCCGAGCGCGACGACCGCAGGGACCGTACGGTGTCGGCGCTCGTCGCGGTGGCCACCGGCATCGCTCTGCCGCCGACGCTGCTGCTGGCGTTCTTCGGGGTCAACGCCTCGAACGTGGACAATCGGCGGTCCATCTTCGACGCCCACTACCTCCCGGCGTACCTGCTGGCCTGGCTTCCGTTCATCGCCCTCGCCGTGATCGGATACCTCCTGATCAGACGGGTCAGCAGGCGCTCCGGCGCGTTGCTGGCGACCCCGACGGCCGCCCCGGTGCCCGCACCGCGGTCGCCGTCCCGTCCATCGTCCGGAAGCTGAGAGCCGTATGCCACGACGTCCCGCCGTCTCCGCCCACCGCGGCGGATCCGAGCGTGCCGGCGCCGCGACCTGGGAGGCCTACGAGGACGCGATCCGGTCCGGGGCGGAGTACGTCGAGTTCGACATCCGGCGTACGGCGGACGGGGTCTTCGTCGTCCATCACGACCCCCGGGTGGGGCACACCGGTCCGCGTCTCAGCGAGATCACCCACGCCGAGCTCAGCGAACGGTCCGGCTATCCCGTGCCGGTCGTCGACGAGGTGATGTCCCTGATCGCGGGGAAGCTGGCCGGGCATCTGGACCTGAAGGAGAGCGGCTACGAGCGCGAGCTGATCGACCGGGCGGTCGCCCTGCTGGGCGCCGACGGCTTCGTCGCCACGACTCTGGAGGACCGTTCCGTCGCGGCCATCGCACGAGCCTTCCCGCGTGTGCGCACCGCGCTGTCGCTGGGGCGCGACCGCAAGGAGATCGCCCGGGCCCGCCTTGCCGGCACCCGGCTCAGCGAGCTGCTGCCGATGCGCCGGGTGCGCGCCTGCGGCGCGAGCGGGGTGGCCGTGCACCACCGGCTGGCCCGCGCCAACGTGCTGCGCGAGGCGGTCCGGCACGACCTGTTCACCATGGTCTGGACGGTCAACGACGACACCCTGATGCGGGCGTTTCTCGGCCATCCACGCGTCGACGTCCTGATCACCGACCGGCCGCGACGGGCCGTCGCGCTGCGCGGGGAGCCGCACAAGGAGCGTCCGCCGGGGTACTCGTCCCGCTGAGCAGGGCCACCCGCCCCATTGACAAGAGCGCACTCAAGTTTTGTGCTGGAGTGCGGGACGGCTCCCTGGTGGACATCCCTGGCGGAAGGGGACAGCGATGGGACGTGCGGTCGGGATCGATCTCGGGACCACGAACTCGGTGGTCGCCGTGCTGGAGGGCGGTGAACCCACGGTCGTCGCCAACGCGGAGGGGGCGAGGACCACACCGTCGGTCGTGGCCTTCGCGAAGAACGGCGAGGTGCTGGTGGGCGAGGTCGCCAAGCGGCAGGCCGTGACCAACGTCGAGCGCACCGCGCGCTCCGTGAAGCGGCACATGGGCGACGGGAGCTGGCGCTTCCCGGACCAGGGCTCCGTCGACGGCACCCGGTACCGGGCGCAGGAACTGTCGGCGCGGGTGCTGCAGAAGCTGAAGCGGGACGCCGAGTCCTATCTCGGCGAGGACGTCACCGACGCCGTGATCACGGTGCCCGCCTACTTCGACGACTCCCAGCGGCAGGCCACCAAGGAGGCCGGGGAGATCGCGGGGCTGAAGGTCCTGAGGATCATCAACGAACCCACGGCGGCCGCGCTGGCGTACGGCCTGGACCGGGGCGAGGAGCAGACGGTCCTGGTCTTCGACCTGGGCGGCGGCACCTTCGACGTGTCCCTGCTGGAGATCGGCGACGGGGTCATCGAGGTCAAGGCGACCAACGGCGACACACACCTGGGCGGCGACGACTGGGACCAGCGGGTCGTCGAGCACCTCGTGAAGAAGTTCCAGGGGCAGTACGGCGTCGATCTCGGCAAGGACAAGATGGCGCTGCAGCGGCTGCGCGAGGGGGCCGAGAAGGCGAAGATCGAACTGTCGTCGTCCTCCGAGACCACGATCAACCTGCCCTACATCACCGCCTCCGCCGAGGGACCCCTGCACCTCGACGAGAAGCTGACCCGCGCCCAGTTCCAGGAGCTCACCGCCGATCTGCTCGACCGCTGCAAGACCCCCTTCCACCAGGCGGTCAAGGACGCCGGCATCAAGCTCGCCGCGATCGACCACGTGATCCTCGTCGGCGGCTCCACGCGGATGCCCGCGGTCACGGACCTGGTCAAGGAGCTCACGGGCAAGGACCCGCACAAGGGGGTCAACCCGGACGAGGTCGTGGCGGTCGGCGCGGCGCTCCAGGCGGGCGTCATCCGCGGCGACGTCAAGGACGTGCTCCTCCTCGACGTCACCCCGCTCTCCCTGGGGATCGAGACCAAGGGCGGCATCATGACGAAGCTCATCGAGCGCAACACCACGATCCCCACCCGCCGTTCGGAGATCTTCACCACCGCGACCGACAACCAGCCCTCGGTCGGCATCCAGGTCTACCAGGGGGAACGCGAGATCGCCGCGTACAACAAGAAACTCGGCGTCTTCGACCTGACCGGCCTGCCGCCCGCCCCGCGGGGCGTCCCCCAGATCGAGGTCGCGTTCGACATCGACGCGAACGGGATCATGCACGTCTCGGCGAAGGACCTCGCGACCGGGCGCGAACAGAAGATGACGGTCACCGGCGGATCGGCGCTGCCCAAGGACGACATCGACCGCATGATGCGCGAGGCCGAGCAGTACGCCGAGGAGGACCGCAACCGCCGCGAGGCCGCCGAGACCCGCAACCAGGCCGAGCAACTCGTGTACCAGACCGAGAAGTTCGTCCGGGAGAACGGCGACAAGGTCCCCGCCGACACGAAGACGCAGGTCGAGTCGGCGGTCGCGGAACTGAAGCGGCTCCTGGAGGAGAACGCCGACACCAACACCCTCCGGAGCGGCGTCGAGCACCTCGCTTCCGTCAGCCAGCAGATGGGCCAGGCGATGTACGCCCAGGCCCAGCAACAGCCCCCGCAGGACGAACCGGCCGCACCGCAACAGGAGGAGGGCGTGGTCGACGCGGAGATCGTGGACGACGAGAAGGACCCGAAGGGCGGGGCGGCCTGAGGCTCCGCGTCCGAGGGCATCAGATCTCCTCAGCGTCGTCCACGTTCTCCGGGCGCGTCCGACCGCCGCCGTCGGTACACGTACCCGGTCCTCGTACCGCGGTCGCGGTGGACGCGTCCGCCTCGCGTCCGCCGGTTCAGCCCGATGCCGTGCAGGCCGGGGGGCCTTGCCGGGCCGGAAGACCGCCCCGCCCGCAGCAGCGCCGCGCCGGTCCCTTGGCTTGCCCGCGGCTGCTTCGAACCTAGGGCGGGACGTGGGAGCGCACCCGTTACCGGCACCCGTACGGGTCAGACCTTGCGCGCGACCCCCGCGTACACCGGCACGATGCCCTCCGCCTGGGCCGCCACGTCCTCGGGACCCGGACGCCAGCCCGACACCGGGATCACTCCGGGGCCGAGCAGCTCCAGCCCGTCGAAGAAGCGGGAGAACTCGGCGAGCGAACGGGGGAAGAAGGGGGTGCCGTTGCGGCGGAACTGCTCGGCCGCCTTCTCGATGGCCTCGGGGCTCAGATCGGGCGTGACCTGCGACAGGATCACGAAACTGCCCGGGGCGAGCTCGGCGACGTAGCGCTTGAGCAGCCCGTACGCGTCGTCGTTCAGGTAGTGGGTGAGCGCCACCAGGGACAGTGCGATCGGCTCCGAGAAGTCCAGGGTCTCGGCGGCCGGCCGCAGGATGGTGTCCGGGTCGCGGACGTCCGCATGCACGTAGTTCGTGGCGCCCTCGGGGGTGCTGTGCAGCAGGGCCTGCGCGTGCCTCAGGACGATCGGGTCGTTGTCCGCGTACACGACCTTCGAGTCCGGGGCGATCTCCTGCGCCACCTGGTGCAGGTTGGGCTCGGTGGGGATGCCGGTGCCGATGTCGAGGAACTGGCGGACACCGGCCTCCGCGGCCGTCCGGACCGCCCGGTGCATGAAACGGCGGTTGGCACGCGCCCCGCGCACCGCGGCGGCGTCCACCTCGAGGATCTTGCGGGCCAGTGCCTCGTCCACCGGATAGTTGTCCTTGCCACCCAGCCACCAGTCGTACACCCGCGCCGGGTGCGGGCGGCTCGTGTCGATCCTGGGTGCGTCGGATCCGGTCATGCGGTGTCTTCTCCCCTGTGATGTGGTCGTGGTGCGCCTGGCGTGTGGTCGTGCTGCCCGCTCAGAAGTCCTCGCGGCGCTCCCGCAGCAGCTTCTTCGTGCGCTCGGCCGACGCGGCCCGCGCCGACATGTGGTCCAGGACCTCCAGATGCGTGGCGACCTCCTGGCGGGAGTCGAGATACAGCGCACCGGTCAGGTACTCGGTGAAGACCAGGTCGGGCAGCTCCGGCTCGGTGAAGCGGAACAGTGAGAAGGGTGCGTACGTCCCCGGGTGCGGGCCCTCCTCGAACTCGCACACCTGGAGCGTGACCCGGTCGCGCTCGGCGAACTCCAGGAGCTTGTCCAGCTGCTCGCGCATCACCTCGGAGCGGATGCTCACCGGGCGGCGCAGCACCGTCTCGTCCATGATCACCCACAGGTGGGGCGCGTTCGGGCGCTCCAGCAGTCCCTGCCGGGCCATACGCAGCGACACATGCCGCTCCAGCGCCTCGGAACCCGACTGCCCGATGGTCCCGGCCTCCATGACGGCACGCGCGTAGTCCTCGGTCTGGAGCAGCCCGGGCACGAAGTGCGGCTCGTAGGACCGGATGATCCCGGCCGCGCCCTCGAGGCTCACGTACAGGCTGAACCACTCGGGCAGCACGTCGTGGAACCGTTGCCACCAGCCCGGTTTGTTCGCCTCCTCGGCCAGCTGGACGAAGGCCTCGACCTGTTCCGCGGAGACGCCGTACGTCTCCAGGAGCACCTGGACATACGGGATCTTCAGGGCGACCTCGGCCATTTCTATGCGCCGCACGGTCGCGGGGGCCACCCGCAGTACCTGCGCGGCCTCCTCGCGCTTGAGGCCGGCCGCCTCCCGCAGTTCCTGAAGCCGTCTGCCGAGCACCACCTGGCCCACGGTCGGCGCAGGTCGCCGCTCACTCACGCCACGCCTCCCCTACGCGTCGAAGCTTGCGTGCAGTGTGCCACGTTCCCGTGCCGGTCTCACCGGTCACGACCGCCTCCTTCCTTACCTCCCGCGTAATCGACCGGGAGTCGGCGGGCCGGGATCGTGGTGGTCGCGGGTCCCGGGCCGGCGCACTCCGGTCCGGGACCCGTTCCCCGAGCCCCGTCAGGGCAGCAGTGAGTGAAGGTACTTGCCCGTCGACGGGTCGGCCGGGAGGAACGTCTCGATGGCCAGCTCGGCGACCGTCACATCCATGGGCGTGTTGAAGGTGGACGTGGACGAGGTGAACGACAGCGTCCGGCCCTCGTGCTCGATCCGCATCGGCAGCGCGAAGTACGGGGCGGGGTCCGTGTGTTCGGGGCTGTCGTCGCCCTCGTGGACCGTCACCGGGTACGCCGACACCTCCTCGTAGAGCTCCCGCAGCGACTGGGAGCGGTGCAGGGCGATCTGCCGCCGCATCTGTTCCAGCAGATGCCCGCGCCACTCCGGCAGGTTGCGGATGCGCGGAGCGAGGCCCTCGGGGTGCAGGGTGAGCCGCATGGTGTTGAGAGGGGGCCGGAGCAGGGACTCCGGGATGCCGTCGAGGAGCATCATGATGCCCCGGTTCGCGGCCACGACGTGGTACGCGGCATCGAACACCAGAGCGGGATAGGGCTCATAGCCCTGGATCAGCCGCTCGATCCCCTCGCGCAGGGCGTCCAGGGACGGATCGTCCAGCGGGGTCTCCGGGAAGCGCGGGGCGTACCCCGCCGCGAGGAGCAGCGCGTTGCGCTCCCGCACCGGCACGTCCAGATGCTCGGCGAGCCGCAGCACCATCTCCTCGCTCGGGCGGGAGCGTCCCGTCTCGACGAAGCTGATGTGCCGGGCACTGGAGTCCGCCCGCAGCGCCAACTCCAGCTGGCTGACCCGCCGTTGCTCCCGCCAGGCGCGCAGAAGCGGACCGACGCCCCGATCGGAGGGGGCGGCTGTACCGGAGGGGACGATGGTCATACCTACGACCGTAACCGAGGAGCGGGCCCACGGGCGGGCCGCGGACCACGGTGAGCCGCGGAGGCACAGCTGTGGGACGCTGAAACACCCAGACTCTCAGGAAGGAGCGAGGTCATGCCCGTCGAACCTCTGTCGCAGAAGGAGATCGAGGACCGGCTCGCGGAACTGCCGGGCTGGTCCGTCGACGACGGCCGCCTCACCCGCTCGTACCGCCTCGGCACGCACTTCGCCGCGACCGCGATGGTCGTCCACATCGCCCAGGTCCAGGAGGAGCTCGACCACCACTCCGACCTCACTCTCGGCTACAACACGGTCGCCCTGTCCGTGCACACGCACAGCGCGGGCGGCGCCGTCACCGAGAAGGACTTCGAGCTCGCGCAGCGGGTGGAGGCGCTCGCCCAGGGTCACGGAGCGCAGTGAGCCCGTGCTCGACTACGACAAGGAGGCCGACGCCTACGACGTCACCCGCGGCGGCGAACCCCGGGCCGCCGCGGCCGCGGACGCCGTGCTCGGTCTGATCCCCGCGCAGACCCGGCGGCTCCTCGACGTGGCCTGCGGCACCGGGATCGTCACCCGCCGGCTCGCCGCCGCCCGGCCCGCGACCCGGGTCTCGGGCGCCGACCTGACGTACGGCATGGCCCGCATGGCCGCCGTACGGCTGCCCGGCGCGGTCGTGCTCGCCGACAGCCGTGCGCTGCCGTTCCCGGACGGAGTGTTCGACGCCGTCACCAGCGTGTGGCTGCTGCACCTCCTCGACCGGCCCGAGGACGTCCGTGCCGTGGTCGCCGAGTGCGCCCGGGTCCTGAGACCCGGCGGGGTGTACGTGACCACCGTCGACAAGGCCGCCGCACACGACGTGGGCAGCGACATCGACGCCGTCCTCGCCCCGCGCCCGCGGCGCCCCGCCCCGGACGCGGCGCCGCTCGTCGAGTCGTACGCCGCCGCACACAGCCTGCACCCGGCCGGGCAGGCCCGTTTCCCGGGCCGAGGCCAGGGCCGCAGTCCCCGGCGTACCGCCGCCGACCTGCGGCGCGGCTGGTTCACCCTGCTGCCGCCCGGCGACCCGCTCACGGAACGGTTCGCCGCCCGCCTTGAATTGAAGGCGCTGCCCGACCAGGAACTCCCGCGCCCCGACCCGGTGTTCAGCGTCCGGGCGTTCCGTAAGGCCGGCTGAAGTCCATGGTCCAGTTGGTCACCCAGGTCTCCCCGCCGTCGACGGAGAACGCCTGCTCCCACCGGGCTCCGGCTGCTGACACGTCCGCCCATACGAACCGCACCCGCACGTCCTTCCCGTCGTACCTGTCGTCGCCGTAGAACTCGCCGCGGCCGCCCTCGAACCGTCCGATCACCGGCGGGTACAGCTTCCCGCTGCCGCTCGCGGCCCAGTTCAGCGACCACTGCTCGGTCTCGCGGTCGAACAGCCGCAGGGTGGCCCCCTTCGCTCCGAGGTGCGGCATGTCGATCTCGTCGACGTTCGCGGCCCCGTCGAACAGCGGCCGGCAGCGGCTGGTCGCGGGGAACTCCTCCCACCCGCTGTCCGGGTCGAGGAAGTCGGTGCGGCGGCGGTTCACGACCGTCCAGTCGCCGTGGAAGAAGTCGAAGTCGTGCGGGCTGCTCATGAGCGGTCTCCCGTGGTTCCTTCGGGCAGGGAATCGGACAAGTAGGCGGCCAGATCCGGCACTTCGGGTGCGAGCAGGTGGCGTACCCAGGCGTCCCGTTCGTGCAGGATCGGCGGGAGTTCGAACACGCAGCCGATCCAGGGCAGGTCCGGGGTGACGAAGTGCGTGGGGTCGACGTCCGGGCACCGGAGCGCCGGCTGCCCGGCGGCGGCACCCCGGAAGTGGAGCACGTTGTCCCACACCCAGCTGTAGACGTTGAGGTAGGCGCCGGTGTCCGCGCCCCGGTGCAGGACGACGAAGGCCGCAGGTGGCGTGCCGTCCGGCTCCGGCAGCAGCTCCGGGAGGATCTCGTACGCCGCCTTCTCGACGTCGGGCGCGATGCCGGCCGGGTCGGCAGTGACGTGGTAGCGCTTGATGTGCCGCCCGGCGACCTCGATCGGCGGTGGCACGGTCAGCAGCTTCTCGGTGAAAGCCATGCGCAGGACGCTAGGCCCACTTCCCTGACACCATATGTCAGTGAAGGCCGGCCGACTCGTCTCGATCCTCCTCCTGCTCCAGACCCGGGGCCGGATGACCGCCGCCCAGCTCGCCCAGGAGCTGGAGGTGTCCGTGCGCACGGTCTACCGGGACGTCGAGGCCCTGAGCGCGGCGGGCGTCCCGCTGTACGGCGACGCGGGCCACGCCGGTGGCTACCGCCTCCTCGACGGCTACCGCACCCGGCTGACCGGCCTCACCGCGGAGGAGGCCGAGGCCCTCTTCCTTGCCGGAGCGCCCGGTCCCGCTGCCGAGCTGGGCCTGGGCTCGGTCCTCGCCGCCGCCCAGCTCAAGGTGCGGGCCGCACTGCCGGAGGAACTGCGGGCCCACGCCGACCGGATCAGCGGGCGCTTCCATCTCGATACGCCCGGGTGGTACACGGAGGCCGAACAGGCGCCGTTTCTCCCGGCGGTGGCGGAAGCGGTCTGGAGCAGCCGGGTGCTCCATGTCCTGTACCGCCGCTGGGCCGAACCCACCGACGTGGAGCGGCGGTTGGAGCCGTACGGACTGGTGTCGAAGGCGGGCCGCTGGTACCTCGTCGCCGGACCGGGACCGCGCACCTTCCGCGTCGACCAGATCCTCGAACTGGCCTCCTCGGACGAGGAGTTCACCCGCCCCGAGGGCTTCGACCTGGCTGCCTGGTGGACGGTGTACCAGCGGGACTTCCACGACCGGCTGTACCGGGGCGAGGCCCTCGTGCGGCTGGCGCCGGGCGTGCGGCTGCCGAGGGCGGTCCATGGCCGTACGGATTCCGAAGGTTGGACCCTCGCCCGGGTCCCTGTCGAGTCCGTCGAGCACGCCCATGGCGCATTCCTGCGCCTCGGCACGGACATCGAGGTGCTGGAACCCTCCGAGCTGCGCGAACGGATGGCCCGGACGATTGCCGAACTGGCCGAAAGGTACGGCAACTCCGCTTCCCCGTGCGGCGACTGAGGAGCGGAACCCGTCCGTCCTCACCGCTTCGGAGGTCCACCCCGTGCAGCACCCGCACCCGCACCGCAGACGCCGAGTCCTCCTCTCGGCGACGACCGCCGCCGTGGCCCTCGTGGCCGCCGGCCTGACCGCACTGTCGCCCGGTACGGCCGAGGCCGCCACCGCCCGCCAGGTCGAGAGGCTCGACCGGGGAGTCGTCAGCGTGCACACCGGCAGCGGCAACCTGGTCAGCTGGCGCTGGCTCGGCACCGACCCGAACGACGTGTCCTTCAACGTCTACCGCGCCGGCACGAAGGTCAACTCGACCCCGGTCACCGGCTCCACGAACTACTTCCACTCCGGCGCGCCCGCCGAGGCCGACTACACCGTCCGGGCGATCGTCGGCGGTGTCGAGCAGGCGGACTCGGTCCACGCGGTCCAACTCCGCAGCGGCTACAAGGACGTTCCCATCAGCCCGCCGGCCGGTGGCACGACCCCTGACGGCGTCGCCTACACCTATGAGGCCAACGACGCGTCCGTGGCCGACCTCGACGGCGACGGGGCACTGGACTTCGTCCTCAAGTGGCAGCCGACCAACGCCAAGGACAACTCCCAGTCCGGCTACACCGGCAACACGATCCTCGACGGCGTCAAGCTGGACGGCACCCGGCTGTGGCGGATCGACCTGGGCCGCAACATCCGTTCCGGCGCCCACTACACGCAGTTCCAGGCCTACGACTACGACGGCGACGGCAAGGCCGAGGTCGCCATGAAGACGGCGGACGGCACCGTCGACGGCACGGGCGCGGTGATCGGCAGCGCGTCGGCCGACCACCGCAACTCCAGCGGCTATGTCCTGTCCGGGCCCGAGTACCTGACGATGTTCAACGGCCAGACCGGCAAGGCCATGCAGAGCGTCGACTACGTCCCGGCACGCGGCACGGTGTCGTCGTGGGGCGACTCGTACGGCAACCGGGTCGACCGCTTCCTCGCGGGGACGGCCTACCTGGACGGCGCCCGCCCGTCGCTGATCATGGCCCGCGGCTACTACACCCGTACGGTGATCGCGGCCTGGGACTGGCGAGGCGGCACCTTCACCCGCCGCTGGACCTTCGACACCAACTCCTCGACCAACAGCGGCAAGGGCTACGACGGTCAGGGCTCGCACAGTCTGTCCGTCGGGGACGTCGACAACGACGGCAAGGACGAGATCGTCTACGGCGCGATGGCGGTCGACGACAACGGCAGCGGGCTGTGGACCACGAAGACGGGCCACGGCGACGCCCAGCACCTCGGCGACCTCGACCCCTCCCACGCGGGTCTCGAGTACTTCAAGGTCTCGGAGTCGACCTCCCAGCCGGCGGAGCTGTACATCAATCCGGCGAACGGCACGGTGAACTGGAAACTGGCCGCGTGCTGCGACAACGGGCGGGGTGTCGCCGGCGACATCTGGGCCGGCAACGACGGTGCGGAGGTCTGGTCGGCCTCCGACACCTCGATCCGCGACGAGGCGGGCGCCACGAAGGGCCGCGAGCCGTCCTCGGCGAACTTCCTGTCCTGGTGGGACGGCGACACGGTCCGCGAACTCCTCGACGGCACCCACATCGACAAGTACGGCACGTCGTCGGACACCCGCCTGCTGACCGGGGCGTCGGTCCACTCCAACAACAGCACCAAGGCGACCCCGTCCCTGTCCGGCGACATCCTGGGCGACTGGCGCGAGGAGGTCGTCTGGCCGACATCGGGCAACACGGCGCTCAGGATCTACTCGACCCCGATCGAGACGACGACGAAGATCACCACCCTGCTCCACGACACGATGTACCGCACGGGCCTGGCCTGGCAGAACACCGCCTACAACCAGCCCCCGCATCCGAGCTTCTTCATCGGCAACGGGATGGCGACGGCGCCCAGGCCGGCGGTGTACACGCCGTGACATGAGCGACAGGGCGGCTGCGGACAGCCGCCCTGTCGTCGGGTCAGGCCACCGTGCAGGCCTGGTCACCCACCTTGAACGCGGTCGGTTTGCCGTTCGTTCCCGACCAGCTGCCCGTGAAGCCGAAGCTCACCGACGAGCCCGCGGCCACGTTGGCGTTCCAGCCGACGTTCTTCGCGGTGACCGTCGAGCCCGACTGGGCGGCCTCGGCGTTCCAGGTCTGGGCGATCGTCTGGGCGTTGGGGAAGGTCCAGCCGAGTGACCAGCCGGTCCAGGCGCTGGAACCGGTGTTGCTCAGCTGGACGTCCGCCTGGAAACCGCCCGACCACTGGTTGGTGATCTTGTAGGTCACCGCGCAGGCGCCCGTCGGGGTCGGGTCCGGCGGGTCCGTCGGATCGGTGCCGCCTCCGCCGGTGTCGGACGTCTCGCCGTAGATCACACCCCGCCCGTTGGTCGAGACGTACACCCGGCCGTACACCCGCGGGTCACCGGTGATGGCCGCGCCGGTCCAACCCCACTGGTGGGCGTCGTCGTTGATGCGGGTCCAGGTCGCGCCCTTGTCGGTCGAGCGGAAGATGCCACGGACGCCGCCGATCTTCGCGCTGGTGTAGAGCGTCTGGTACGACGCCCCCGTGGCCGCCTTCCCGAATCCGATCGTGTCGGCCTGGTCGACGTTCGAGAGCTTCGACCAGCTCGCGCCGCCGTCCGTGGAGTGCCACAGACCGTACGCCCCGTCGGTGGCCCCGCCCGCGAGCCAGACGTCACCCTTCACGCCGGGCAGCGCCTTGAAGCGCACGCTGTCACCGCTCGGCAGTCCGGTCGCCGCGGACGCCGTGAACGTCGCCCCGCCGTCCGTACTCACGTAGAACTTCCCGGACTTGAAGCCGTAGAAGGTCTTCGCGTCCACCCGGTCCGACTCCACGATCGCCCCGGCCGGGATGCCGCTCGACGCCGACCAGGACGAACCGAAGCCGGCCGTGTACTGCACACCCGCGCCGTCCGGGCTCCACACGAACCGGCTGCCGTCCGAGGCGGCGGCCACCGTTCCGCCCCCGCTCACACCAGAAGGGTCGCTCCCCGCGAACCAGTTGGCGCCGTTGTCCGTCGAGAACGCGATGTGCGGCCCGGAGTCCAGATTGCCGACCCGCACGACCGTGTTCGGGTTCGTCTCGGCGAAGTCCAGACTCGTGGTCGTGGTGAAGTTCGGGGAGGTGAACATCATCGACGGGACCTTGGTGAGGTCCGTGTGCCGGAAGCCGCCGATGTCGCCGAGCGCGCTCAGCAGCGGCGCGCCCGAGGGCGGCGACGCCAGGTCGAGGACCGCCGTCTCCTCCAGGCCCTGCACCATCGGCTTGATGGTGAACTGGCTGCCGGAGTCCCAGTTCGTGAGGTTCTCCGTGCCGTAGAGCGTCGCCCCCGTCCCGTACATCATGCGGTTCGAGTCGAACGGGTCGATCTCCAGCGACTCCGTCATCCATCCGAGCTTCGGCGTCTGCTCGGGCGGCGACGGATTCGCCCCCCAGGTCAGCCACGGGGAGGAGGAGACGTCCATGGTGTACCGGTTCGCGCGGTTGGGGTACGACGTGTAGTCCCACGCCTTCGTCCAGGTCGCCCCGCTGTCCGTGGAGCGGAAGATCTGGGTGTCCGGCCACCACGAGCTGTAGGCGGTGGCCATGACCGTGCCGGGCTTCTGCCGGTCCACCGTCAGCCCGCTGAAGCCGTAGTAGGTGTCGGCCTCCGCGACCGGGCTGATGTTCGTCCAGGTGCCGGTCGCCGTCGCGTACCGCCACACCTGGCCCTTGCCGCCGTCGTACGGCCCGCCCTTGTCGCTGTAGGAGAGATACAGATAGCCGCCCGCCGCGTCCAGGACACCCTTGTGGGCCAGGTAGCCCGTCGGCTGGCCGGCGAGCCGCGTCCAGGTCGCGCCCGCGTCCGTCGACCGGTACACCGAGTTCTGGAGGTCCGCGACGCCGACGTAGATCGCCCGGGTGGCGTTCCCGGACGTGCCCGTCGACTCGTCGAAGGTCACCCAGACGATGCCCTGGTTGTCGCTGGCGTAGCCGCTGGTGTCGGTCGGGTCCTGCTGGTAGTTGCCGACGTTGGGGAAGTTCGCCACCTGGGACCAGGTCACCCCCGAGTCCGTCGAGCGCCACAGCCCCTTGCCGCTCGGCGCCCCGAGGTACAGCACGCTGTTCCTGTTCGGGTCCACCGCCAGCCGCTCGCCCATGCCCCGCCCCGGCATGTTGCCGCCGAGCTTGAAGGGCAGGTCGGTCTTCTGCCAGCTCGCGCCCCGGTTCGAGGAGCGCATGACCGCGCCGTTCTTCGGGTCCCAGCTGTTGGTGTACGTGCCGACGGCCGCGTACACCTTGTTCGGATCCACGGAGTCGGAGGCCAGGCTGACCACGCCGGTGTGCCCCCAGTCGTCCCAGCCGACCGAGTCGAGCAGCGGTGTCCAGGTCTTGGAGGACTCCTGCCAGCGGTAGGCCCCGCCGATGTCGGTGCGGGCGTACGCCAGGTTCTTCTCGGAGCGGTTGAAGACGATCCCGGGGACGAAACCGCCCCCGTCGATCCGGGCGTTCTTCCAGGTGTACGTGTCGGCGGCGAGCGAGACCTTCGCGGTGCTGTCGGCCGCCAGTGCGGGTGGGGTGCCGGCGAGCAGCCCGGCCGCGAGCGCGAGCACGGCCGTGAGGATGCGGGTTCTTCGCACGGGAGGATCCTTTCCGGAAAGGGGGCGTGGGAGGAAAGCGCTTTCCCAACGGTGCGAGAGTTGCCGGGCGACCCCCAGTGCGGGAGGGGGCCGCCCGGCCGTTTCGGCCCCGCCGTCCGGTGGCGGGACCTCATACACGGAGCCTTCGAGCGGTTCCAGGGAAGGAACGGTGCCTGGTGCGCCCCTTCAGGGGCGCGGGACTGCATCGACTTTGCGGCTCCGCCGCGCGAGCGCGACAAGCCACAACGGACCCGCAGTCGACAACGGTCCAACCCGCGGAGCGCCCGGCGGGGGCTGGTTATTCGAGAAGCTCCGCGTACGACCCCATGGCCAGGGCGATGTCCGCCTGGGCCCAGAACCGGTGATAGGTGAACGACGGCACCGCGCCGCCCGCCAGATACGCCTCGATCTTCGACCAGGCCGGGTCGTCCTCGTAGAACGACCGGATGGACTCGAAGGTCGACGACGCGTTGATCGCGTCACCGTTCGGCATGGTCCCGGTCCAGCCGCTCGGGACGTACACCGAGTCGTCGAACCGGTTGTAGTCCGCCCGGTTCTCCGGCACCGCGATCCCCAGGCTGTCCTGGTAGTTGCTCCACATGCCGTCCAGCAGGGCCTTGGCCGTGGAAGCGGCCTGGGTGTCACCACTGCGGTCCGCGTAGTACGTCAGGGTCTTGGCGTACGCGGCGGCCACGCCGACGTCATTGGTGTAGTCGGCGACGGTGACGTGAAGTCCGCTGTTGGCACCGGGGCTTGACGCGTTCCAGGTGTCGGGCTGGCCCGACCACTGAAGCGTCGACGGGATCTGGTAGGTGCCGTCCGGGTTGATCGTGGTCTTGGACAGCGCCCAGTCGACCCACTTGTCGAGGACCGCCTTGGCCTGGGCGTTCCCCGTCTGCTGGTAGTACTCGGCGACCCGCTCCATCGACCACGCCTGGAAGCCGAACCACTGGTTGGACGGCGGGTCGTGGTAGACGGGCTGCTGGTCGTAGTACATGCCGTAGAACGTCGACTTCCCGGCCGGGGGAGTCGCGTAGCGGCCCGCCCAGCTGTTCGTCGCACCGCCCGCGATGGCACCCTCGTCGGACTGCAGCCAGCGGTAGAACTCCAGCTGCCGGCTCAGCGAGGTGTTCCAGTCCGCCGCGCCCGTCGCCGACTTGGGCTTCAGGTCGGCGTACGAGCTCAGCGCGTACGCGGCCATCGGGTTCTGGTAGCCGCCGTGCGCGTGACTGGATCCGATGCGCCAGGCCCAGCCCGCCGAGGTGTCGGTGGCGCCGCCCCAGGCGTAGTACCAGGACAGCAGGTACATCGAGGCGTCCTTGCCCGTGCCGGCCGCGCAGGTGGAGGGACCGACACAGTTGCCGATCTTCTTGAAGTACTTGTCGTACATGGCGTAGCGCAGATAGTCGCCCATCTTCGCGGCCTTGCCCACGGTCGCGGAGACGTCAGAGCCCTTGCCCTGCTCCTTCGCCCACTTGTCGGCCCAGTACGCGGCCTGCACGGCACGCGCGTCGGCGTCCGGGGCGTTGGTGAACTTCCACTGCTTGGCGTAGGAGGCGTCACCGGTGAAGAGGTCCAAGTACCCGTTCTTGCCACCGTACTTGAACTGGTCACAGGTCGGCTGCGGCACCGTCTCCCACACCGACTCCTGCGCACCGCGCTGGAAGGTGTTGATGTACGACGGTCCGGTGTCCGTCGGTCCCGCCTCGCACTTGCCGGGCGAGTTGCCGTAGCCGTAGACGTTGTCGACGTCCTGCAGCCAGTGCATACCGTAGATGTCGTCGGTGCCGTACGCGGACTTCAGTTCACCGGCGATCGGATCCGACCCCACCGACACCCCGGTGTCCAGCTTCGCCGGGTACTCGTTCGGGGTGTCCAGCTCGGGCGCGTAGGTCGCCGGCTTGGAGGCGTTGTAGAACGAGTTGGTCGGCTGGTCGGCGTGGGTGGGGATCATGTACTTCTCCATGATGTCCCAGGCGCCGTTGAACTTGGACCAGTCGCCCGTCACCTTGCCGTACATGGCCTGGAGCCACAGGAGGTAGCTGTACGCCTCCGAGGTGGTCTCGTGGCCGTGGTCCGGCGCCTCGACGATCAGCGTCTCGACCGAGTGGTAGGGGATGCCCTCGGGGGAGAAGTAGCCGTTCGCCGGGTTGGTGATCTTGCCGTACAGATCGAGGAAGCGGGCGTTGTAGGTGCCCGTCGCCGCGATCTGGGTGACCGTCACCGAGGCCTTGGCGTGGCCCGTCGCCGTCGACTCGAAGGTCGCCGCGCCGGTGCCGGAGGCATTGCCGGTGATGGTCACCGTCTGCGCGGTGTTCCAGTTCGACGGGGTGAAGGTGAGCGAGGCCCCGCCGGTCACCGAGAGGCCCGCGTTGCCGCCGGTGCGGGCGGTCGTGACGGTCACGTTGGCCGAGGGCTGCGTCGACAGCTTCACGGTGTACGTGCCCGTCTTGCCCTGCTGGACGGCGAGTTGGGTCGCCGAGGCGACGACCGCGGGACCCGAGGCGACCGTGATGCCGACCGGCGTCGACTCCCCGGACGCGCCCAGGCTGTCGTACGCCTTCGCGAGCAGCGAATGACTGCCCACGGTCAAGCTAGAGACCGAGAGCGAGTACGGCGATGTCGTGTCGGTGCCGAGCAGCGTGGTGTTGTCGTAGAACTCCACCTTGCTGATGGTCGCGTTGTCCGCGGCGGCGGCCGTCGCGGCGAGCGGGACCGCGGTGCCCTGGGTGTAGACCGCGCCCGCGGCCGGGCTGGTCAGCACGGTGATCGGCGGCTGATGGGCGCCGGTGCACGAGGTACCGTTGATCGCGAAGTTCGTCGGAGCCGCGTTGGCGCCGCTGTAGGTGAACTGCGCGCCGGTGGTGACGGCGGAGCCCGCGGCGATGTTCGCGTTGTACGTGGCGCTGTTGACCGTGACCGTCTGGCCGGACTGGGACCAGGTCCCGTTCCAGCCGTTGCTCAGCTTCTGGTTGCCCGCGTAGCTGTACGTCAGGGTCCAGCCGTTGATGGCGTCCGTGCCGCGGTTGGTGATCGTCAGATCCGCGGTGAAACCGGAACCCCAGTCGTTGGTCTTGTAGTCGACGCTGCACTGAACTGCAGCTGCTTGTGCGGGAGTTGAAGCCGCACTCAGCATCGCGAACGGCAGCGCCATGGCCGCCACGACAGCGGTCCACAATCGCCGGACGGTCCGGCGTCTCCTGGTGGGGGGCATTGCTGGTTCCTCCTTGTGCGGCTCGGAGAAGTCAAGGCTTGAACCAGTGGGAGCGCTCCCATAGTGAGGACGAGTGTTCAAGGGGTCAAGGTGCTTGAAGAGTCGAAAAGATTCGACGAACGGGTCTCGGAAAAGTCAAGTGACCCCTCTGTTCTTTGCCGTCACTTGGCGCTACCTTCCTTGGCACCAGTGGGAGCGATTCCATCAGTCGACGCGTTCGTAACGGCGCGCTGATCTGCAAGGAGTCGCTCATGCGACACCCCCCGCGTTCAGTACTTTTAGCCGTTGCCGGCGCGGCCGCCCTCATCGGGTCCGTGACGGTGCCGGTGGTCACGGCGTCCGGCGCCGCCCCTGCCTGCTCGGTGGAGTACTCCGTCACCAGCCAGTGGGACAGCGGCTTCCAGGGTGCCGTGAAAGTCACCAACAACACGGCCGCCATGAGTAGTTGGAGCCTCGCCTTCGACTTTGCCGGCGGCCAGAAGCTCACCCAGGGCTGGAACGCGACATGGTCCCAGTCCGGTACGACGGTCACCGCGGCCAGTGAGAGCTACAACGGCTCCCTGGCCACCGGAGCGAGCGTCAGCGCCGGATTCATCGCGTCCTGGTCGGGGAGCAACGCCGTTCCGAACTCGTTCAAGCTCAACGGCACCAGCTGCAACACGGCTGTCGAGCCCTCGCCCACACCGGAGCCGACGGATCCCGCGGAAGACGGGCCCCCCGTCCTTCGCGCGTCGGGCAACAAGCTCGTGGACGCCGGCGGCGTGACCCGCCGTCTGCTCGGCGTGAACCGGTCCGGCGGAGAGTTCATGTGCGTCCAGGGCCGCGGCATCTTCGACGGCCCGGTCGACGACGCCTCCGTGAAGGCGATCGCCGACTGGAAAGCGAACACGGTCCGCATCCCTCTCAACGAGGAGTGCTGGCTGGGACTGTCCAACATCGACCCGGCCTACGCCGGAGCGAACTACATCAACGCCGTCAAGGACCTGGTCGCCAAGGTCAAGGCCCACGGCATGACACCCGTGGTCGAACTGCACTGGACCCACGGGCAGTACACCGGCAACTCCGCCGGCTGCTCCGACGTGCACGCCAGCTGCCAGAAACCGATGCCCGACATGCAGTACACGCCCTCCTTCTGGGCCTCGGTGGCCAACACCTTCAAGAACGACCGCACCGTCGTCTTCGACCTGTTCAACGAGCCCTACCCGGACCGCGCCACCTCCACGACCACCCAGGCGTGGCAGTGCTGGCGGGACGGCGGCAGCTGCCCGGGCATCGGGTACGAGGTCGCCGGTATGCAGGATCTCGTCGACAGCGTCCGGGGCACCGGCGCGGCCAACCTGATCCTGGCCGGGGGGATCGCCTACTCCAACGACCTCAGCCAGTGGCTGACGTACAGACCGGCCGACCCGGCGGGCAATCTCGCCGCCGCCTGGCACGTGTACAACTTCAACACCTGCGCCAACGAGAGCTGCTGGAACTCCACGCTCGCCCCGGTGGCCGCCCAAGTCCCCCTCGTGGCAGGGGAGATCGGCGAGAACACCTGCGCGCACGGCTTCATCGACCAGGTCATGAAGTGGTTCGACGACCGCGGTCTGTCGTATCTCGGCTGGACCTGGAACACCTGGGACTGCTCCTCCGGACCGTCCCTGATCAGCAGCTACGACGGCACACCCACAGCGTTCGGCACCGGGCTGCGTGACCGTCTGCGCGCCCTGAACGGATAGCACCCGCCCAACGGACAACATCCGCGAACGAGAAGGAAACCCGCACTCATGAGTCGTACGAGAACAGCGCTCCTCGCTGCCCTGGCGCTCGTCGCCGGGGCCTCCGGGACCGCGCTAGCCGTGGCCCCCGGGGACGCAGGCATCGCCGCCGTCCCCTGCACCGTGGACTACAAGGTGCAGAACCAGTGGGACACCGGCTTCACCGCGGCCGTCACGATCACCAACAACAGTGCCGCCAAGTCGAGTTGGTCGCTGAAGTGGTCGTACGCCGGTAACCAGAAGGTCACCAGCGGCTGGAACGCCAAGATCAGCCAGAGCGGGACGGCCGTCACCGCGGCCAACGAGAGCTACAACGGCACGCTCGGCACCGGCGGTTCGGCCAGCTTCGGTTTCCAGGGCACCTACAGCGGCACCAACGCCGTCCCGGCCACCTTCACCCTCGACGGGGTGACCTGCAACGTCGACGGCGGCGGCCCCACCGACCCGGGCCCGACCGACCCCGGCACCCCCGGCACCAAGGTCGACAACCCCTACGCCGGCGCCAAGGTGTACGTGAACCCCGAATGGTCGGCGAAGGCCGCGGCCGAACCCGGTGGCAGCCGGATCTCCAACCAGCCCACCGCCGTGTGGCTCGACCGGATCGCCGCGATCAACGGCGTCAACGGCGGAATGGGACTGCGCGCCCACCTCGACAAGGCCCTGGAGCAGAAGGGCAGCGGCGAGCTCGTCGTCCAGCTGGTCATCTACAACCTGCCGGGCCGTGACTGCGCGGCGCTCGCCTCCAACGGCGAACTCGGCGCCACGGAGATCGACAAGTACAAGACGCAGTACATCGACCCGATCGCCGCGATCCTCGCGGACCCCAAGTACGCCTCGCTGCGGATCGTGAACACGGTCGAGATCGACTCGCTGCCCAACCTGGTCACCAACGTCTCGCCGCGGGCCACAGCCACCGCCAACTGCGACACGATGAAGGCCAACGGCAACTACATCAAGGGTGTCGGCTACGCGCTGAACAAGCTCGGTGACGCCCCCAACGTCTACAACTACGTGGACGCCGGGCACCACGGCTGGCTCGGCTGGGACGACAACTTCTCCGCGAGCGTCCAGACGATCAAGCAGGCGGCCACCGCCGAGGGCGCCACTCTCAGCGACGTGCAGGGCTTCATCACCAACACCGCCAACTACAGCGCCCTGAAGGAGCAGAACTTCACCATCAACGACTCCGTGAACGGCAAGTCCGTGCGCGAGTCCAAGTGGGTCGACTGGAACCGGTACACCGACGAGCTCTCCTACGCCCAGGCCTTCCGGCAGGAGGCCGTGAACCAGGGCTTCGCCTCGGGCGTCGGCATGCTGATCGACACCTCCCGCAACGGCTGGGGCGGCACCGCCCGGCCCACCGGTCCCGGTGCCACCACGGACGTGGACACCTACGTCAACGGCGGCCGGATCGACCGGCGCATCCACGTCGGCAACTGGTGCAACCAGGCCGGGGCCGGTCTCGGTGAGCGTCCGAAGGCCAGCCCGGCCGCCGGGATCGACGCCTACGTGTGGATCAAGCCTCCGGGTGAGTCCGACGGGGCCAGCTCCGCGATCCCGAACGACGAGGGCAAGGGCTTCGACCGGATGTGCGACCCGACGTACACCGGCAACCCGCGCAACAACAACAACATGTCCGGTGCGCTGCCGAACGCCCCACTGGCGGGGCACTGGTTCTCGGCGCAGTTCCAGGAGCTCATGAAGAACGCGTACCCGGCGCTCTAGATCTGCCGAGCGCAGGGCGTGACACCCCGCCGGGGTCTGGTCAGTTCTCCTTGGCCAGGCCCCGGCGGATCGCGAACTCGACCGCCGAATAGTCGCCGTCGGGCCGGTCCAACTCGTAGGGCCGTGCCGGGAGCAGGGGCGGCTGGGCCATGAAGCGGGGGCTCGTGCCGTGGTGGGGCTGGGCCGCGTGGACCAGGAAGGGGTGACAGAGGTAGACGTCCCCCGGGCTGCCGGTGGCGTGGGCGAGCGGGCGGTGTGCCGAGGCCTTGTCCACCTTCGGGCCCAACTCCAGGAAGGACGCGCCCTGTTCGCCGTACGGCTCCAGGATCGGCGGTACGTCGAGATGGGAGCCGATTCTGATGCGGGTCGGGGCGTCGGTCTCGGTGACCTCGCTGAACAGGAACAGCATCAGCAGGGCGCGGTCCCTGGAGCGCAGGTTGGTGTGGTACATGCCGGCGGGTGCGTCCTCGGGAAGGTAGCTACCCTCAATGTGCCAGCCCGCGTCGTCCGGTTCCTCCGCGTGCGGAAACCGCAAGGGGAAAGCGCCCAGTGAGTAGCGGGGCTGCCAGCGGTTCTCGCCCACCAGCAGGTCGAACGCCTCGTGCAGTGCCGGAGAGTTGGCGGCCGCCGCGAAGGGGCCCTGCGCCATTCCGGCCACCCAGACCACCGGATCCTTCCAGGAGGCCGGGTCCTCGGGGTCGTAGCCCGTCTCCCGCCACAGCAGCGACGCGCAGTGCTGGGCGACGCGTGGCGGGAAGGCGCCCTCGATCTTCACGAATCCGTCTTCGAGGAAACGCTCCACCAGTTCGTCGTCCATGGGGTCATCGTGGGGGACCGGCCGGGGTGGGCGCATCCCCTTTTTTTTGCGTCTGCTTTGCCGTGTTTTTTGCTGCCCTGGCAACATCACTGGCCTCTTCGCGGTGCGTCGGAGCACGCTGGCCGCATCCCGAGGAGAGGCTGGCACCATGGCGCACGATCACGACACCCACGGTCACCATCACCACGACCACACCGACATCGACTGGTCCAGGATGGCCGAGCACCTGGAGACCCAGGCGGAACTGTTCACGCCCCTGTACGAGCGGGCCCTGGCCTGGCTCGGGCACAAGCAGACCGAGCCGGGGCTGATCGTCGACGCGGGCAGTGGGCCCGGGGTGCTGTCCTGTCTGCTCGCCGAGGCGTTTCCGGGGGCCCGGGTGGTCGCCGTCGACGGGGCCGAACCGCTCCTTGAGCGGGCCCGGGCCCGGGCCGCCCGGCTCGGTGTCGCCGACCGCTTCGGCACCCTCGCCGGTGAACTGCCCACAATCCTCGACGACTTGGACTACCCCGTCGACCTCCTCTGGGCCAGTCGGAGCCTGCACCACCTCGGGGACCAGCGGGCCGGGATCGCCGCGTTCGCCGCACGCCTGGCGCGGGGCGGCACGTTGGCGCTGATGGAGGCCGGGCTGCCCGCGCGCTTCCTGCCCCGGGACATCGGGATCGGGCGGCCGGGGCTCCAGGCGCGGCTCGACGCGCTGGAGGAGGAGCGGTTCGCGCAGATGCGGGCGGGGTTGGCCGACTCCGTCGCCGAGGTCGAGGACTGGCCCGCGCTGATGGCCTCCGCCGGGCTGCGGCACACCGGTACGCGTAGCTTCATGCTGGATCTTCCGGCGCCGACGACCGATCGGGCCCGTGCGTACATCGCCGCGTCGCTCGGGTGGCTGCGGGAAGGTTTTGCCGAGCAGCTGGACGCGGACGACCGTGACACGCTTGACCGGTTGCTCGATCCTGAAGACGCAGCGAGTGTGCATCGGCGGCCGGACGTGTTCCTGCTGGCGGCGCACACGGTGCACACGGCTGTGCGGACCGGTTGAGGTACTCGGTGATCAGTGCGCCTCTGACGTGCCGGACACGGGAGGGAACGAAGTGGTCGGACAGTACTCGCGGTTTCATCTCCTCCCGCGGTGTCCGGTCCAGCGGCTGCCCTGCCGGATCCCCTGCGGCCACGATCCGTTCTGTTGCCGGCATGCGGGCGCGGATCGCCGGGGCGGAGACTTCTGTGCCCTACAGGGTTTCCGACGCCGCCGGGCCGTGCTCCAGGGCCAGATCGCGCAGCCGCCGTACCGAGTCCGGGTCGGCCACTGACCAGACGCGGCGGCGGGAGGGCAGGGCAGCGCGATCACGGTCGCGGCCATGGCGAGAGCCCGGGTCCGGCTCAGCCGCTCGAGGGCCGCGGGGTCAGGGCCAGTGCGCTCACTCCGGCGAAGCCCGGAGCCCTGGTGGCCGCGAGCGACCCGGACGGACCTGCCCACGGGGGGATACTCCGGTGCTCGCCCTCGGATTCACCCGGACGGTGGCGTGGCGGCGCTACTTCCTGTCGGCCGACTACCGCCGAACCTGCGGCACTTGACTTCGAGAACACTTCAACTGATGTACTCCCTGCCATCCACGAGATCGCAGGGGAACACAGGGGGAAGCCATGTCCGACGATTCACCGGTCGCGCTCATCACCGGCGGCGGCAGCGGTATCGGCGCCGCAGTCGCACGGCAACTGCTCGACGCGGGTCACCGGGTGGCCGTCACCGGGCGGGGCGAGCCGCGCCTGCGTGCCTTCGCCGAGGAACTCGGCAGCCCGGACGGCCTGTTGACGTTCGTCGGCAACGCCGCCGAGTACAGCGACATCAGCGCCGCGGTCGACGGCACGCTCAAGGAGTTCGGCCGACTGGACACGGTCGTCGCCAACGCGGGGTTCGCCACCCATGACACCGTCGCCGGGGGCGACCCGGCCGGCTGGACCGAGATGGTGCTGACCAACGTGCTCGGCCCCGCCCTCCTCATCCGTGCCTCCATCGACGCGCTCAAGGAGACTCGCGGCCGGATCGTACTGATCGGCAGCGTCGCCGGGTTCATCCACGGGCCCGGCAACATCTACGGGGCGACGAAGTGGGCGGTGACCGGGCTCGCCGAGAACGCCCGCCGTGAGGTCACCGAGTTCGGTGTCGGCGTCACCCTGGTGGCCCCAGGCCGTGTGGAGACGCCGTTCTGGGACGGCTACGGCAGCCTCCCGCCCGGCCACCTGCTCACCGCCGACCAGATCGCCGACTCGGTGGTGTGGGCCGTACGGCAGCCTGAGGGCGTCGACATCAACACCGTCGTCGTACGACCGATCGGGCAGCCCGTCTGACGGCTGACGCCGGACACACGACGGCCGGCGGTGGGGCCCCTACGACAGGGACCGCACCGCCGGCCGAACGGTGTGCCGTCAGGCGGCGTTGAACGTCGACGGGTCCGGGCCGAGACGCCGGTCCTCGTTGAGCGCGCTGATCGCCGCCAGGTCCTCGGCGTCCAGGCTGAAGTCGAAGACCTCGATGTTCTCCTTGATCCGGGACGGGGTCACGGACTTCGGGATCACGACATTGCCGAGCTGGAGGTGCCAGCGCAACACGACCTGGGCGGGAGTGCGGTCGTGCTTCCGGGCGATGGCCACGATGGCCGGGACCTCCAGGAGACCCTTGCCGGAGCCGAGCGGCGACCAGGCCTCGGTGGCGATGCCCTGCTCTGCGTGGTACTCGCGGGCCGCGTGCTGCTGAAGGTGCGGGTGCAGCTCGATCTGGTCGACGGCCGGGATGACGGACGTCTCGGCGATCAGCCGCTCCAGGTGGTCGGGTTCGAAGTTGGAGACGCCGATGGCCCGGATCCGGCCGTCGGCGTGCAGCTTCTCGAACGCCTTGTAGCTGTCGACGTACAGGTCACGGGAGGGCGTGGGCCAGTGGATGAGGTACAGGTCCACGTAGTCCAGGCCGAGCTTCTCCAGCGAGGTGTCGAAAGCGCGCAGGGTCGAGTCGTAGCCCTGGTCGCCGTTCCAGAGCTTGGTGGTGACGAAGATGTCCTCGCGGGCCACTCCGGAGGAGGCGATGGCCTTTCCGGTGCCCTTTTCATTGCCGTAGATCGCCGCTGTGTCGATGCTGCGGTACCCGGCCTCGAGCGCCGTGGCGACCGCGCGCTCGGCCTCGTCGTCCGGCACCTGCCAGACGCCGAAACCCAGCTTGGGCATCTCGACGCCGTTGTTGAGGATGATCGGGGGGACCTTGCTGCTCACGAGCTCTTGATCCTTACGGTTGCCGTCAGATTCCACTCCTATGGTCAACGATCACGAGCCGTGATGCATTCCTGACCCGAGAATCCATCCCGTCTCTTTAGTTCAGACCATTGACCGTCAACTGCCCTGCGGCGACTCTGGATTGCGTCACTGAACGTCGTGCACGAATGTGAACGCCTATCTCCGAGGTGATTTGTGTCATGAGCACATCCAGAAGGGTTCTGCTGGGGGCCGCCCTCGCCGGTGCGGCGGGAGCCGCGGCCGGACTGCCGGCCGCCACCACCGCCCACGCCGCCTCCTGGCAGCAGAAGTGGGCCCCGTCCGCGAGCGACGACGGCCTCGGTGCCTTCGAGACGATCGAGGACGACCGCGCCGACTCGCACCCCGCCGGGCAGCCCCACATCTACGCCACCGGCGACAACTGGCGCTTCAACATGCACATGGCCGACCGCGACACCTCGACCGACCGGCAGCGCCAGGAGGTCACGGGTCTGCGCACGAGCGGCAGCAGCTACCTCAGGTGGACCGAGGGCCAGACCTGGCGGATCACGTACTCGATGTACATCCCGAGCTCACTGAAGGCGACCACCAGCTTCACCCACATCATGCAGATGAAGCAGCCGGGCACCGGCACCTCCCCGATCGTCGTGCAGTCCCTGCGCCGGGTGAACGGAGCGCAGACCATCGAACTGAAGCTGTTCGAGGACGACATCCTGGTGGGCCGCACGAGCCTGGACCCGCTGCACGACCGATGGACGGACGTCGACTTCCAGATCAAGGTGGGCAACGGCTCGGCGGGCTCGGTCCGCTGGATCCTGAAGTCCGGCGGCTCGACGGTGATCGACGCGTCGAAGACCGGGGTCGACACCTTCCTGGCGGACCGGGTGCGCCCGAAGTGGGGCATCTACCGCTCCCTGGGCGACACCTCGGGGTCCCTCCAGGACACCTATCTCCTGCTGACCGGGCTGCGCGGCTACCAGCTCGTGTGACGAGCGGCTCAGGCCCGGTACAGCGCCTCGACCTCGTCCGCGTACGCGGTCTCGATCGCCTTGCGCTTGAGCTTCAGGGACGGGGTCAGCAGCCCGTGCTCCTCGGTGAAGGGCTGAGCGAGGATACGGAAGGTGCGGATCGACTCGGCCTGGGAGACCAGGGTGTTGGCGGCGACCACGGCCCGCCGCACCTCGGTCTCCAGGTCGGCGTCCCGCACCAGCTGGGCCGGGGACATCCGCGGCTTGTCGCGCATCCCCAGCCAGTGTTCGACGGCCTCCTGGTCGAGGGTGACCAGGGCGGCGATGTAGGGGCGGTCGTTGCCCACGACGATGCACTGGGAGACCAGCGGATGGTCGCGCACCCGCTCCTCCAGCACCCCGGGGGAGACGCTCTTGCCGCCGGAGGTGACGAGGATCTCCTTCTTGCGGCCGGTGATGGTGAGATAGCCGTCCTCGTCGAGGGAGCCGAGGTCCCCGGTGGCGAGCCAGCCGTCGTGCAGGGTCTCGTCGGTGGCCTTGTCGTTGTTGAGATAGCCCTGGAAGACGTTGGCGCCGTAGAGCCAGATCTCGCCGTCGTCCGCGATGTGCACGGTCATGCCGGGGATGGGCTGGCCGACCGTCCCGTAGCGGGTGCGCTCGGGCGGGTTGGCGGTCGCCGCCGCCGTCGTCTCGGTGAGGCCGTACCCCTCGTAGATGTGCACGCCGGCGCCGGCGAAGAACAGTCCCAGCTTGCGGTCCATGGCCGAACCGCCGGTCATGGCCTGCTTGATGCGGCCGCCCATGGCCGCCCGCATCTTGGAGTAGACGAGCTTGTCGAAGAGCTGGTGCTGCATCCGCAGCCCCGCCGACGGACCGGGCCCGATCCCCCAGGCCTTGGCCTCCATGGCCTCCGCGTACTTCACCGCCACGTCGACGGCCTTCTCGAACGGACCGGCCTTGCCCTCCTTCTCGGCCTTGCGGCGCGAGGCGTTGAAGACCTTCTCGAAGATGTACGGCACGCCGAGGAAGAACGTCGGCTTGAACGCGGCGAGGTCGGGCAGCAGGGCGGCCGCGTTCATCTGCGGCTGGTGGCCGAAGCGGACCCGGCCACGGACCGCGGCCACCTGCACCATCCGCCCGAAGACGTGCGCGAGCGGCAGGAACAGCAGGGTGGCCGCTTCGTCGCCCTTCTTGGAGTGGAACACCGGCTCCCAGCGCTCGATGACGGTGTCCGCCTCGTACATGAAGTTGCCGTGGCTGATCACACAGCCCTTGGGCCGGCCGGTGGTGCCCGAGGTGTAGATGATCGTCGCGACCGAGTCGGGGGTCACGGCCTGCCGGTGGCGGTGCACCACGTCGTCCTCGATGGCCGCGCCCGCGTCGTACAGCTCCTGCACGGCGCCGGAGTCCAGCTGCCATAGCCGGTGCAGCCGCGGCAGCCGGTCGATGACGGTGGCGATCGTCATCGCGTGGTCCTCGTGCTCCACGATCGCGGCCGTGCACTCGGCGTCGTACAGCGCCCAGAAACACTGCTCGGCGGAGGAGGTCGGATAGACCGGCACCACCTGCGCGCCGATCGTCCAGAGCGCGAAGTCGAACAGGGTCCACTCGTAGCGGGTGCGGGACATGATCGCGACCCGGTCGCCGAAGCGGATGCCCTGGGCAAGCAATCCCTTGGCGAGGGCCATGACCTCGTCGCGGAACTCCGCGGACGTCACGTCCCGCCACTGTCCGTTCTCGTCCTTGCGGCCGAGGGCGATGTGGAGCGGGTCGTTCTGGGCATGCTCGAAGACGACGTCGGCCAGTCCGCCCACCGGGGGTGCCAACGCCAACGGAGGGTTGGTGAACTCGCGCAAACCCCGCTCCCCGCTCTCCCTGGCGCTCAGTGACGCTCCGCACAGCGCCGTGAAAGCTACCCCACCCAGACATCCGGCGGGAGAGGGGCCGAAGCCGAGGGGGGCTCACGTATGGCCTGGTCAGTACGGGAAAATACGCTCACATGGGGAAGGGTCGGACAGAAAACTGACGGTTGAGTAAGGTTCCCAGCCGTAATCTCCACCGAATCTGTACGATCCGACTACGGCTCGCGGCCTTGGTGAAACGGTTGTTCACGGGATGCCGTCTTCTCTTCTCTCAGCGCCGCCGAACCGGAATTCGTCACTTCGCCGGGGGATGTCGCTACGCCCGTCACTGCCGGTGCAACCGGTCCCCACCCGCCAGAATCGCGGCGGCAAGCGCATCCGCCGCCCCCTGGGCGGCCGTACGCCGGCGACCGTGCACCAGGACGAAGTCCACCCGCCCGAGCTCGGGCAGTCCGAAGCGGTCCGGCATCCGCACCAGCCCCGGCGGGACCAGCCCCCGGGAGTGCGCCATCACTCCCAGTCCGGCCCGCGCCGCCGCGATCAGCCCGTTCAGGCTCCCGCTGGTGCACACGATCCGCCACGCGCGCCCCTGCCGCTCCAGCGCCTCCAAGGCCAGTGTCCGAGTGATCCCCGGCGGCGGATACACGATCAACGGCACCGGGCGGTCCGCGTCCAGGCGCAGCCGTTCCGCCCCGATCCACACCAGCCGGTCGTGCCACACCAGCTCACCCCGGGGATCCTCCGGCCGTCGCTTGGCGAGCACGAGGTCCAGCTTCCCGGCGGCCAGCTGCTCGTGCAGCGTGCCCGACAGCTCGACCGTGAGCTCCAGATCCACCTCGGGATGGTCGTACCGGAAGCCCTCGAGGATCTCCGGCAGCCGCGTCAGCACGAAGTCCTCCGACGCCCCGAACCGCAGCCGCCCCCGCAGGCGAGTGCCGGTGAAGAACGCCGTGGCCTGGTCGTGCACCTCCAGGATCCGGCGCGCGAACCCCAGCATCGCCTCGCCGTCCTCCGTCAGCTCCACGGAGTGGGTGTCCCGGGTGAACAGCTGCCGCCCGGCGGCGTCCTCGAGCCGCCGTACATGCTGGCTCACGGTCGACTGGCGCAGCCCCAGCCGCCGGGCGGCCTGCGTGAAGCTCAGGGTCTGCGCCACCGCCAGGAACGTACGCAGCTGTGACGGGTCGTACACGGTGCCAGGTTATCGCGGAACGTGATGACAGTCAGAGTGGTATGCCGGATTCCCGATCAAGGAGTGAAAGAGGACGATGGAGGGGGACCCTCCGTCCTGAGGGAGGCACCCGCATGGCCCCGTACCGCCGTCGAGCACGAGTAAGTGGAGCACCGTGAAGCGCCTGAAGTGGCCGGCCTGGATGCCGGTCGACCCGTACATCCTGCTGTTGCTCGGCACGGTGGCCCTCGCGGCCCTCGTACCGGCACGCGGGACCTCCGCGGACGTGGCCTCCGGAGCCTCCACGGCGGCGATCGCCTTCCTCTTCTTCCTCTACGGCGCCCGCCTCTCCACCCGTGAGGCCCTGGACGGGCTCAAGCACTGGCGGCTGCACATCACGGTCCTCGCCTGTACGTTCGTGATCTTCCCGCTGCTGGGCCTGGCCGCCCGCGGACTGGTCCCGGTCTTCCTGACGGACCCGCTCTACCAGGGCCTGCTCTTCCTCACCCTGGTCCCCTCCACCATCCAGTCCTCGATCGCCTTCACCTCGATCGCCCGCGGAAACGTGCCCGCCGCGATCTGCGCCGGCTCCTTCTCCTCGCTGGTGGGCATCGTCATCACCCCGCTCCTCGCGGCCGCCCTGCTCGGCAGCAGTGGCGGGGGGTTCTCGGCCGACTCGCTCCTGGAGATCGTGCTCCAGCTGCTCGTGCCGTTTCTGGCGGGCCAGTTGACGCGCCGCTGGATCGGCGGCTTCATCACCCGGCACAAGAAGGTCCTCGGCCTCGTCGACCGCGGATCGATCCTGCTGGTCGTCTACACCGCGTTCAGCGAGGGCATGGTCCAGGGCATCTGGCACCAGGTGAGCCCGCTCAGGCTCGGCGGGCTGCTGATCGTCGAAGGCATCCTGCTCGCCCTGATGCTCGCCCTGACCTGGTACGGCGCCAAGGCGCTCCGCTTCGGCCGCGAGGACCGCATCGCCATCCAGTTCGCGGGCTCGAAGAAGTCCCTCGCCTCCGGACTGCCCATGGCCAGCGTCCTGTTCGGCGCGCACGCCTCCCTCGCCGTGCTGCCGCTGATGCTCTTCCACCAGATGCAGCTGATGGTGTGCGCGGTGATCGCCAAGCGCCGCTCGCACGACCCCGTCCCCGGGGAGACCGCGGGGGTCAGCGCGCCGGAATCAGCCGCAGCGTCACGAACCTCGGTCGGTACAGCGACACGTTCCGGTTGAGCTGCGCCGAAGCGGCCGCTGTCTCCAGCCAGTTGACGTCGTAGCTGAGCACCAGCCGTCCCCCGCCGCTGAGTTCGAGGTGCGCCTGCGGGTTGTAGGCGGCGACCTGGCCCGAGGGCAGGGGCGGAGTGAAGTCCTTCTCCGGACCGTGCCACGGTCCGGTGGGAGAGCAGGCCCAGTACGAGGTCACGGCAGCGAGCCCCTTCGTCCCCGCCGCCATGGTGAACAGCACGTACGTCCCGTCCTGCCGTACGACGGAGAAGGCGCTGCCCACTCCGGTGCGCCGTCCGTCCCCGAGCACCGGGCGCGGGCGGGCGCCGGTCGTCCAGGCCGAGCCGTCCCAGTACTCCCAGGCGCCCGGCTCCGCGAGCCCGCCCTCCGGCACCCGGGCCACGTACGCCGACGACGCGGAACGGGACGCGGCCTGGCCGTCGTCGCCCCCGAAGACGTACGTCCACTCGCCGTCCTCGATCAGCGTCGTGCCGAACAGCACCCGACGGGACGGGTCCTTGACCCGCTGCTCGTCGAGGACCTTCGTGATCGACTCGACGCGCAGGTCGGGCAGCGAGAGCGTGGCGACCTCGGTGGCGGTCGGGACGCCGTAGATCCAGGGGTACTGGCCGGAGGTGCGCACCCACAGCAGGACCCGGAGGACCTGTTCGTCCGAGCCGGGGGAGCGGGGTTCGACGCGGGCCGCTACCGGCCAGCGCCACTGGTTCGGGCCGGGGTCCGGGAACAGGGGGGCGGGGAGGGTGGTCTCCAGGCGGCCGTGGCGCATCAGCACGGCCGAGTTGCGCACCAGGGGCGCGGTGGTGTCGCGCCAGGCGTGCGGCTCGCCGAAGGGGTTGGGAGGGCCGTACACCTGGCCGAGGTAGGTGTCGGAGAACAGCCACAGCAGCCGTCCGTCGGGCAACCGCACCGAGTGGGTTCCGTCGCCGCCGGTCCAGTCGTCGCCGCGGGTGGCGTCGTCGCCGTAGCGGGCGAACTCGGCGGTGAGCCGGTCGTCCGCCGACCAGGAGCCGACGGTGCGCGGTGTGCAGTCGCCGGCGTCCCGCCCGTCGCCGTCCGGAAGAGCGGTGATCAGCACGGCTCCGAGCACCAGCGCCAGCAGCAGACCGACGCCGGTGCCGGTTCGCTGTCGTGCTCGTGCGTCCTCGGGCACGGTTCGCGACGTTAGCGGCTGTCGCTCACCTGGTCCATGGGCAACCACAGGACGGTGTCCGACGTGGCGGCGTCCGAGCCGGTGAAGAAGAGGTCGTCCGCGGAGTCCCCGCAGCTGAGGACCCGCCCCTCGGCGAACACGAGCAGGGTGCCGCCGGCGGTACGGACGATCACCGGGAAACGGAAACAGGCGTAACCGGGGTCACGGTCCGCCCTGAAGAGGATCTGCTGCTCGAACCGCGGTGCGGAAGAGGGGGGTTGGGCGTGAGCGGTGCCCGCTGGAGCGAGCGGGGCGAGCAGGGCAAGGCGGTGGTCACGGAAACGGCGGTCAGGGAGGTTCTCAGACGTGCGCGACTCGACGGCACGGGCGCCCTCCGCACCTCGCGCCTCACAAGAACCCCGCGCGTGTCCCGTCACGGATGGAGTACGACTTTTCCGAGGTTGCGCCGCGCCTCGATCACCCCGTGCGCCTCCGCCGCGTCCTCCAGGGCGAACTTCCCGTGCACGACGGGCCGGAGGTCGCCGTCCAGGAACATCCGCCACAGCTCCCGCCGCCACCGCTCGTACAACTCCGGCCGCTCACGGGCGATCCGGCCCATCTGGAAGCCCGTCACCGACTTGGCGCCGACGAGGAGGTCGTACGCCTGGATCGTCCCGCCGCCCGAGCTGTACGCCACCAGCCGCCCGCCCGGGGCCAGGGCGGCGATTGCCGGGGCGAGCAGCTCGCCGCCGACCGCGTCGAGGACGTAGTCGACGGGATCTCCCCAACTGCCGTCCCGGTACAGGGCGGTGGCGTCGGCGCCGAGCGAGCGCACGAAGTCCGCCTTGGTCGGGTCGGAGACCGCGCCCACGACCCGGGAGGCGCCCCGGGCCCGCGCGAGCTGCACCGCGAGGTGGCCGACCCCGCTCGCTGCCGCCGTGATCAGCGCCGTCTCTCCCGGCTCGGGGCGCGCCGCCTCCAGTGCGCCGAGTGCGACCAGGCCGCTGCGGACCAGGGCGACCGCGTCGACCGCCGAGGCTTCGTCGGGGACCGGGGAGGCCATGGCCTCGTGCAGCAGCGCGAAGTCGGCGTAACCGTGGCCGAAGCACAGCCCCGTGACGCGTTCACCGGGACGGAAGCGGGCGACCCCGGCGCCGACGGACACGACCTCACCGGCGAGCTCGCCCCCGAGCGGCACCGGTTCCGCCGCCTCGGGGACCTTGCGGACGACGGGGAGCGTGACGCCGACCGCCTCGCAGCGCACGAGGAGCTCGCCCGGGCCCGGCTCGGGGACCGGCACCTCCTCCAGGAACAGCGGGCCACCCGTGGACCCGTAACGGACGCGACGCATCGACCGACCTCCCATGGATTCATTGGACTTCCCAACGATAAGTTGCCGGTCGTTGGGAAGTCCAACGAATAGTGGCTAGGGTGGCCGCATGGCCGAAGCACCCCTCCCCGTGATCCGCTCCCTCCCCAGCTGGCTCCTCGGACGCGCCGCCGCCCGCGGACGGGCCCTGGTGGCCGAGGCACTGGCCACCGAGGGCTTGAAGATGTGGCACCACGTGGTGCTCTCCGCCGTCCGCGACCTCGCCCCCGTCGCCCAGGCCGACCTCGGCCGCGGGGTGCGGCTCGACCCCAAGGACCTGGTCGGCGTCCTGAACGACCTCCAGTCCGCCGGTCTCGTCCTGCGCGAACCGGACCCCGGGGACCGCCGCAAGAACGCGGTGACCCTCACGGACCAGGGGGCACGGCTGCTGAAGCGCTGCGAGAAGGCCGCCCGCCAGGCCAACGACGAGCTGCTCGCCCCCCTCTCCACGGCCGAACGCGACCAGTTCATGAGCCTGTTGATCCGGATCTCCGGCACGGAGGGCTGATGGCGGATAACGTTCCGTCATGACCGGACCCCTCGCGCTCGATCCCGCACGCAGCGCCCTCGTACTCGTCGATCTGATGGACCGCATCGTCGCGCTGCCCCTGGAACCCCGCAAAGGCACCGAAGTCCTCACCGCCGCCGAGGAGTTGGCGACCGCCTTCCGCACGGTCGGTGCACCCGTCGTGCTCGTGCGCGTCGAACGGCCCGGCGTCACTGACCAGCCTCCCGGAAGCGGGCTCGTGACCGGTCTCGCCCGCCCCGGCGACATCGAGATCGTGAAGCGGACCATCGGTGCCTTCCAGGGCACGGGCCTGGACGCGCGTCTTCGCGAACTCGGCGTCGCCACGCTCGCGTTCGGCGGGATCGCCACCAATCTCGGCGTGGAGTCCACCGCCCGCGCCGCCCTCGACCTCGGCTACGACCTCGTCTTCGTGGAGGACGCCATGGCCGCCTTCACCGCCGCCGAGCACGAGTCCTCGGTGCGGCTCGACTTCCCGCGCCTGGGCACGGTGGTGACGGCGGATCAGGTCCGCTTCGTCGCGAGCTGAACGCTCGGACCAGGACCGTCCCGCGCCGGTGCTGGCCCGGACCACCCCGGGCTCGACCGCGTTGACCCGGGTCGGGGCCGGCGCCAGGTCCGGCGAGGCGGTCAGCTCTGGGCGGCCGTTGCCTCCAGGGCGAGCCGGTGTTCTCCCGCGTACACGTTCATGGAGTGGCCGCGGAGGAAGCCGACGAGGGTGAGGCCGGTTTCGGTGGCGAGGTCGACGGCCAGGGAGGAGGGTGCGGAGACGGCGGCCAGCATGGGGATGCCGGCCATGACGGCCTTCTGCGCGAGTTCGAACGAGGCCCGCCCGGAGACGAGAAGGATGACGCGGTTCAGGGGGAGAGTGTCGTTCTGGAGGGCCCGGCCGACCAGCTTGTCGACGGCGTTGTGGCGGCCGACGTCCTCGCGTATGTCGAGCAGTTCGCCGTGTTCGGTGAAGAGGGCGGCGGCGTGCAGGCCCCCGGTCCGGTCGAAGACCCGTTGGGCTGCGCGGAGCCGGTCGGGGAGGCTCGTGAGCAGCTCGGGTTCGACACGGACCGGGGGAGTGTCGTTGATCGGCCAGCGCGTCGTCGTACGCACCGCGTCGAGGCTCGCCTTGCCGCACAGGCCGCAGGAGGAGGTCGTGTAGACGTTCCGTTCGAGCGTGATGTCGGGGATCACCACCCCGGGGGCTGTCTTCACGTCGACGACGTTGTACGTGTTCGAGCCGTCGGTGGTGGCGCCGGCGCAGTAGATGATGTTGTGCAGGTCGCTGTGTTGGGCGAGGACGCCTTCGCTGACGAGGAAGCCGGCGGCGAGGGCGAAGTCGTCGCCGGGGGTGCGCATGGTGATCGCGAGGGGTTTGCCGTTGAGGCGGATCTCCAGTGGTTCCTCGGTGACCAGGGTGTCCGGGCGGGAGGAGACCGCCCCGTCGCGGATGCGGATCACCTTGCGTCGTTCCGTGACTCGTCCCATATGTGTCTCAGTCCCGGTTCTGTACGTGCGGGGTGGTGACCTTCACGATCTCATTGTCCTGCACATGGAGGGGGAGGTCGCAGCCTCACTCCGAAATACTGTCTACAGTATGCTCCTCCTTTTCGGTAAGGATGCACGCGCGACCCGTCGACCGTTCGTCGCGTCCGGGATACCGCTCATCGCATACGGTCGACGCGCCGCCTTTTCAACCAGCTTGTTTGTTCCTACCGTCCGGGATCATGAGTCCCCCTGTCGCGCCCCCGGGTTGGAGCCGCTGGCTCGTCCCCCCGGCCGCCCTCTCGGTCCACCTCTCCATCGGCCAGGCGTACGCCTGGTCCGTGTTCAAGCCGCCGCTCGAGTCCGCGCTCGGTCTCAGCGGCACACAGAGCGCACTGCCCTTCCAGCTCGGCATCGTGATGCTCGGTCTGTCCGCCGCGTTCGGCGGCACGCTCGTGGAGCGCAACGGGCCGCGCTGGGCGATGACAGTGGCGCTGATCTGCTTCTCGTCCGGCTTCCTCCTCTCCGCGCTGGGCGCGGCCACCGAGCAGTACTGGCTGATCGTCCTCGGCTACGGCTTCGTCGGCGGCATAGGCCTCGGCATCGGCTACATCTCCCCGGTCTCCACCCTGATCAAGTGGTTCCCGGACCGGCCCGGCATGGCCACCGGCATCGCCATCATGGGCTTCGGCGGCGGCGCGCTCATCGCCTCGCCCTGGTCGGCGCAGATGCTGGACTCCTTCGGCTCCGACAGCTCCGGGATCGCGCTGGCGTTCCTCGTGCACGGGCTGTCGTACGCCGTCTTCATGCTCCTCGGGGTCCTCCTGGTGCGCGTGCCGCGCAGCGAGAAGCCGGTCGAGAGCGCGCCCAGCGCTTTCGAAGGGCCGCAGGTCTCGGCGCGCAACGCCGTGCGCACGCCTCAGTTCTGGTGTCTGTGGGTCGTGCTCTGCATGAACGTGACCGCGGGCATCGGCATCCTGGAGAAGGCCGCGCCGATGATCACGGACTTCTTCAAGGAGACGTCGACCCCGGTCTCGGTGTCAGCGGCGGCCGGCTTCGTCGCCCTGCTGTCGGCGGCCAACATGGCCGGCCGGATCGGCTGGTCGTCGACGTCCGACCTGATCGGACGGAAGAACATCTACCGCGTCTACCTGGGCGTGGGCGCGGTGATGTACGGGCTCATCGCCCTGTTCGGCGACTCCTCCAAGCCGTTGTTCATCCTGTGCGCGCTGGTGATCCTGTCCTTCTACGGCGGCGGCTTCGCGACGATCCCCGCCTATCTGAAGGACCTCTTCGGCGCCTACCAGGTCGGCGCCATCCATGGCCGGCTGCTCACCGCCTGGTCCACGGCCGGCGTCCTCGGACCGCTGATCGTGAACTGGATCGCCGACCGGCAGGAGGACGCGGGCAAGAGCGGGGCCGCCCTCTACGGCCTGTCGTTCGTGATCATGATCGGGCTGCTCGTCGTCGGCTTCGTCGCCAACGAGCTGGTCCGCCCCGTCAGCGCCCGCCACCACATTCCCGCACCGAGGGAGGCAGCCGATGTCGCAGTCCGACAGCAGTCAGAGTCCGCCTGACCGCCGCCCGCTGATCGCCCTCGCCTGGGTGTGGGTCGGCGCACCGCTCGCCTACGGGCTCTACGAACTCGTACAGAAAGCGACGCAGCTGTTCACCGGGTGACTGTTCGGAAGGTGTTCGGGCGTCCGAGGGTGTGACGGAAGCCGACAACTCGGGCGCCCGATTCCTGTGGCCTTACGCGCCCGCGTACCCGTGAGTCACTGATCAGACTGGAGGATCCCTACCCAAGGCAACGAGGGGACCCTCCATGAACGGCTCGCGGATCGCCGCAGTCGGCCACTACCAGCCCGCCAAGGTACTCACCAACGAGGACCTGGCGGGCCTGGTCGACACCAGCGACGAGTGGATCAGGTCCCGGGTGGGGATCCGGACCCGCCACATCGCCGGTCCCGACGAGCCGGTCGACGAGCTCGCCTCGCACGCCGCCGCCAAGGCGCTGGCCTCGGCCGGGCTCGCCCCCGCCGACATCGACCTGGTCCTGGTCGCCACCTCGACCGCCGTCGACCGGTCCCCGAACATGGCCGCCCGGGTCGCGGCCCGGCTCGGCATCCCCTCGCCGGCCGCGATGGATGTCAACGTGGTGTGCGCCGGCTTCACCCACGCGCTGGCCACCGCTGACCACACGGTCCGGGCCGGTGCGGCGACCCGGGCACTGGTGATCGGCGCCGACAAGATGTCGGCGGTGACCGACTGGAGCGACCGCACCACCTGTGTCCTCGTCGGCGACGGGGCGGGTGCGGCGGTCGTCGAGGGGGCCGACGTGCCCGGTATCTCTCCTGTGCTGTGGGGATCGGTGCCGGAGATGGGGCACGCCGTGCGGATCGAGGGCGAGCCGGCGCGGTTCGCGCAGGAAGGGCAGAGCGTCTACCGCTGGGCGACCACCAAGCTTCCGGCGCTGGCCCGGCAGGCCTGCGAGCGCGCCGGGCTCACCCCCGAGGACCTCGCCGCGGTCGTGCTGCACCAGGCGAACCTGCGGATCATCGAGCCGCTCGCGGCGAAGATCGGCGCGGTCAACGCCGTGGTCGCCCGTGACGTCACCGAGTCCGGGAACACCTCGGCGGCCAGCATTCCGCTCGCGTTCTCCAAACTGGTCGAGCAGGGCGAGATCTCGACCGGGGACCCGGTGCTGCTCTTCGGGTTCGGTGGGAACCTGTCGTACGCCGGACAGGTCGTCCGCTGCCCGTGAGGTGCGGGATGTGACGAGGTCGACTCGGTGTTCACCTGGCTCCTGTGCGCCGTAGACTGTAGACAAAAGGCAACTGGTAGGGGTGTCCGAGGGTGTCCGCCCGCCGAGGAGGGGGACCGCGATGTTGTCGACAGGTCTGCCGCAGGGAGCCGTGCCGAAGCTCGAGCGTCCCGGTCCGCTGCGCGATCGCGTGTACGAGGCGCTGCTCGAACTGATCACGACGCGGGCTCTGCAGCCGGGTCAGCATCTGGTGGAGAGTGAGCTGGCCGGGCATCTGGGGGTGTCGCGGCAGCCGGTGCGTGAGGCGTTGCAGCGGTTGAACACTGAGGGCTGGGTGGATCTGCGGCCTGCTCAGGGTGCGTTCGTGCATGAGCCGACGGACGAGGAGGCTGATCAGCTTCTGACCGTGCGGACGTTGTTGGAGGCCGAGGCGGCTCGGCTGGCGGCGGCGAACGCGGGCAGTGCCGGTATCGCCGTGCTGGAGGAGTTGTGTGCGCAGGGTGAGCGTGCGGTCGCCGCGGACGACGTGGATGCCGCGGTGGCTCTGAACGCCCGACTGCACGCCACGATCATGGAGTTGGCGGGCAACGCGGTCCTGGCGGAGCTGGCGGGGCAGGTGGATCGCCGGGTGCGCTGGTACTACACGCCGATCGCCCGGCAGCGCGGCCGGCAGTCCTGGATCGAGCACCGTGAGCTGATCGCCGCGATCGCCGACCGCGACCAGCGGCGGGCCACCGAACTGATGCGGGAGCACACCGAGCACACGCGGACGTCGTACCACGCACGCCGACGCTCGTAGTCACCTCACCGGAACGCGTCCGCGTGGTCCCGGGCCCAGCGGGCGAAAGTGCGCGGCGCCCGCCCCGTGACCTGCTCCACCGTGGGCAGCACCACCGACTCGTCCAGGGTGCCGTCGACGAAGAAGCCGAAGAAGGCGTCGACATATGGTTTCGGCACGCCGGCCGCCTCCATCTCCGCGCGTGTCTCCTCGTGCTCCAGTCCCACCGCACGCAGGTCCCGGCCCAGCGTCTCGCCGAGGATCCGGACCCGGTCGGCGGGCAACAGCGCCTCGGGGCCGGTGACTTCGAGAACGCGGCCCGCGAACTCGTCCGACAGCAGGGCCCGGAGAGCGACCTGGGCGATGTCGTACGGGTCGATGTCGGTGGTCCGCGCGTCCGGGAAGGGCACCCGGACCGTGTCGCCCTCGCGGATCCGGTCCGCGAGCCGGAGCGCGTTGGTCATGAAGGTCGTCGGGCGGACGAACGTCCATGCCAGGCCCGAGTCGCGTACGGCGTCCTCCGCGTCCAGCAGATAGCCGGCGACCGCGTTGTCCCGGTCGCCGGTGCCCGCCGACAGGCCGGAGAGCAGGACCACGCGACGCACGCCCGCGGCTCGCGCGTCCGCCAGAATCTGCCGCTGGCCGCCGTACCCGGGCATCAGGAACAGCCCTCGTACGCCGTCCAGTGCGGCCCGTACGGTCTCGGGCCGGTTCAGATCTCCCGCCACGGCCTCCACGCCCGCCGGTAACCCCTCGCTCCGCCCGGACCGGCTGACCGCCCGCACCCGCTCGCCGGACTCCGCCAGCGCACGCGCGAGTTCGGCCCCCACGTTCCCTGTCGCACCCGTCACCAGAAACATGTGCTGCCCTCCCTTGAGCCCATCCTGCGGGGCCGGGTGCCGGGACACCAGAGTGCGACAGGCCTTTGTCCTGCGAGTGGAGAAAGTCGGCATCAATCTGTGCACAGCTTCTTCCCAGGTTCGGCAGCCGCTGCTACGTTCCCCTCGAAAGCCCGGCAACTGGTGGCCGAATGAGGCGGGGAGGGGCTCGTGAGACGCATGACGGCACGACCCGCGAACGCGCATCAGGCCCGGCTGCTCAAGCTGTTGCGCGACGGAGGACCCAACTCCCGTGCGCAACTGGGCGATCAGGTCGACCTGTCACGGTCCAAGCTGGCCGTGGAGGTGGACCGTCTGCTGGAGACGGGCCTGATCGTGGCCGACGGACTCGCCGCATCCCGCGGCGGGCGCCGCTCCCACAACATCCGGCTCGCCCCCAATCTGCGTTTCCTCGGCGTGGACATCGGCGCGACCTCGGTCGACGTCGCCGTCACCAACGCCGAACTGGAGATCCTCGGTCATCTCAACCAGCCCATGGACGTCCGCGAGGGCCCGGTCGCGGTCTTCGAGCAAGTCCTGTCCATGGCCGCGAAGTTGAGGGCCTCGGGGCTCGCGGAGGGTTTCGACGGCGCCGGCATCGGCGTCCCGGGACCGGTCCGCTTCCCCGAGGGCGTACCGGTGGCTCCGCCGATCATGCCGGGCTGGGACGGCTTCCCCGTACGGGAGGCGCTCAGCCAGGAACTCGGCTGTCCGGTCATGGTCGACAACGACGTGAACCTGATGGCGATGGGGGAGATGCACGCGGGCGTCGCACACTCCGTGGGCGACTTCCTCTGCGTGAAGATCGGCACCGGCATCGGCTGCGGCATCGTCGCCGGCGGTGAGGTCCACCGCGGGGTGACGGGCAGCGCGGGCGACATCGGGCACATCCAGGCCGTGCCCGACGGACGCCCGTGCGCCTGCGGCAACCGGGGCTGCCTGGAAGCCCACTTCAGCGGGGCCGCCCTCGCCCGGGACGCCGTGGAGGCGGTCGAGCAGGGGCGCTCCGAGGAACTCGCCGCACGCCTCGCGGCGAACGGCAGTCTGACCGCGGTCCACGTCGCCGCCGCCGCTGCCGCCGGTGACGCCACCGCCCTCGACCTGATCCGTGAGGGAGGCAACCGGACCGGCCAGGTCATCGCCGGACTGGTCAGTTTCTTCAACCCGGGCCTGGTGGTGATCGGCGGCGGGGTGACCGGCCTCGGCCACACCCTGCTCGCCGCGATCCGCACCCAGGTCTACCGCCAGTCACTGCCGCTGGCGACCGGCAACCTGCCCATCGTTCTGGGGGAGTTGGGACCCACCGCCGGAGTCATCGGCGCGGCCCGGCTCATCAGCGACCACCTGTTCTCACCCGCGTAAGCCACTTCTCGGTACGGCACTGTCCGCCACGGCACCTTCTGACACGCCCCTCCAGCACAGCGCTCCTGCTTCGCCCTGCCCTGAAACCGGCCCGCACGCCCGCCAAGGGGACCTCATGGCACCAGAACCACCGCTGCTCAGCATGTCCGGCATCACCAAGTCGTTCCCCGGAGTCCGGGCCCTCGACGGCGTGGACCTCGATGTCCAGGCCGGCGAAGTGCACTGTCTGCTCGGCCAGAACGGGGCCGGGAAGTCCACCCTCATCAAGGTGCTGGCCGGCGCCCACCAGCCCGACACCGGCCGCCTGCGCTGGCGCGGCGAGGAGGTCACGCTCCGCTCGCCGATCGCCGCCATGCGCCTCGGCATCGCCACCATCTACCAGGAACTCGACCTGGTGGAGCACCTGTCCGTGGCCGAGAACGTCCACCTCGGCCACGAACCCACGGCCGCGGGGTTCGTCGTACGGGGCAAGGCGGCTCGTCGGTCGACAGCCGCACTGCTACGACGCCTCGGGCACCCGGAGATCGATCCGGCGCGCCTGGTCGGGGAGTTGCCGGCGGCACAGCAGCAGATCGTGTCCATGGCGCGAGCCCTCTCCCACGACGTACGGCTGATCGTGATGGACGAACCGTCCGCCGCCCTCGACCCGGACGAGGTCGACAACCTCTTCCGGATCGTCGGCGACCTCACCGCCGAGGGCGTCGCCGTCGTCTACATCTCCCACCGCCTGGAGGAGATCCGGCGGATCGGGGACCGGGTGACCGTCCTCAAGGACGGCCGGGCCGTCGCCGTCGGACTGCCCGCGAAATCGACGCCGACGCGAGAGGTCGTGGCGCTGATGACGGGCCGCAACGTCGAGTACGTCTTTCCGGACCGGCCGACGGCTCCCGGGAAGGGCGAGAGGCCGCTGCTCGAAGTCCGAGGGCTCAGCAGACAGGGCGAGTTCGAACCCCTCGACCTCGTGGTCCGCCCCGGAGAGATCGTCGGCCTCGCCGGACTCGTCGGATCGGGACGCTCCGAGATCCTGGAGACGGTCTACGGCGCCCGGAAGCCCACCACCGGTCAAGTCCTCGTGGACGACAAGGCGTTGAAGCCGGGAAGTGTGCGAGCAGCCGTCCGCGCCGGGATCGGACTGGCCCCCGAGGAGCGCAAGGCGCAGGCCCTGCTGATGCTGGAGTCGGTCACCCGCAACGTCTCCGTCTCCTCCATGTCCCGCTTCTCCAGGGCCGGTTGGATCGACCGGGCCGCCGAACTCGGCGCGGCCCGGGCGGCGACCCGCGAACTGTCGTTGCGGCCCGACAACCCCTCCGTGCCGATCCGCACCCTGTCCGGCGGCAACCAGCAAAAAGCGGTCCTGGCCCGCTGGCTGCTGCGCGGCTGCCGGGTCCTGCTGCTCGACGAACCCACCCGGGGCGTCGACGTCGGCGCCCGCGCCGAGCTGTACGCGGTCGTTCGCCGACTGGCCGACGAAGGCCTGGCCGTGCTGCTGGTCTCCAGCGAGGTCCCCGAGGTGCTCGGCCTCGCCGACCGCGTCCTGGTGCTCCGCGAGGGCCGTGTCGTGCATACGGCGCCCGCCCGTGAGCTCGACGAACACCGTGTACTCGACCTCGTCATGGAAGGAAGCCCGGCGTCATGACGCAACATGTGTCCCCGCCCAGGGGAAGCGCCGACAAAGTGCCTCCGGCGAGCGAATCGTTCGCGTGGCGAGGGGTGTTCGCCCGCGCCGACGTCCGCACCCTCTCCCTCCTCGGCGTGCTCGCCGTACTGATCCTCATCGGCGGCATCACCAAGCCCGACGAGTTCCTCGACACCCGCAACCTCCAACTCGTCCTCACCCAGGCCTCGGTGATCGGTGTCGTCACCGTCGGCATGACCTTCGTCATCACCTCCGGCGGCATCGACCTGTCCGTCGGCGCGATCGTCGCCCTCGCCTCGGTGTGGGCCACCACCGTCGCCACCCAGGAGTACGGCTTCGCGGGCATCCTCTTCACCGCGGTGATCGTCGGAGTCGGCTGCGGCCTGGTCAACGGACTGCTCATCGCGTACGGCGGGATGGTCCCGTTCATCGCCACGCTCGCCATGCTCGCCTCGGCCCGTGGACTCGCCCTGCAGATCACCGACGGCAGGACGCAGATCGTCTCGATCGACAGCGTGCTGGATCTCGGAGAGCGCGACGCGTATGTCCTCGGCATCCCTCCGCTGGTCCTCGTCTTCGCGGTCGTGACGATCATCGGCTGGCTGGTGCTGAACCGCACCACCTTCGGCCGCCGCACGGTCGCCGTCGGCGGCAACGCCGAGGCCGCCCGGCTCGCCGGCATCGACGTCCGCCGTCAGCGCCTCTACCTCTACCTGCTGTCAGGACTGTGCTGCGGCATCGCCGCCTTCCTGCTGATCATCCTGTCCGGCTCCGGCCAGAACACCAACGGCAACCTCTACGAGCTCGACGCCATCGCCGCCGCGATCATCGGCGGCACCCTGCTCAGCGGGGGCCGCGGCACCATCACCGGCTCCGTGCTCGGTGTCCTGATCTTCACCACGATCACCAACATCTTCGCCCTGAACAACCTGCAGAGCGACGTCCAGCAGATCGCCAAGGGCGCGATCATCGTCGCCGCCGTGCTGGTCCAGCGCCGTACCGCAAGCACGACCTGAGGAAAGGGTTCACCGCCATGCCACAGCACACGAGCCGCTTCACCAGTCGCAGAGGGCTGCTCTTCGGGACCGCCGCCGTCGGGGCCGGTGCCCTCCTCGCAGGTTGCACCAGCAACGACTCCAGCGACGACGAACCGGCCGCGAACGACCAGCCGGCCGCCGCCGAGTCGTCCGGCAAGCCGGTCACCATCGGCTTCGCCGGACCGCAGGCCGACCACGGCTGGCTCAACGCCATCAACGACAACGCCAAGAACCGGGCGAAGAAGTACTCCGACGTCACCCTGGAGATCACCGAGGGCTCCAACGACACCGCCCAGCAGATCGGCCAGATCGAGACCCTGATCAACAAGAAGGTCGACGTCCTGGTGGTGCTGCCCGCCGACGGCAAGGCCCTCACCCAGGTCGGCCTCAAGGCGATGCGCGCCGGGATCCCGGTCGTCAACCTCGACCGCATCTTCAACACCCCGCAGGCGTACCGCTGTTGGATAGGCGGCGACAACTACGGCATGGGCCTCAACGCCGGCCACTACATCGGCGAGAAGCTCAAGGGAAAGTCGAACGCCAAGGTCATCGAACTGGCCGGACTCGACAACCTCGAACTCACCAAGCAGCGCACCAAGGGCTTCGACGACGCCCTGAAGAACTATCCCAACGTCAGGAAGGTGGCCCGCCAGGCCGCCGAGTTCACGGTGGAGTCCGGGCAGGCCAAGATGGCCCAGCTCCTGCAGGCCCAGTCCAGCTTCGACGCGGTGTGGAACCACGACGACGACCAGGGCGTGGGCGCGCTGCGCGCCATCGACCAGGCCGGCCGCGACGACTTCCTGATGGTCGGCGGCGCGGGCGCCCTGTCCGCGTTCCAGGCCATCAAGCAGGACAACGGCGTCCTCAAGGCGACCGTCCTCTACCCGCCGACCATGGCCGCCTCCGCGATCGACCTCGCCCGCGCCCTCGGCCAGTCCAAGGGCATCAGCGGCCTCTCCGAGTTCGAGATCCCGGCCTCGCTCACCCTCTACTCGGCCGTCGTCGACAAGACCAACGTCGACCAGTACATGTCCACCGGCTTCAAGTGAGGCGTCCCGATCCGGGGCCTGGCTTACCGACCGGGCCGGCCGCGAGCAGCGGTGCGCCCCCGCCCGGCCGACCCGAACGGCAGGTCCCAGGAGCCCGGTTCGTCGACGGACCGGGCTGCACCCCCCACCGCGCCACGACGACGAGGAGGACATCGCGCATGGCACAGCCGCAGCAGTCAGAAGAGGCCGAGGTGCCGCCGCTCCGGGTCGGCATGGTCGGCTACGCCTTCATGGGCGCCGCCCACTCCCAGGGCTGGCGGACCGTAGGACGCGTCTTCGACCTGCCCCGCCGCCCGGTGCTCGCCGCGATCTGCGGACGGGACGCGGACGCCGTGCGCCGGGCAGCCGACCGGCACGGCTGGGCGGCCGCCGAGACCGACTGGCGGGCCCTGATCGAGCGGGACGACGTCGACCTCGTCGACATCTGCACCCCCGGCGACAGCCATGCCGAGATCGCCGTCGCCGCGCTCGCCGCCGGAAAGCACGTGCTGTGCGAGAAGCCCCTCGCCAACACCGTCGAGGAGGCCCAGGTGATGACCCGGGCGGCCGAAGAGGCCTTCGGCCGGGGTCAGTTCGCGATGGTCGGCTTCAACTACCGCCGGGTGCCCGCCACCGCGCTGGCCCGCCGGATGGTGGCGGAAGGACGGCTCGGCACACTGCGGCACGTGCGGGTGTCCTACCTCCAGGACTGGCTCGTGGACCCGGAGTTCCCCCTGACCTGGCGGCTGCGCCGGGAGCAGGCAGGCTCGGGTTCGCTCGGCGACCTGGGCGCGCACATCGTCGACCTCGCCCAGTACCTGGCGGGAGAGACACTGGCCGGAGTCTCCGCGCTGACCGAGACCTTCGTTCGGGAGCGCCCGCTGACCGGCGGCGCCGTCACAGGCCTGTCCGCCGTCTCCGGGACCGGGACCGGGCAGGTCACGGTGGACGACGCGGCCCTGTTCACCGGCCGCTTCACCTCCGGCGCCCTCGCCTCCTTCGAGGCCACCCGGTACGCCACCGGCCGCAAGAACTCCCTGCGCATCGAACTCAACGGCGAACGCGGCTCGTTGGCCTTCGACCTGGAACGCCTCAACGAACTCTCCTACCACGACGGCACGGAACCCGCGGCGCACGCCGGTTTCCGCCGCATCCTCGTCACCGAGCCCGACCATCCCTACCTGGACGCCTGGTGGCCGCCCGGCCACGGCCTCGGCTACGAGCACACCTTCGTCCACCAGGCCCGCGACCTCGTCCACGCGATCGCCGAGGGCCGCCGCCCCGAACCCTCCTTCGCCGACGGGCTCCAGGTCCAGCGGGTGCTCGCGGCCGTGGAGGAGAGCGCCGAGAAGAACTCCGTCTACACCCCGATAGCCGTCTGAGGAGGCTCCGAAAAAGATGCCGCGTCAGTTCACGCTCTTCACCGGCCAGTGGGCCGACCTCCCCCTCGAAGAGGTCTGCCGCCTCGCCCGCGACTTCGGCTACGACGGACTCGAACTCGCCTGCTGGGGCGATCACTTCGAGGTCGACAAGGCGCTCGCGGATCCGTCGTACCTGGACTCCCGGCACGCGCTGCTCGACAAGTACGGCCTCAAGTGCTGGGCGATCTCCAACCACCTGGTCGGCCAGGCCGTCTGCGACGCCATCATCGACGAACGCCACCAGGCCATCCTGCCGGGCGAGGTGTGGGCCGACGGCGACCCGGAAGGGGTGCGGCAGCGGGCCGCGAACCGTATGAAGGACACCGCGCGGGCCGCACGCGCCTTCGGCGTCGACACCGTCATCGGCTTCACCGGCTCCGCCATCTGGCACCTGGTCGCCATGTTCCCGCCCGCCCCCGAGTCGATGATCGACCGCGGCTACGAGGACTTCGCCGAGCGCTGGAACCCGATCCTCGACGTCTTCGACGCGGAGGGCGTGCGGTTCGCCCACGAGGTCCACCCGAGCGAGATCGCCTACGACTACTGGACAACACAGCGCGCGGTGGAGGCAGTCGGCGGCCGGGCGGCCTTCGGCCTCAACTTCGACCCCTCCCACTTCGTGTGGCAGGACCTCGACCCGGTCAACTTCCTGTGGGACTTCCGCGACCGGATCTACCACGTCGACTGCAAGGAAGCCCGCAAACGCCTCGACGGCCGCAACGGCCGCCTCGGCTCCCACCTGCCCTGGGGCGACCCGCGCCGCGGCTGGGACTTCGTCTCCGCCGGGCACGGCGACGTCCCCTGGGAGGACGTCTTCCGCATGCTGCGCTCCATCGACTACCAGGGCCCGATCTCGGTCGAGTGGGAGGACGCCGGCATGGACCGGCTCCAGGGCGCTCCGGAGGCACTGAACCGACTGAAGGCGTACGACTTCGAGCCGCCGTCGGCCTCGTTCGACGCGGCGTTCGGCGGCAACGAGTAAGCCGCACTGGTCAGTTCCGGGATGACGGCGCATCCCGGCGCACCCGCACCCACCCGTACGACCGGCCCCTTTCTGGAGGCATCCGTGCACGGGAAAGACCGCACCACCACAACCGGCAGAATCGAGACCCACAGACGACGCGCCCCCTGGCGCAGAGCGGCGGCCCTGCTCACCGGCTTCCTGCTGGCCGGCGCCTCCCTCACCCTCGCCGCTCCCCAGGCAGGCGCAGCCGTCGCCGAGCCGGGAGCCGCTCAGGCCGCCGCCGAGGACTTCCAGCAGGTCACCCTCGCCAAGGGCGAGCCGGAGGTCGGGGAGCCCATGTCGCTCGCCGTCCTCCCGGACCGCTCGGTCCTGCACACCTCCCGCGACGGCGAACTCCGCATCACCGACGCGGCCGGCACCACCCGGCTCGCCGGAAAGCTCGACGTCTACTCCCACGACGAGGAAGGCCTCCAAGGCGTCGGCGTGGACCCGCAGTTCACCACCAACCGCTTCATCTACCTCTACTACGCACCCCCGTTGAACACCCCGGCGGGTGACGCCCCCGAGACCGGCACCGCGGCCGACTTCGCACCCTTCGACGGCGTCAACCGGCTCTCCCGGTTCGTCCTGAAGACCGACGGCACCCTCGACGCCGCCAGCGAGACGAAGATCATCGACATCCCCGCCAGCCGCGGCATCTGCTGCCACGTCGGCGGCGACATCGACTTCGACGCGGCCGGCAACCTCTACCTGTCGACGGGCGACGACTCCAATCCCTTCCAGTCGGACGGGTTCACGCCCATCGACGAACGCGCCAACCGCAACCCGGCCTTCGACGCCCAGCGCACCGCCGGCAACACCAACGACCTGCGCGGCAAGATCCTGCGCATCAAGGTCAACGCCGACGGCTCGTACGCCATCCCCGACGGCAACCTCTTCGCGCCCGGCACGGACAGGACCCGGCCCGAGATCTACGCCATGGGCTTCCGCAACCCGTTCCGCTTCAGCGTCGACAAGCAGACGGGGATCGTGTACGTCGGCGACTACGGCCCCGACGCGGGCGCCGCCGACCCGGCCCGAGGCCCCGCCGGCCAGGTCGAGTTCGCGCGCGTGACCGGCCCCGGCAACTTCGGCTGGCCGTACTGCACGGGCGACAACGACGCCTATGTGGACTACGACTTCGCGACCGGCACCTCGGGCGCCGCCTTCGACTGCTCCGCGCCGAAGAACAACTCCCCGCACAACACCGGCCTCACCGACCTTCCCCCGGCGCAGGCCGCCTGGATCCCCTACGACAACGGATCGGTACCCGAGTTCGGCACCGGCTCCGAGTCCCCGATGGGCGGCCCGGTCTACCACTACGACCCCGCGCTCGACTCACCCGTGAAGTTCCCCGAGGCCTACGACGGCGACTTCTTCGCCGGGGAGTTCGGCCGCCGCTGGATCAAGCGGATCACCAGCGACGACAACGGCACCGTCCAGTCGATCAACGACATCCCGTGGACCGGCACCCAGGTGATGGACATGGCCTTCGGTCCCGACGGCGCACTGTACGTCCTCGACTACGGAGTCTCCTGGTTCGGCGGCGACGAGAACTCCGCCCTGTACCGCATCGAGAACGCCACCGACGGCCACTCCCCGGTCGCACAGGCCGCGGCCGACCGTACGTCAGGACAGGCACCCCTGCGAGTCCGGTTCTCCTCCGAGGGCACCAGCGACCAGGACGGCGACGCCCTCACCTACAGCTGGGACTTCGGCGACGGCGCCACGTCCACGGCGGCGAACCCGACCCACACGTACAAGAAGAACGGCACCTACACGGCGACCCTGACCGCGAAGGACGCGAGCGGCCGCACCGGCAGCGCCAGCGTGCAGATCGTCGTCGGGAACACCGCGCCCAAGGTGACGCTCGAACTCCCGCAGGACGGCCGGCTGTTCAGCTTCGGTGACGCGATCCCGTTCAAGGTGCGGGTGAGTGACCCCGAGGACGGCCGGTCCATCGACTGCACCAAGGTCAAGGTCACCTTCGTCCTCGGCCACGACAGCCACGGCCACCCCGTGACCTCCGCCAACGGCTGCACCGGCACCATCCAGACCAGCGCCGACGGCGGTCACGACGAGGACGCCAACATCTTCGGTGTGATGGACGCCGAGTACACCGACAACGGTGGCGGCGGCCAGGCCCCGCTGACCACCCACGACCAGAGCGTCCTGCAGCCCAGGCACCGCCAGGCCGAGCACTTCGGCACCGGCTCCGGCGTCTCGGTCATCGCCAAGGACACGGCACACGGCGGCAACACGGTCGGCGACATCAACAACGGCGACTGGATCGCCTTCACACCGTACGTCCTGAGCAACGCCAAGTCGCTCACCGCACGCGTCTCCTCGGGCGGCACCGGAGGCACCCTCGAGATCCGCGCGGGGTCCGCGACCGGCACCCTGCTCGGCACGGCGGCCGTACCGGTGACCGGCGGCTGGGAGACCTTCCAGGACGTCACCGCCAACCTGTCCCGCGCGCCCAGGGGCACCACCACGCTCTACCTGGTCTTCAAGGGGAGCGGCACCGGCGCCCTGTTCGACGTGGACGACTTCACCTTCACGACCGGCTGAAAGGAGGGGCTCGTATGAACACAACCGGACGATGGACGACGGCCGTTGTGGGAGCCGCCCTGCTCCTCGGCTGCGTGTCAGAACCCGCCGCGTCGCACTCCCCGGACGCCGAACGGGTGCTGGTCTTCTCCAAGACGGCCGGCTTCCGGCACGACTCCATTCCCGACGGTGTCGCCGCGGTGAAGCAGCTCGGTGAGACCGGCGGCTTCACGGTCGACGCCACCGAGGACGCGAACGCGTTCACCTCGCGCAACCTGCGCCGGTACGACGCGGTCGTGTTCCTCTCCACCACCGGAGACGTCCTCGACCCCACCCAACAGCGGGCCTTCGAGGGCTACATCCGGCACGGCGGCGGATACGTCGGTATCCACGCGGCCGCCGACACCGAGTACGACTGGGCGTTCTACGGCGGCCTCGCCGGCGCCTACTTCCAGTCGCACCCGGCGATCCAGCCGGCCACGGTGGTGGCCGAGGACCGGGCCCACCCGTCCATGTCGGGGCTGCCTCCGACGTGGAACCGGACCGACGAGTGGTACAACTACCGCTCCAATCCCCGTGACCGTGCCCACGTCCTCGCCTCGCTCGACGAGTCGTCGTACACCGGCGGCACCATGAACGGCGACCATCCGATCGCCTGGTGCCAGGACTACCAGGGCGGCCGTGCCTTCTACACCGGCCTCGGCCACACGAAGGAGTCGTACGCGGACCCGGCGTTCCGCGGCCATGTGCTGGGCGGCATTCGCTATGCGATCGGCGAGGCCCAGGCCGACTGCCGGCCGGAGAACGGCTACCGTCCGCTCTTCGACGGCACGGCCGAGTCACTGGACGCCTGGCAACAGGCGGGTCCGGGCTCCTTCACCCGGTCCGACGACGGCACGCTCACCTCGTCCGGCGGTATGGGGATGCTCTGGTACGCCGGTCAGAGCTTCGGGGCCTACTCCCTGAAGCTCGACTGGAAGATGGCCGGCGCCTCCGGTGACGACAACTCGGGTGTGTTCGTGGGCTTCCCGCCCTCGGACGACCCCTGGTCCGCGGTGGACAACGGCTACGAGATCCAGATCGACGCCACCGACGTACCCGAGAAGACCACGGGGTCCGTCTACGGCTTCCGCTCCGCCGACCTCGAGAAGCGTGACCGTGCGCTGAACCCGCCGGGGGAGTGGAACACGTACGAGATCCGCGTGGAGGGCGAACGCCTCCGCGTCTGGCTCAACGGCGTGAAGATCAACGATTTCACCAACACCGATCCGGCCCGGAGCCTGCGTGACGGGCATGTCGGCATCCAGAACCACGGAGCCGACGACCAGGTGTCGTTCCGCGACATCCGGATCAAGGAACTGCTCGTCAAGGGCGATTGAGCGGCGGCGGGCGGGGGACGCCGGACTCCCGCCCGCCGTCTTCACCCCTTCGTCGTCCATCCCTTCGTCGCAGGGTCTGCGCACCCATGTGCTCGGCAAGGAGGCTGCCATGTCCGCGTCCGATTCCACACCGCGCGTCGGCGTCTGGCTGATCGGGGCCCGCGGTTCCGTCGCCACGACGGTCGTCGCGGGCTGCGCCGCCATGACGGCGGGCCTGCACCCGCCGACGGGCCTGCTCACCGAGACACCACCCTTCACCGAAAGCGGTCTGCCGGCCTTGTCCTCTCTGGTCTTCGGCGGCCACGACACGCTGGACTGCCCCTTGCCCAAACGGGCGGAGGCCCTGGCGGCGGGCGGTGTCCTGCCCCACGGCCTGCCGACAGCGGTGAGCGCCGAACTCGCCGCCGCGGAACGGGAGATCAGGCCCGGCGGCCCACTTCCCGGCGACACGAGGTCCGACGACGACCTGATCGCAGCCTTCGCCGCGGACATACGGTCCTTCGTACGACGGTGTCGGCTCTCGCGCGCGGTGGTGGTGAACGTGGCCTCCACCGAGCCCGCACCCACCGGCGACGCCCTGCCTCCGAGCTCCCTGTACGCGGCGGCAGCCCTGCGCGCGGGCTGCGCGTATGTGAACTTCACCCCCTCGACCGGCCTGCACCATCCTTTGCTGAGGCAGCAGGCCGAGTCCTTGGGTCTTCCGTTCGCGGGTCGCGACGGCAAGACCGGCCAGACCCTGCTCCGGTCCGTCCTGGGCCCGATGTTCACCCAGCGTGCCCTGACGGTCCGGGCCTGGTCCGGCACCAATCTCCTCGGCGGCGGCGACGGAGCCTCCCTCGCCGACCCGTCGGCCGCCGCGGCGAAGAACGCCGGTAAGGAGCGCGTCCTGGCCGACACCCTCGGCACCACCCCGGAGGGCGAGGTCCACATCGACGACGTCCCCGCCCTCGGCGACTGGAAGACCGCCTGGGACCACATCGCCTTCGACGGATTCCTCGGCACCCGCATGGTCCTCCAGACCACTTGGCAGGGCTGCGACTCCTCCCTGGCCGCACCTCTCGTACTCGACCTGGCGCGTCTGGCCGCCCGCGCGCAGGAGAGGGGCCTGTCCGGCCCACTGAGCGAACTGGGCTTCTACTTCAAGGACCCGGTGGGGCAGGGGCCCTCGGCGCTGGGGGAGCAGTACGGGCGGCTGGTGGGGTTCGCGGAGCGGCTGCGGGAAGAGCGCTCAGGGGGCGGGCAGCGGGGTGGTGGCTTTGCTGACGGTCCGGTCGCGGAGGGAGCGGACGGTGCGGACGTCGGGAGTGGCGGGGGCAGCGCGGGCGACTCCGGCGGTGGCGGCGATGGCGGCGTCTCCAGTTCGGTCGACAGTGGCGGCCTTGCCGGCGAGCCGGCCGATCGTTCGGGGGAGCAGTGGTGAGGACGAGCAGAGCCGTGGCACCGGAGCGCGTGTCCAAGGGCACGGGCGAGACGACGGCGACCCCCACCACGCCCTCGCTCAAGGAGCCTTCACCGCTCACCGCACCACCGAGCCGTACGCACACCAGCCGCCCCGACCGCGCCCGCGCCTGGGCCGAACTCCTGCGCCTGCCCGCCCTGTTCACCGTCCCCGGCGATGCCCTGGCCGGAGCGGCGGCAGTCTCCGCACGCCCCAGTGCCCGGACTCTCCTCGCGATCGCCTCCTCCGTCTGTCTCTACGAGGCCGGCATGGCCCTCAACGACTGGGCCGACCGCGACGTGGACGCTGTGGAACGCCCTCACCGCCCCCTCCCTTCCGGCCGAGTCCGCCCCGCGGCAGCCCTCGGCGCGGCCTGCGCCCTCACCGGCGCGGGCCTCTCGCTGGCGGCCTGCGCGGGCCGCCCCGCCCTCACGGTCGCGGTCCCCCTCACGGCCACGGTCTGGGCGTACGACCTCGCCCTGAAGAACACCCCGGCAGGACCGGTCGCCATGGCGACGGCACGAGGGCTGGACCTGCTGCTCGGTGCGGCGGCGACAGCGGGGGCCGGCGTTGTGGGCCGGAGAGGTGGGGCAAGCCCGTTGGCCCCCAGGGCCGGCGTGGACGGCGTGAGCCGGAAGGTCGGAGCGTGCCGAGCGTGGGCTACGGCCGTCGCCGACGAGCCTCGGGCGGCCTTGAGGGCGGCAGCCGTTCCCGGCGCCGTGCACGGCATCCGGCGGGCCCTGACCTCCGCTGCTCACCTCGGCGCTGCTCACCCCGGCACCCGTAGGACCTGGCAGTCGGCTGCTCTCCTCGGCATCCGGCAGGCCCTGCCCTCCGCCGCCCTGCTCGGCGCCCACACCCTCGCCGTCACCACCGTCTCCCGCCGCGAGGCCCAGGGCGGCTCGCCCCTGGCCCCCTTCGCAGCGCTCGCCGTGACTGCCGCACTGACGCGGGCGGTGATCCGACAGCGTTCGCTCCCGACGGACCGGATCGACGGAAGCCGACGCGGTACCGGATCGCGCCGGCCGGCGGACCTGGCCGCCGCAGCCATGTCCCGCCTGTCACGCCCCCCGCGGCAGACCGGCGCGCACATGCCCCCGCCCGGCCTCGACCCCCTCGGCGCACACGCGGCCCTGCGCCTCGCCCTCGCCGCCACCTACGCGGCCACTGCCGCCCGCCCCTACCTCCACGCCGCCCTCAACCCCTCACCCCCGCTCACCCAACGAGCCGTCACCGCCGGCATCAGAGCCACGATCCCCCTCCAGGCCGCCCTCACTGCCCGCTCGGGTGCGAAGGGCGCGACCGTCACGGCCCTGCTCACGACCGCCCTCGGCCCCCTGGCCGGACGCTTCGCGAGGAAGGTGAGTGTCACATGACCGACCCCCTCTCGCCGCGCCGACCCATTCCGGGCCCAGGCGACGACATGACCGGCCCCATTGCTCCGTCTCAGCCCCGGCCCCCTCGGGGCCGTGGTGCAGGCATGGCTGACCCCGTTGTCCGGCCCCGGCCCGTTGCCGGCTCCGGCGGCGACACGACTGCCCCAGTTGCTCCGCCCCGGCCCGCTCCTGGCGCCAACGGCACCATGACCGCCCCCCTCGCTTCACCCCGCCCCGCCCCAGCCCCCGACCCCACCCCGCTCCGCTTCGGCTACGGCACCAACGGTCTCGCCGACCTCCGTCTCGACGACGCCCTCACCCTGCTCGCCGACCTCGGCTACGACGGTGTCGGTCTGACTCTCGACCACATGCACCTGGACCCCCTCGCCCCCGACCTGGCCGCCCGCACCCGCCGCCTCGCCCACCGCCTGGACGCGCTCGGACTGACGGTCACCATCGAGACGGGCGCCCGCTATGTGCTCGACCCACGCCGCAAACACGGCCCCTCGCTGCTCGACCCCGACCCGGACGACCGCGCCCGCCGCGTCGACCTGCTGGTCCGGGCCGTCCAGGTCGCCGCCGACCTCGGCGCGCACGCCGTGCACTGCTTCAGCGGCGTCACCCCGCCGGGCACGGACCCGGACACGGCGTGGAAACGGCTGGCCGGGACACTCACCCCCGTCCTCGACACCGCCGCCACCGCCGGCATCCCCCTCGCCATCGAGCCCGAACCGGGTCACCTCCTCGCCACCCTCGCCGACTTCCACCACCTCCGCACCACGCTCGGCGACCCGGCGGCCCTCGGACTGACCCTCGACATCGGCCACTGCCAGTGCCTCGAACCCCTGTCGCCCGCCGAGTGCGTGCACGCCGCGGGCCCCTGGCTGCGCCACGTCCAGATCGAGGACATGCGCCGGGGCGTCCACGAACACCTCCCCTTCGGTGACGGCGACATCGACTTCCCGCCCGTCCTGGCCGCCCTGGCCGACACCGGCTACCAGGGCCTGACGGTCGTCGAACTGCCTCGCCACTCCCACGCGGGCCCCCACTTCGCCGAACTCTCCCTCCCGTTCCTCCGTCAGGCAGTGGCGCTCTCACAAGGAAGCACCCCATGACCCACTCCCATGCCCACCAGGCAACCTCCCCGGCGGACACCCAGGGCACCACCCTCGCCCGGACCCCGCTGCACGACCTCCACAGCCACGTCTCCGAACGCCTCGGCGAAGCCGCCCGCACCTGGCTCGACCAGGCCCTCGACGAGGCCGCCGCCCACCCCGGCGCCCACGGCCCCATCTCCGTATGGGAGTTGCGCCTCGCCG